>JAFZDU010000108.1 GCA_017561025.1 Bacteroidales bacterium | reverse complement strand
GGAAAGACGCGGAATCAGCGCCGGAACGGACGCACGGAACGATCACGGACAGCGGACGAGACGGTTTCAGGGCAGATGGACGGACATGGCAGCGACAGGAAGCGTCAGGGATTGGAGCGGCATCCTTTGACGGCAGAGCGGCAGCGGAGACGGAAAAGATACAGCGGAAAGCCCGACGGCCGCGCCGGGACGCCCGAACACAAAAAAAACATGCTTACATGCACGGCCAGTGTGCGGATAGATACACCTTATTAATTAATATAGGGGGAGGGACATTAAAAAAGTCCAGTAATAATACCGGACTTTATCTATAATAATGTATTGGAAATCGTAAAACGGCTTCATTACATCAGCTTCTTTATCAAACTTATTTTTTCGTACGGAGGATATTTCATTGCAAAGTCGATTTTATTCGATGATTTCAATACTGCACGCTTATTGCTGAAGGCCAGAAAACTTTCATGAGAGTGATATTTTCCCATGCCGCTATCCCCGACTCCGCCAAAAGGCAAATAATCATTACCAACATGCAAGATTGTATCGTTTATACACACACCACCAGAAGTGGTTTTATTCAAAAGGTCGAAAGCGTTTTTATCCTTGCCGAAATAATATAGCGCCAAAGGCTTTGGCCTATTAATCACATAATCGACAACCTCATTTATATTGTTATAGGTGACAACAGGCAAGATTGGTCCGAAAATTTCCTGCTTCATCACATTAGTATCACAAAGTCGCAAAGACGCAGAGACAGAAAGATCCGAGTTGTTAACATCAAGGAGCGTAAACTGTATGTACCTTTCATTCTCATCGCAGTCGCCGCCGTAAATGATTTCGCCTTCGTTGAGATACGACACCAGTCTTTTATACGACTTGTCGTTGATGATACGGCAGAAAGAATCGCTTTTCTTCATATCCTTTCCGTAGAAATATTCTACGCATTCTATCATCTTAGCAATCAGTTCTTTTTTCACCGATTCATGTACGAACATATAATCTGGAGCGACACAGGTCTGGCCTGCATTTATTGTCTTACCCCACACTATTCTTCTCGCCGCGAATTCGAGGTTACAGTCTTTATCAACTATACAAGGACTTTTTCCTCCGAGTTCAAGCACCACTGGAGACAGATTCTTAGAAGCTGCTTCCATCACCACCCTACCCATATCAGGGCTTCCGGTATAAAATATAAAGTCGAATTTCTGTGCGAGCAACGCCTGATTGACGTCTCTATGACCTTGTATCATCATAATATATTCCGGGTCAAAAGTCTCATCGATTATTGTCTGCATCACTTCTGACGTATATTGTGAATAAGGCGAAGGTTTCAAGACGACACAGCAGCCTGAAGATATAGCTCCAATCAAAGGAGCGAACATCAGATGGAATGGATAATTCCAAGGCGCTATAATCAAGGCCACCCCATAAGGTTCATACATCACGAAACTCTTCGACGGCATCAGATACAGAGGAGTCTTTACCTTATTAGGTTTCGCCCATCTTTTCAAATGTTTTATATGATCATTTATTTCATTTAACACAATGCTTATCTCCGTCAGAAAGGCTTCTTCCTTGCATTTATGAAGGTCATTCCACAAAGCTTCATAAATATCATCGATATGAGTCTCTATAGATTCCTTCAATTTATTCAGTTGTTTCAATCTGAAACTAATCGATTTTGTTTCATTTGACAGAAAATATTCTCTCTGTTTCTGGACTATATTATTTATTGATTCGATTGTATTCATAATTTATGACTAAAGGCAAATGACTTTGTTCACATATATTAATATGTACAAAAATAGAGAAAAAAAGTTTTATTAATTACATTTATTTTCTTAATAAATATTAACTCTAAGTCAATGATTTTTAACACAAAAACACTTGACACATCTTCGATTTAGCATTATATTTGCAAGCACATGTAACAATTATAAAGTTGTCAAGTAGTTATTATGGTAAACCAATATCATTATGAAGATTATAAGTAGACACAATAAAAAAGACTTCTATGATTATTCAGGATTTGGGCACGACACATCCGATGATATTGTATTTGTGAGAATTCCCAAAACTGAAGAACTCGACGAACATAATAAAATCAAGGATTATTTCAACAAAAGGATACCATACTCAGATAGTTGGAACATAAAAAATTATTTTGTCACCTATGTAATAGTTGGGATATATCCATATTGTTATATCATTCCTACTATTGTTAATAACTACGAAAATCTATTAACACAAGAACAAGTCATTGTTCCCTTTGAAGTTGCGGACACAAACGAAGAGTTGAACGAATTCTTAAAGAAAATCAATTCTAACATTCAAATAGAGAACAAATATAAATGGGGTTCAGAGCATCGGAGACTTTCTAACTTCAAATCGTCATGGAAAGACGAAGATTTATTCAGGCAGATTGAGACGCCTGTTTTTCTATTTCATCATTATGGGACATATGAAAATCAGCATTTCAAATCTTACGATTATATCATCAAAAATATAATTTTCACCGAACAATCTACCAATTGGTTAAAATATATAAAAGACGATTTAGACAAACGAGATGTTTATACAGACATTGAGAATTATCTTTGGAGTATGAAACAAGAACCCATTTCAGAGCCAGACAATGAAACCAAGATAATAAGTCACGGTTTTGACTTAAAGACTTCGTTCAGGAAAATGTAAAAAGGGACGCGATAAATCACGTCCCTACGAATCATATCTTAAGATTTTATCTGCTTCTATTTCTGCCTCTGCGACCAGAGTCGTTTCTATCTTTTCTTGATTCTTTCTTTGAATCTTTTCTAGAATCCTTTTTAGAATCTCTTCTTGACTCTTTTTTTCCTTCGGCTTTATAGCTTCTATCGCCGTATTTGTCGCGGTTCTTGCGTTCTGGTCTGTCGTCGTCGAATTGCTTGCGGCGTTTCTTTGAACCGTCTTCTTCCTTGTTTTCCTTGTCTTTCTTCTTTTTAGGTTTAGGATCAGAAGTTGTTATCTCGACGCGTATACCTTCTTTATTTTTTCTCTCATCGGCGAAACAGTCAACGATAAATTGAGCCTGGTCTTGATCTACATCGACGAATGAGAAGTTTTCCATCATATCGATTCTACCGATACGGATGTCTTTGGTTCCTGTGACATCGTTTATCTTACCGATGATATTATTAGGTTTAATCTTATCTTTCTTGCCTTTGCTGAAGAAGAGACGTTGCAACCCGCTATCGTCGTAATCTTTCTTTTCTTTAGATTTCTTTTCTTTCTTTTCAGGTTTAGAATCGTCGAAGTTAAGATCTTTAGCATCTTTATAATAATCGAGGAAACGGTTGAAGTTGAGAGCCACCACTCTAGTAATGAGTTCTTCTGGAGACAACCAGCCTAATTTTCTGAAAACTATTGGAAGATAATCAGCGATGTCATCACGCATAATATCGACTTTTTCGAGGCGGTCGATATGGTTGAAAAGTTGTTTTTCGCAAACCTGCTTTGCTGATGGCACCATCGCTCTTTCGATAGTCTGACCGAGTTGTTTTTCGATAGCTTTAATCTTATGTTTTTCGCGAGAGTGGATAAGGCTCAAACAGACACCTGTTTTATCTGCACGACCTGTACGACCGCTTCTATGGATATATACAGCAGTTTCGTCAGGCAAGTTATAATTGATAATATGTGTAAGGTCGCTGACATCTATACCACGAGCTGCCACGTCTGTTGCCACCAAAATTTGCAGGTAACGTTGACGGAAGTGATTCATCACCAAGTCACGTTGAGCTTGAGAAAGGTCACCGTGCAATGATGCTGCGTTATATCCATCATGTATAAGGTTATCTGCCACTTCTTGAGTTTCAAGTTTAGTTCTACAGAAAACGATACCATAGATTGATGGAGTGTAGTCGATGAAACGTTTCAAAGCGAGATAACGATCGTTAGCTCTGATTAAATAATGAATATGGCGAACGTTTGCTGTACCTGAATTTTTCTGTCCGATGGAGATTCTCACAGGATCAGTCATATAATGGTTAAGGATTTTCTCGACTTCCACCGGCATTGTCGCTGAGAAGAGATGGATATTCTTTTCAGCAGGCATATATTCGAGGATAGCGTCGACGTCTTCTTGGAAACCCATATCGAGCATTTCGTCAGCTTCGTCGAGAACGATAGTCTTGACATTAGTGAAGTCGACCTTATTACGACGTATCATATCTTCAAGACGACCAGGTGTTGCGACTATGATTTGAGGTTTCTTGGCTAATTCTTTGAACTGATTTTCAATACTTGCTCCACCATAGACCGGCACCACTAGAATTTCAGGTATATATTTAGAGAAATTCTTAAGGTCTTTAGTAATTTGAACACAGAGTTCGCGAGTCGGGCAAAGCACCAAAGCCTGAACGCAACGTTGTGTCGCATCGATATTCTGGAGCAAAGGAAGTCCGAATGCTGCGGTTTTACCGGTACCTGTCTGAGCGAGGCCAACCATATCAGTTCTTTGAGACAATAAAACAGGCAATGTTTCCTGTTGGATTGGCATAGGTTCTTTGAATCCCAGCTCTTCAATAGCCCTCAGTATAGCCGGGTTCAAATTGTAATCTTGAAATTGAGACATAAAATTCTGTCGATTAATTATTAAATAATGAATTGTTGCAAAGATAATAAAAGACAACGGACAACAGACAACGGACAACAGTTTTTTATCAATTATTTTTTTCTTTTTTGTATCTTTGCATCTTTCATAAAATTAAAATCGATGGCAAGAAAAATATCTACTTCATATTACAAATATTTTTTCACATTCATAATAGTCTTTTTTATAACGACATTATATTCATGTTCCAAAAAGGACGAAGCTATCATTGAACCGGAAATCGTAAAGGCCTTGCCTGTGATTAATGTAGACAGCATTTTCATCAGCCTTGATGAATATATCATCAAGAAGAAAGCAGAGAGCATCGACAAAGTATTCAGCAATTTAAGAAGAAAAGTCGGTTTTAACGGAACTGTCTTGTATGCAGAACAAGGCCGCATAGTTTATAACAAGGCATGGGGATTCCGCGATATAAGAAACAGACGCGATAGCCTTCAAATAGGAGACAAGTTCCAGCTCAGTTCTGTATCGAAGATGTTCACCGCCGAAGCCGTCATGATTTTGAAGAATGAAGGCAAGATTGACTACGACATTGACATCCGAGAATACATACCCGAATTCCCATACGAAGGCATCACAACACGACTTCTTTTGAACCATCGTTCAGGATTATCGAGATACGAGAGTCTGGCCGACGCATACTGGCCTGATAGAAAAAAGCCATTCCTCAACGATGATATGATTGAATATTATGTAAAGCATCAGCCTACACCATATTTCAAACCAGACAAAGGCTTCAATTACAGCAACGTCAACTATGCACTTCTGGCATCTATAATAGAACGAGTATCAGGCATGTCATTTGCCGATTTCATGAGGGTCAGAATTTTCGAGCCTCTTGGCATGGACGATTCATACATTTACGAGATGCGTCCCGACACATTGGTATCAGCATATCTGGAAAACGTAGTGCAAGGTTATTATATGGACCGACGTCGTCCTATGCAAGCTCCGAACGAATACCTCAATGGAGTCAAAGGCGACAAGATTATGATATCCAACACCGAAGACATGTTCAAATTTTGGACAGCCGTCGATTATGGATTACTCATTCCTGACACCATACAAGACGAGGCCTTCAAGCCAGGAAGTCCGAAGAGCAAGAAACGCAAAGACAACTATGGCTTTGGCTGGAGAATACCTAGCAAGTATCCAGGATGTTATTTCCATTATGGATGGTGGAAGGCATATAGGTCATTCTTCATCAGAGATGACGTCAACGACAAAACCATTATCGTCCTAACTAACACCAGCAAAGGTCCAAACTCAGATTATTTCTGGAATATCATCAAAGACAAGACCAATTCTCTTCCACCTTCATCAGTCAACATAACATACTGGGAGACAAAATTAGGTTCACGCTTTCCATACTCATCTTATAGGGAGCGAATCATTGAAGAATAGAAATCAGTCTTTGACTACAAGCTTATAACCTATACCATGGATGTTTTGCAATTCCACATTAGGATCATCTTTTAAGAGTTTCCTGATTTTATTGATATAGACATCCATGTTGCGTGCATTAAAATAATTCTCTTTATGCCATATTCTCTGCAAGGCGAAAGAACGCTCCACAACACGATTCTTATATTCACAGAACAGATATAGCAGATCCAGTTCTCTAGCTGTAAGTTTCTTCTCAACACCATTTCTTATCAAAACATGTCTGACGCTGTCGAAGGTATAAGACGCGAGACGAAAAACATGATCGTTATTAGGACGCAGCACAGTCCTTCGGCAAATGGCCTTTATTCTATCAAGAAGCTCATCCATGCTGAAGGGTTTTGTGATATAATCATCTGCACCCAATTCAAATCCACGAGACACATCGCTTCTTGATGATCTTGATGTTAAAAACACAAATGGAATATTAATGTCGCACTTCTTGATTTTTTCAGCCAGTGAAAAACCATCTATAGTACTTAGCACCACACACGAGATCACAAAATCAAATGCTTCGTTTTCAAAACGCACTAAAGCCTCAGCGCCATCTACACATAATACAGTAGGATATCCCTTAGCTGTAAGATAAGACTTAAGTATGTAACCCAAACTCTTATCACCTTCTATTAATAGAATTTTAACTGTCTTTTTCATAGTAATTTTAGTCATTATAAATTAGCTTCGTTTAGTTTAATATAATTCATCATAAAATGATTCATTATATTGCCTACCTAACAGATTACCACTTCTCGCTTTTACTTTAGACTTATTACATTATATTGTTTAGTTTGTGTTTATTATTTTCAGCGTGCAAAGATAAGATTGAAATAGGTGTTTCTCCAAACATTTATAAATGTTTTTCTCACTTTTTAACAATTTTTAACTAAGATTCACAAAAAAATTAAGATTTTAGTTAATTAATATTAAGATTTGAGAAAAAATATGTATATTTGCAACGCGAATGATGACTATCATTCGTAAGGTTTCATAAATTTTGGTTTTTGGTTCTCGAGACCGTCCTTGCTCAAGGATGGTCTCTTTTTTTTATCATCCCAATAGTTTTTATCAAAAATATGTTGTAACTTCGCAACATAATATAAACACTTATTACCATGATACAAATTAGCACCAATTTAAAGCATATCAAGGGTTTCATCAATGATGAACAGCTTCACTGTTTCAGCAATAAAATCGAGAATACCTTTAACACCATATACAACAAGTCAGGTGCCGGCAATGACTTTTTAGGATGGACAACTCTTCCTTCAGAGATGACCAAAGAATTCATCCAAGACATCAAAGAACAGGCAGAAGCGCTTCGTAAGAAATCAGAAATATTCGTCGTTGTTGGAATTGGAGGTTCATATCTCGGAGCACGCGCTGTCATCGAAGCCTTGTCTCATCAGTTTGGTGCATTAATTAATAAGGTCGGCAATACTCAAGTCGTTTATGCGGGACATAACATGAGCGAGGAATATATGGTAGAATTACTCGAACTCCTCGACAACAAAGAATATTCAATGGCAGTAATATCCAAATCAGGAACTACCACAGAGCCCGCTGTCGCATTCCGTATCTTGAAAAACCATCTGGAAAACAAATATGGAAAAGAAGAAGCCAGAACACGTATCGTGGCAATCACAGATAAAGAAAGAGGAGCCCTCAAGACTTTAGCAAACGAAGAAGGCTACAAGACATACATAGTTCCTGACAACGTAGGCGGACGTTACTCAGTACTCACTCCAGTAGGCCTCCTCCCTATCGCTGTAGCAGGAATAAACATCGAACAACTCATGAAGGGCGCACTGGCAATGGAAACATATTGCAAGGAAAATCAAAACAGCAATAATGTTGTAGCTCAATATGCCGTAGCTCGTCAAGCATTATATCACGACGGCAAGACTAACGAAATATTAGTAAGCTACGAACCTCGTCTTCAGTATATAGCTGAATGGTGGAAACAACTATACGGCGAAAGCGAAGGCAAAGACGGAAAAGGCATATTCCCAGCTTCCGATATCTTTACCACCGACCTCCATTCAATGGGACAATACATACAAGACGGATTACGCAACTTATTTGAAACCATCATATCAGTAGAAAGACCTACAAAAGAAATGAGAATACCTCTCGCCGACAACGACCTCGATCAACTTAATTACATCGCAGGCAGACGTTTGTCGGAAGTAAACCGCACCGCTGAGACAGCAACCATACTTGCACACGTAGACGGAGGCGTACCTAATATCGTAATTCAAATTCCTGAAATATCAGCATCAACAATAGGCGAATTGATCTACTTCTTCGAGATGGGATGCGCATTAAGCGGATACATGCTAGAAGTGAATCCTTTTGACCAACCTGGCGTTGAGGCATACAAGAAAAACATGTTCGCTCTTCTTGGCAAACAAGGTTTTGAAGACAGAGCTGCAGCTCTTAAAGAAAGAATAAAATAAACAGTAAAAATATAACAAAATTGAAAGACAAGTATAACAACATCGAAATAATGGCACCGGTAGGTTCTTATGAAGCATTATCGGCAGCCATTCAAGCCGGAGCAGGTTCAATATACTTCGGCATCGGCAAACTCAACATGCGTTCAAAATCGACTAAGAACTTCACTTTGGACGACCTTCATAATATCGCTACAATATGTAACGAACATAACGTAAAAAGTTATGTAACAATCAACACTGTTGTGTTTGACGAAGAACTTGACGAAATGCGACAACTCGTTGATGCCGTAAAAAGCAATGGCATCTCTGCCATCATAGCATCCGACCAAAGCGTAATTCAATATGCTCGTCAGATTGGTGTCGAGGTTCATATGTCAACACAATGCAATATCACCAACATCGAAGCTATTAAATATTATTCACAATTTGCCGATGTTATGGTGACTGCACGCGAGGTATCAGTAAACCAAGTTAAGGCCATCACAAGAAAAATAGAAGAACAGAACATCAGAGGCCCTAAAGGTGAACTCATTCGAATAGAGGTATTCTGCCATGGCGCATTATGTATGGCAGTATCTGGCAAATGTTATCTCAGCCTCGACAACTTCAACACTTCAGCCAACAGAGGCGCCTGCGTACAGCCATGCCGCCGCGGCTATGAAGTTCAAGACCGTGACAAAGAAATAACACTCGCAATAGAAAACGAATATATCATGTCACCAAAGGATTTATGCACACTTCCTTTCTTGGACAAACTCCTCGACGCTGGCGTGAAAATCCTGAAGATAGAAGGACGCGGACGTTCTCCTGAATATACAAAAGTGACAGTAGGCGTTTATAGCGAAGCTGTAGAAGCAATAAGAAATGGAGAGTTCACAGAAGAAAAAGTAGCAGCATGGACAGAACGCCTGCGCAGCGTATATAACCGCGACTTCTGGGATGGATACTACCTCGGAAGAAAGACTGGCGAATGGACTCAGCGCTATGGTTCACAAGCTACAAAAACAAAAGTTTTCGTCGGAACAGTCACCAACTTCTTCGGAAAAATCAATGTTGCAGAAATCAAGATGGAAACACAAGACCTCAAAGTCGGTGACGACATCATGATTATAGGACCAACAACAGGTGTATACGAAGACACTCTTACAGAAATCCGTGTCGACCTCAAACCGGTAGAGTCTACAGAAAAAGGCGAGTTATGCTCAATACCTGTTAAAGACACTATCAGACGTGGCGATAAGGTTTATAAAGTAATAGACGCTGAATTATAATCAAGATGCAATTATTCAACTTACATACTCACAGCAATTTCTCTGACGGAAGGACCGAGGCAGAAGAGGTAGTGATTGAAGCTATCAGCCAAGGACTCGAAGTGCTAGGTTTCTCCGACCACTCTCCTGTTCCTTTCGAAAACTCATTCGCCATCAAAAACAATGAGGTCAACAATTATATCGATACGATAAAATCTCTGAAAGAGAAATATCAGGATAAGATAGACATCTATTGCTCGATGGAAATGGACTTCATTCCTGGAATAGTAAAGAATTTCAAGAAAACCAAAGAAGAACTAGGCCTTGACTATATGATAGGTTCAGTCCATCTCGTCGGAAACGATGTCGACAGATTATGGTTTATCGACGGATCTAAAGTCGAGACATACGACGAAGGTCTATTCAACTATTATAGCGGAGATATTAAAAAAGGTGTTAAGACGTTCTTCTATCAATACAATGAGATGATAGAGACAGAGGAGTTTGATA
Source organism: Bacteroidales bacterium (assembly GCA_017561025.1). GTDB lineage: Bacteria > Bacteroidota > Bacteroidia > Bacteroidales > F082 > Limimorpha. Next base: position 105,498 of record JAFZDU010000108.1, on the reverse strand, counting down.
TCGTAGGTCATTTTGACAAAATCAAGATGCACAATAGAGACAGATATTTCCTTGAAGAAGACAAATGGTATCGCGATTTATTGATGGAGACTTTAACATTGATAAAAGAGAAATCCTTGATCGTTGAGATAAATACCAGAGGCATCTATAAAAAACGCAGCACCGACTTCTATCCTTCCACATGGGTTTTGCCTATCATGAGAGAGATGAACATACCAATCGTCATAAGCTCCGACGCTCATCATCCTAGCGAATTGACATTATGCTTCAAGGAAGCTGAAGACGCATTGAAGGCTGCAGGATACAAAGAGACGATGTGCTTCAAGGATGGAGTCTTTAGCGGTAGAGGTTTATAAGAAATTCAGAAACTCAAAAACTCAGAATCTCAAAAAAAATCTGAAGTTCTGAAATTCTGAAATTCTGAGGTTTAAAATAAAAACCCCACCCTTACTCGAAAGGCGGGGAAAAACAATATAAAGATTATGAAAAAAATTTCGGCGTCTAGAACAATTACTAAACGCCGATTTTTTTTATTTATTATATAAAAAAGAAAAATTTGTCTCGTCATCTGATATCTGACAAAACAAATTTATTCTTAATAAACAAGATGAAACTCGTTCTTTGTAAAAATGCTAAATCAAAGATTATTTTTTAGCACCTTCCATGACTAACTTACCTTTGTAGTATAAGTCACCGTCAACGTAGTAAGCTCTGTGATAAACGTGGATTGTACCAGTTTCTTTGCATACTGCTAATGTTGGAGCTTCTGCCTTGTAATGTGTTCTTCTCTTTGCGCCTCTTGTGTGAGACTGTCTTCTCTTAGGATGTGCCATTTTACACTATTTTTTATTGTTAATTAATTATCTTTTTTACCCTTTAATTCTTCTAAACATTTCCAACGAGGATCTATGTCATCGTTTTCTGCAACCTGATTTGCGGCGTTTTCAAGATATTCTATAACTTCTTGATTGCACTCGCTGATATCTTCATGAACTCTGTGAATTGGCAATGACAAGATGATATATTCATAAATCAAAGTTGAAACATCGAACTCACCTTCTTCTGATGGAATAACAATAACATCGTCTGATTCCTCTTCATATTCATGTCCGTATTTCAAATATATCACAACCTCGTTTTCTATAGGTTGTTCAAATTCGTCATTGCATCTGTCACATGGGATGAATACACTGCCATCAAAATTAAATGTCAAAATAGACTCTCTTTCGTGCTTTTCGACATTCAAATTGACCTTTACACTGCCTTTTTGTACTTCAGAGAACTCAAAATTCTCAAAGAATTTATCATCGATTTCGAATTCAAAATCGTGATAACCTATTGATAATCCTGCTATTGGCAATATGTAATCGTGTCCCATCTTCATAATAATCCCTAAAATCGGGTTGCAAAGATAACAAAATTATTTCATTTTTTAAACGTTTTCTTTTTATTTTTTGAATATTTAAGAGTTAGAGTGATTAAAGTGTCGAGATCATCTAGTCCTTTAAAACCTCTATCGCCTTTTGCAATATCTCATCCATAGGCTCATAAACTGGATAGAAGGCCTCGTCACCGAAGACATTTCTTGCGACATAGGCCTTAAACAATGGTTCAGACAATTCTCTTGCCTTTGCCTTGTCTTCCTTAGTTCCTTTGATCTTTTTCTCTTCTGTACGTCGCATCAGCTCATCAAACATAGCATCTGTGAAGACAAATTCATTACAGAATCTCTTCACATCGCCATAAGCCAAAATATCCTTACGATGCATATCAGAATAATCAAAAGCATATTGGAACAAAATACTGTTATTTGCCATCTTATTAAAGAAATAATGAGTGCTGTCGTCCTTCAATGGCACGTAAATATCAGGCATGATACCGCCTCCTCCATACACTATCTTACCTCCTGGAGTGACATATTTCAACGAATCGGCGAAGTGGATGCTATCTATGCTAAACATCTCTCCTGTAGTATAACGAGAATATTCTTCCAGCAAGTATTCTTCCTTACTTCCCTCAAAAGGCTTTTGTATGCAACGTCCAGTAGGCGTATAATAACGAGCGACAGTGAGGCGCACCGCACCATTCTCACCGAGATCAAATTGTTCTTGCACCAGGCCTTTTCCAAAAGAGCGACGTCCTATTATTACACCTCTGTCATTATCTTGAAGAGCTCCTGCCACTATTTCGCTAGCACTGGCAGAACCTTCGTTAATCAAGACAACCACATCATTGTTTTCCCACAATCCTCTATGACGCGAGAATATATAGGAACGTTCTCTATGTTCTCCTTCGGTATATACTATCAGATTATTATCGGCAAGCATCTCATCAACTATTCCCACAGCTTCACCCAAATAGCCTCCGGTATTATCTCTCAAATCGAGTATAAGCTGCGTCATGCCTTCCGCTTTCAGAGTTCTCACTGCATTAACAAATTCTTTATGCGTGGTCTGAGAGAACTTTGTCAGTTTTATAAAGCCTATATTGTCATCTATCATATAAGCCACATCGACACTATATGTTGGGATGACATCTCTTGTGATGGTAAAGTCGAGCAAATCGTTGATGCCATGTCTTTTAATCTTGACATCGACTTTGCTTTTCTTTGGACCTTTAAGCAGACGCATTGCATCTTTGTTGGTCACTTTAGTTCCTGCCACCAAAGTATCTCCCACATACACTATTCTATCGCCGGCTAGGATGCCAACCTTCTCGGAAGGTCCGCCTTTTATAGTATTTATGATTGTGATAGTGTCTTTTTCTATTCTAAACGAAACGCCTATACCTTCAAAGCTGCCATGAAGATTGTCGTTGACGTCATCCAGTATTTCTGGCTTTATATATTCGCTATGCGGATCCATCGACTCCAGCACATGGTTTATGGCCTTTACCTGAAGTTCTTTTATATTAATGGTATCTACATATTCTTTGTCGATGAGAGAAAATACATCATTTATACAAGACAAATTGTCACCACCTTTATAGGCAGTGACAATATTATTTGTTTTAGATATATTAACACCCAACATCACACCGACTGCCATTACAGCAGCCAAGATTATCGGCATTATAGTTTTATTTTTCATCTTATTATATTTCTGCACCAGATATCATGAGTTCTGACCCGGCTTTTTTGAACAAACCTTGCAAGACTGTTCCAGGTCCGACTTCAACTACTTCTGTAAGACCGTTGGCAATCATATTGCCCATTGTCTGCGTCCAGCGTACTGGAGCTGTAAGTTGAGAGATAAGATTTGCTTTGATGATATCAGGAGAGCATACTGCCTGACCTGTAACGTTCTGATATATTGGGCAAATACCTTCACTGAATCTAGTATTTTGTATAGCCTCTGCGAGTTTAACGCGAGCTGGTTCCATGAGAGGGCTGTGGAATGCACCACCGACTTGCAAAGGAAGAGCGCGTTTTGCTCCAGCTTCCTTAAGAAGTTCACAAGCAATCTCAACGCCTCTAAGGCTGCCTGAGATAACAACCTGTCCGTTGCAGTTGTAATTAGCAGGGATAACGATTTCTTCTTTTATAGATGCACATATTGTCTCTATTTTCTCATTATCGAGACCGAGAACAGCTGCCATTGTGCCAGGATTTTCTTCGCAGGCTGCCTGCATAGCATTAGCGCGTGCTGCAACGAGACGCAAGCCATCTTCAAATTGAAGAGTGTTGTTGGCCACCAATGCCGAGAACTCACCCAAAGAGTGACCTGCTACCATATCAGGCTTGAATGTATCGCCCAACATTTTTGCCAAGATAACTGAATGAAGGAAGATAGCTGGCTGCGTAACCTTTGTCTGTTTCAAGTCGTCGGCTGTGCCTTCGAACATGATATCGGTGATAGAAAATCCGAGGATATCATTAGCTTTATTGAACATGTCTTTCGCCTTAGGAAACTTATCATAAAGATCTTTTCCCATTCCGACGAACTGGGCACCCTGTCCCGGAAATACATATGCTTTCATAGTTTAATTTTATAGTTTTATGTAGTTTATAGTTTGTCTTATGATTAGGGAGTTATGTCCTTGTTAATCTCTAGAATTACCGAAGAATCTAAGCAGATACAAGAAGAGATTCAAGAAGTCGAGGTAAAGGCTCAAGGCTGCAAACACTGTTGTTTTAGCCATAATTTCGCCGTCGCTGAAACCTGTATCACCTATTTGTTTTATTTTCTGAACGTCATAAGCTGTGAGGCCTGTGAATACGAGAACTCCTATAATACTGATGATATAGTCCAATCTTGCACTATGCATGAAGAAGTTGACCAAAGTGGCTATAATCATGCCTATCAATGCCATCATAAGAAAAGAACCGAATTTTGTAAGGTCTGTCTTTGTAGTGTAACCCATAACTGCCATCACGCCGAACATTCCTGCTGTGATAATGAAAGTCTTGAAGATAGATGCTGCTGTATAGGCCCAGAATATGAAGCTGAGGCTGACTCCCATGAGTATGGAATATACAACATACATAAGGACTGTTTTTTGAACTGACATTTTGTGCATTCTTGCCGACATGGCTATCACAATAATAAAAGGAGCGAATGTCACTATCCATCCGAGCATGCTCATCTTAGCACCGCCTTGAGGTGTAACTTGTATCAGCATACTGAACAAGGCTTCATTGGTTCCGAACAAATATGCAGTCGCTGCTGTTATTCCGAGGGCTGCAAACATCCACATAAACACTGTAGAAACAAAAGATCTTGACATATCCTGTGTCATTGACCTTTGTGGATTGTAGTTTCCATTAAATTGATTCATCATAACTGTTAGTATTGGTTGTTTATTATTAATGTAAATTTGAACCTATGAGTTGCAAGAACTCAGCGCGTGTCTCGCTACGCTCGAATGCACCTGTGAAATCAGATGTCGTTGTCACCGAGTTTTGTTTCTGAACGCCGCGCATGCTCATACACAAATGTCGTGCCTCTATGACGACTGCCACTCCAAGAGGATGCAATGCTTCGTTGATGGCTTCCTTGATCTGGGTTGTCAGTCGCTCTTGAACCTGCAATCTTCTTGAATACGCTTCAACTACGCGAGCTATCTTGCTCAAGCCTGTGATATAGCCATTAGGAATATATGCGACATGTGCCTTGCCAATGAATGGTATCATGTGATGCTCACATAATGAGAACAATTCTATGTCTTTCACGACAACCATCTGGCGATAGTCTTCCTTGAACCGTGCCGACAATAATATATCAATAGGATTCATGGTGTATCCTTGTGTAAGAAACTGCATCGACTTAGCTACGCGCAAAGGTGTCTTCTCCAATCCTTCGCGTGTGACATCTTCACCAAGCAATTCCAAAATCGCTGCATAATGTTCTTGCAGCTTCTCTAATTTCTCAGGATTATATTTATCTATCCTTTCGTAACCGATAATCTCGTTATTCATCTTTATTATTATTTTTTCTAACCAACATATATGTCTCAAAAGTAGTGAAACATAAATAATATGTTAAGAATGTGATGACAAATGCTATTTTATCTTCAGGAAAATTCATGACATAAGTCACTATGATTGCAAGATATGCGACAAGTTTCACTATCGTTGCTATCATATGGAAATTAGTCAACTTATGGACATCGCCTTTAGCTCTTATCTTCATAGTCATGACAAATATCACGACGCTCACCAAAGCAAAGAGCAGCATCAGCAGCGGCCAATGCTGTGTGACATACTGAGGAACGTAACTAAAGAGCAGCATGCTTGCGCCCCACAACAATCCGAAAAGGCAAAGTAATGATATATAAAATCTTTTCTTTACAGATTTCATTATTTCTTGTTTTCTACTTTTGGAGCATCTATCTTACCCATCTCGCACTTGCCTGTGAAGATAGCACCGATTTCAATATATAATTGTTTTGTTGTAAGTTCACCCTCTACGCGTGATGTAGATTTCAATGATGTGAGTTCGTCGACATGGATAGTACCGTTTACACGACCTGACAGATCTGCATGTTTACAGAAGATATCACCTTCGATGACACCATTTTGTCCCAAGACGATCTTGCCATTGGATTTCAACAATCCTATTACTTTTCCATCTATGCGGATATCACCGTTTGATTCAATTTCTCCTTTGATTATAGTGCCGTTGCCTATAATGTTTCTTGCAGGGCTTTCGTTATTACTCATGATATTGTTTTTTTTACATTTTACTTCGCTTTTAAATTCCAGAATTCCAGATATTCATCAACATTCTTGTTGGAGAAGAATATCGGATAGTTTTCTTTAGAAATCAACATAACCTTATATTGATCTTCTTTAATACCACCGAACAGATAGTCATTCAAGAACATAGCTGTCTTATAATCTTCAGCCTTTGATCTGTTTTCAAACTCTTCGATAGTGATTATCGTCTCTTGTTTGTTAAGCATAACGTTCTTGACTTCGAGCTGCAACATTCGGAAGCTTTCCTTGTTGAAGTCGTTGAGACGCACCTTCAAAGGATTTACTCTCACGTTTTTAGTGTTACATACTATCATCACGTAATACTCACCTTTTGGACTATATTGATATGGATATTCTTTTTCTGGTTCTTTTTCTTTCTGACGAGCGCTCTCAACAGGAAGTCCTAAGTTATACATCTCATTGGCAATCAGCAAGACTTCCATAGCATGAGGTTTGATGCTGCTTTCAGGATAGTTCTGCACGAGACGATATAGCGCATAGGCCATAGAGTCTACGACCTCAAGCTGACCGATAGATATAGCATCAAGGAATTCAAAACGAGGCATCAGCAATGTATCGTCCGGGCATAATTCACGGGCCTTCTCCACATTCATCCTCACACGTTGGAACTGTCCTTTCTTATATGCATCGAATGTCTTTGAATATAAGTTGGATGCCTCCATGCCTTTTTCCTGTTCTTTGATGAAATACTCTGGATCGATGATAATCTTTGCCTGATTTGAATCTGGATATTTGTTAAGAATCTGATTCTTGTAATGCTCAGCCTTGTCATACTCTTTTCTCTCGCCATGCATCTTATAGAGATAATACCATGATGTCAGCTCGTGTTCGTTTTCAGGATAACGCTCGTTCAATTCTGTATATGCATCTATAGAATTCTTGTAATCTTGGAGATTGTCATAGTAAATGTAACCGATATTATTCAAGGCTTGGAGAATCTGTTCATTAGCATCTTCCTTTTGTTTTGCCGAGAATGGAAGCTGTTGGAGATAATATCCTATGTCGGTAGGCTGATATTGTGCAGTATCTACAGGAGTCGCTTCTTTGCGTTCTTCTAGAAGTTTCTCTATCTCTTCTTCTGACAAATTCGCCAGTTCTTCCTTAGAGAAATATTCGAGAAGCTCTTGTTGTTCAGCTTCTTCTTCCGACATCATGCTTTGTTTATTCTTGATAAACCAGAAGTCTTCCAGCTGTCTGTTACCCCATTTGTTTCTAAATTCTGTTGCGCCGCGTGTGAGTGATGTCTGGTTATAGAAATACCATCCTGGTGATGAAGATGTTGAACTGCTGCCCATGTCAGGTGTCGCGATTTTGTCGTTGCCACCAAGTTGTGCAAGTTGTTCCTGCAATTCCTTCTCTTTTTGGATACGTTCCTGTTCAGCCTTATAATCTTCAATAACCTGAGTGATTATCTTATTTCTCGAGACCGAATCCATATCGGCGAGACGCAAGAGACTGTCTTGAAGCTGATATACTGTAAGATTTTCCACCAAATCGGTGAGCATGACAGAAAGATTAAGAAGGCTGTCATATTCAGGATATGTTCTGTCCATTGTCATAACGACAGTGTCGTAGTAAGCCTGTGAAAGAACATATTCCTTATTGTCGAACAACATTGTAGCGACCTTCAATGCAGATTTCACTTTTTGGCGTGGATTTGTCTTGCTTGTCGCCACTGAGTTTCTAAGATATTTTATTCCGAGAGCTTCGTTGCTTTCTTTCAAAGCCACGTCCGACATCGCGAAATATATTCTGTCTTTGTATTCAACATTTTTGAAGTCGTCGAGCATTTTCCAGAACATCTTCATGATGGATGCAGTGTCGCCAATGCTATAGCATCTAGCCAGGTTCATCTGAGCTTCGAATGTCATCTCGTAGTTAGGGTGTTTCTTTATCACTGCCTCGAACTGTTCGCTTGCTCTTCTAGAATCGTTTTGCATTTCATAGATCTGGCCTAATATGAACATCGCTCTCACCCGAGTTTGTCTGTCGAGGTTCTTCAGCAATGCGCTTTTAAGATATTTCACCGCATTGTCATATTGTTTCTGTTTGATATAGAAATCTGCATAAACCAAATCGAGGTTGTTTCTCACATACTTAGGCATTTTGTCGGTCTGCGATGTTGTCACTATCAACGACTGAAGTATAGCTTCTGCCTTAGGATATTGTTCTGTCTCGATATAAGTCTTGGCCAGCCATAGGTTAGCTGTATGAGTCACATCGTAATATTTGTATGAGTTTGTGACATAGTCGAAAGTACGACGTGCCGGGATGTATTCTTGTTTGTAGAAATTGGCTTTTGCCATCACGAGATAGGAGTCGTCGATCCACTTGACGTACTCTTTACCGCCGAAACGCATAGAGTGACGCTGTATGCTGATGGAAGCTTTCTCTATTGCTCTATCCATATTGGAATTAAGAGACAAGGCGTTTTCTTTGGTTCCATAATTGAAGACAGGAAGGATGATAGTGTAATCATCTTTGACCGCCTCTCTCAAAGCCTTCTCTCCTTCTTTCACGCTTTGGTCGCCGTTCCACCAGACGTTATAATGACTTGTCAGGTTGTGATACACTCTTCTGTTCCATTTGTTTTTCTTTGTAGAACAAGACGTTAGCACTAATACCGACAACAATACGAATAAGATATTTCTAAATTTGCTTCTACTTGTTTTCAACACTTTCTGATAGTTTTTAAAATTATCAACGAATATAACTCAATTTTCTGTCTTTTATTTCGACATTACATTCCGAATATGCAAAAATAAGTAATTAGACGTTATGAAAGTGTTTTTTTATAAAAAAATATAAAAAGTATAAAAAGCTCGAAGAAAACTTGTAATTTTACGGCTTGAATTAAAAAAAATGGCATCATGGATAATTTTGTTGTATCAGCAAGGAAATACAGACCTGTAACATTCGACAGTGTAGTTGGGCAGAAGGCCATAACGTCAACATTACAAAATGCTATAAGGACCAACACCTTAGCGCAGGCATTTTTATTTTGCGGACCTAGAGGTGTGGGCAAGACGACATGCGCCAGAATCATGGCCAAGACCATCAACTGTATGAATCCGACATCCGACATAGAAGCCTGCGACGAATGCGAATCATGCAAAAGCTTCAACAACTCCAACTCATTCAACATTTATGAGTTAGATGCCGCATCAAATAACTCTGTCGACGACATCCGCAATCTCGTCGACCAGGTGAGAATACCTCCTCAAGTCGGAAAATATAAGGTATATATCATCGACGAGGTCCACATGCTTTCGCAAGCCGCTTTCAATGCCTTCCTCAAGACATTGGAGGAGCCGCCAGCATACGCAAAATTCATCCTGGCCACAACAGAGAAGCACAAGATCATACCAACAATTCTGTCACGATGCCAGATATTCGATTTCAAGAGAATCACCGTTGACGATATAAGCAAGCATCTGCAGAACATAGCTGCAAAAGAAAACATAACAGCCGAAGAAGAAGCTCTCAACATCATAGCACAAAAAGCCGACGGTGCACTCCGCGACGCTCTTTCCATCTTCGACCAAATGGTGAGTTTCTCAGGAAACAACATAACATACAAAGACGTAATCAACAACCTCAACGTTCTCGATTACGAGTATTATTTCAGAATGATAGACTATATCTTAGCTAAAGACACCAACTCTATCCTATTACTGCTCAACGATGTCGTAAAGAACGGCTTCGATATACAACATTTCATACAAGGCTTGTCGACACATCTCAGAAACCTGCTCCTTGGCAAAGACACCAGAGTCATCGACATCATGGAGGTGAGCCGACAACTTAAGATGAGATATGCAGAACAAGCTCAAAAATGCTCTCAATATTTCCTCCTTAAGTCACTAGACCTCGCCAACCAATGCGACCTTAATTTCAGAAACAGCAGCAACAAACGATTGCACCTGGAAATATGCTTGATGAAAATGTGCTTTGCACAAGCTCCAGCCGCGCAGCCTGCTCAGAGCCAACAAGACTACAGGACTACAAGTCAACAAGTTCAGGCATCTGTTCAAAGTCAACAAGCGCAACGACCTCAACAGCCGCAAGCACCTCAACCTCAGATGCAGCAGCCTCAACAGCCCCAGACGCCTCAGATGCCTCAGATGCCTCAACAAAGACCAGTGCAACAAGCTCAGCAAACTCAGCAGCCTCAACAAACTACTGTAAGAGTAACAAGGATGAACAGAGCCGGCACTATATCAATCACTGCCGACGAGCCTAAGAAACAAGAGGTGGTGGAAGAAGTATGGAACAACGACTTCACACAGGAACAGCTCGACAAGGCATGGAACGACTTCATGATTTCTTATCAGCAGACCTCGCCAGTATTTATAGCAGGCATTAAAAACGCCGAGCCTAGGATGAACGGCAAAACGGAAGTAATATTCAAGATAGACAATATACTAGTCATTAAAGACGTGAATAACATGCAGGCCTTACATGAGTTCCTCAAAAAAGCACTGCACAACAATCAATTTGTTCTTAAAGAAGAGTTATTGGAACGCCCTAGGGAAGTCGTCCTATACACCGACAAGCAGAAGTTCGAGAAGATGGCTAACGACAACCCTAACCTTTTTGACATTAAAGAATCACTTAATTTAGACATCAACGTTTAGCATATGGGAATCTGGAGATGGATAGGTGAAAAAACCTTAAAAGTATTAGGATGGAAAATAGTGGGGACTGTCCCAGTAAAGAAATGCGTCATCACTGTAGCACCACATACCAGCATGGCCGATTTCATCTTGGGAAGACTTGCATACTATTCTTTAGACATGCCTGTCAAATTCTTGATAAAGAAAGAATTCTTTGACTACCCAATCTTAAAACAAATTTTGGAGAAGATGGGCGGACTGCCTGTCGACAGAAGCAGAAACAACAACACAGTCACACAGGTTGCTGCCGTGTTCAAGAAATACGACACCCTCAACATTGTCATAGCTCCTGAAGGAACCAGAAAACTCGTACGCAACTGGAAGAAAGGATTCTACTATATCGCTGAAAAAGCAAATGTGCCAGTGGTATTGGGATTTTTGGACTTCAAGAAAAAAGAACTTGGATTCGGCCCAATGTTTTATCCTACAGGAAATTATGAAGAAGACTGGAAATTCATGGAAAACTTCTACAGAGGAATAACAGCAAAGCATCCGGAAAAATATAACTTGTCCGAATAAATTATGGATAAAGAGAAAAAGAAACTAAAAGACAGACTAAGAAAAAAATATCGTATAGTGGTCTATAGCCACGACACTTACGAGGAAAAGGTTCATTTTAAATTCACCTTGCTCAACCTTTTCAACGCAATAATAGTGTCGTCAGTGCTGCTTATAGTATTAGTCACATATCTCATCGCATTCACTCCATTACGCGAATATATCCCAGGATATACCGACGTGAGCCTCAACCGCCGTGTCTATGAAATGGAACAAAGAGCTGATTCTTTGGAGATGGTATTCAAGCAGAAAGACTTATACATCAACAACATGAAAAGAATCATCATGGGCGATGACTTCGACAGCGACAGCATCAACTCGCTTCTGACAAAATCAAGCAATACCGATTTCAGCAATATCACAAACAAAAAGTCTAAAAAGGACAGCATTTTCCGTATCGAATACGAAAACGAGACAAGAAACAATCTGTTCAACCATAGCCTCACCAACGATATCACATCCGACTACAAACTAGTATCATTTTTCAGTCCTATGACAGGCATAGTGACAAGCCATTTCAACAGAGAGGAAAAACATTATGGAATAGATATTGTAGCCAATAACAATTCCGTCATCAAGGCTGTAGCAGACGGCACTGTAATATATTCCGACTGGACCGTTGAATACGGATATTGCATTGGCATACAACACAATGGAAACCTATTTTCTGTATACAAACATAATGCAGTCCTGCTTAAAGATGATGGTGACTTCGTCAGTGCCGGGGAGCCTATAGCAATCTACGGAAACAGCGGCAGCATGTCAACCGGACCACACCTTCATTTCGAGTTATGGTACAACGGAACACCATTAAATCCGGAAGATTATATTTCTTTCGAAAGCAATTAAGGGATATTCTATAAATTCCCAGTTGATTTTTTTATAATGTCAAAAAAAACTTTTGCATGCTTTATGTTTTTTATCAGAATCTTTTCGCCTTTCTTTCAATCACATAGCTCGCTATGCTCTTCCAGGAAAAACAAAAATCTTCTCATAGGAAAATTCATAAATCATTTGCAAAGTAATTTATAGAAATCCCCTTAAAACAAACAACATTTTTTATTATCTTTGCGGATTAAAAAATTTATAACGAATGGTAGTTTTAATGAAAATATTACAACTCGTATTAGCTCTCACTATCTTAGTGACTGTACACGAGTTCGGTCATTTTATAACAGCAAGAATATTCAAGATTAGAGTAGAGAAATTCTACATCTTCTTCAACCCTTACTTTTCACTTTTCCGCTGCAAGAAAGTCCATGGCAAATGGCGCTTCTCATTCTTCAGCAAAAACGTTCCTGAAAAATACATCACTCACGAACGTATAGACCCAATCACAAAGAAAAAAGAAACAACTTACGAATCAATAGATTTAAGCACATTGCCAACAGACGACTGGCGTACCGATGAAGAAACAACTGAATTCGGTATAGGATGGCTTCCTCTCGGAGGATTCTGCAAAATAGCCGGCATGATTGACGAATCTATGGATTTGGAACAGATGAAAAAGCCTGCACAGCCATGGGAATTCAGAAGCAAGCCCGCATGGCAGCGTCTCATCGTTATGGTAGGCGGTGTTGTAATGAACGTAATCCTGGCTTATTTCATTTACACCGGACTTCTCATCTCTCAAGGTTCACAATATCTTCCAACATCAGAAGTAAACAAATACGGAATTCAAGCTGGCAAACTTGGCAAGGAATTAGGTCTCAGAGACGGCGACAAGATTTTATCTGTCAACGGCAATTATATTGAAAACTTCAACCAGATTTCAATGGAGATTTTGCTCGAAAGCCCAGAGTATATAGAAGTTGAAAGAAACGGAGAAAGCATCAAGATTGAATTTCCAGAAGATATAGTAGCCAAATTAGTCAACGACAAATCATTTCTTATATCATACAGAACACCTTTCGTCATCGGTGATTTCATTCCAGGCTCTCCAGCACAGAAGGCCGGCATGCAGAAAGGCGATAGGATAATAATGATAAACGACATCCACGTTCCATATTACAACGATTTCACAAATGCCATAACAGATTTCGCAGAACAAGATGTCAACATCGGTATAATACGCGGTACTGATACATTGAACATCAGCATACAACTTCCTGGCGACGCCAAATTAGGAGTCTATGCAGCAGCGACATTAGAATTAAAGACACAGGAATATACATTGTTTGAAGCCATCCCAGAAGGATTCAACAAAACAGGAAAAGAGCTGAGCGACTACTGGAAACAGCTGAAGCTTATCTTCAACCCAAGCAATAAGGCATACGAAAGCCTCGGCGGATTCATCACAATAGGAAGCATTTTCCCATCAACATTCGACTGGGCACAATTCTGGAGACTTGCAGCTTTCTTGTCCATAATATTGGCAGTAATGAACATCTTGCCTATACCAGCTCTCGATGGAGGCCATGTGCTCTTCCTCTTATATGAAATCATAACAAGAAGAAAACCTAACGACAAGTTCATGGAAATAGCTCAGATGGTTGGCTTGTTCATATTATTCGCATTATTGATTATTGCAAACGGAAACGATATCATAAGGCTGTTCCGATGACATTAATTAATAAGGTGTCAAACTAAATCATTATTGATTATAAACAAACACAATAAACGAAAAAAAATAAAGTTAAAATACAATAATAAATTAGAATAGTGCAAAAGCTAAGATACATACTGACCGTAATATTTGTTGCGATGTCATTTCTCATGATGGCGCAACAAGCTCCTATGTTTACCAACTACAGTAATTCTTATGCTAGCGTCAACCCTGGCTTCGGAGGTCTCAGCGAAGGTGTCAACGTGATGGGTATCTACAGAGATCAATGGACAGGATTCAAAGACATGAACGGAAACTCCGTAGCGCCAAAGACCATGTTATTCTCAGGAGACATCCCTGTAAAAATATTAAAAGGCGGAGCTTCATTGTCAATCGTAAAAGACAATATCGCCTTTGAAAACAATATCAACTTGAATATGGGTTATTCCTTGCACCTGGATTTAGGCCCAGGTACTTTGGGTATGGGTCTTGCACTCAACATGCTCAACAGATCTGTCGACTTTTCCAAATTCACTCCTACGGTAGCGAACGACCCAATAATTCCTCAAGGCGAACAGAGCGACATGCTAATCGACGCTAACTTTGGTCTGTTCTGGCAGATTCCAGAGACATTCTACATCGGTATGTCTATCACAAACCTTTTCGAGTCAAAAGGCAAACAGCTTATTGAAAACGCATCATCAAGTGCAAGCTTTGTGGGCGACAGAACTTTCTACCTCATGGCAGGATATGAATATCAGTTCAACAATCCAGTTTACGTTCTGATGCCTTCATTATGCCTTATGAGCGACATAGCATCTACACAAATTAATGCCGGAGCCAAACTTCAATACAATAATAAAGTATGGTTTGGCGTTAACTACAGATACCAGGAGTCGGTAGCGGCTATGGTAGGATTTAAAATAAAGGATCTTCAGATTTCATATTCATACGACATCAACACTATGGGAATTGCCGTACAAGGTTCACACGAAGTATGTTTGAGTTATATGTTCAAGATGAATCTGGAAAAATCACCAAGAATATATCGTAGTATCAGATATTTATAAAATAACAAATAAAATAAGATGAAAAAATTATTGGTATTAAGTTTAATCGTTTTTACTCTCATTGGATGTGGCAATACAAATCAAGGAGAGTTGGTCGGTGTAAGAAAGAAATCCAAACCATTTTACCAGCCTGATCCTTACGGAATGGTATTCGTTCCAATGGGCAGCTATACAATGGGCGTTGGAGGTCAAGACGTTGCATCAGGACAAGTGACACAACCAAAGACAATCTCCGTATCTTCATTCTATATGGATGAGACTGAGATTACAAATAACGAATATCGTGAATTTGTATATTGGGTTAGAGACTCTATCGCAAGAACATTGTTAGGAGAAGTTCAGCCTGATGTATATCTCATCAGCGAAAACCCTAAGACAGGCGAAGTTTACGATCCACCTTATTTAAATTGGAGCGAAGACTTGAACTGGAACAGCGAAGACCAAGACGTCAGAGAAGCCTTGAGTGAGTTATATCTTCCTGAACACGAACGCTTCTATAACAAGAAAGAGATAGACACAAGAAAATTGTTCTATGAATATTTCTGGGTTGACCTTCAAGCAGCGGCAAAGAAAGAATTCAAAAACGATGCTGACTACCGCAATGCAGGTTTAGCT
The DNA here is from genome assembly GCA_017561025.1 of Bacteroidales bacterium. Taxonomy (GTDB): domain Bacteria; phylum Bacteroidota; class Bacteroidia; order Bacteroidales; family F082; genus Limimorpha. Next base: position 89,817 of record JAFZDU010000108.1, on the reverse strand, counting down.
AACCGTCCACAAGGTATGACAGACCGTTCAGCATACATCAGAAGAGAAAAAATCAACGTTTATCCTGATACCTTAGCATGGATTCACGACTATGCATATTCATTCAACGATCCATTGACAGAAAAATATTTCTGGCATGTTGCATACGACAACTATCCTGTTGTTGGAGTCAACTGGAATCAAGCCAAAGCATTCTGTATCTGGCGTACAGAGAAATTAAACAACTATTTGAAATCACAAAAAGGCGAAATGGTATTGTCAGAGTTCCGTCTTCCTACCGAGGCAGAATGGGAATGGGCAGCACGCGGCGGCAACCACCTCAACCCTTATCCATGGGGCGGCCCTTACACACGTAACGACAGAGGCTGCTTCTTGGCCAACTTCAAGCCATTACGCGGCAACTATATCGCCGACGGCGGCCTGACAACATTAGTAGTAGGCCACTACCCTCCAAACGATTGGGGATTGTATGACATGGCTGGTAACGTAGCTGAATGGACAAACAGCGCATTCGACCCAGTATCATACAACTTCACATGGGACATGAATCCTAACTATACATACAACGCTAAAGAAAACGACCCTCCAATCATGAAGAGAAAAGTCGTTCGCGGAGGTTCATGGAAAGACATCGCTTATTATTTAGAAGTAACAACACGTTCTTATGAATACCAAGATACAGCAAAATGTTACATCGGATTCCGTTGTATCCAGCCTTATCTCGGCGTTAACAAAGGCGACAATCCATCAAAATCATCAAGAGTTTACAATTAATTAAAGAAAGAATAGTATTAAAGAATTTAAAATAACAAGAATAAAATGGGTAAGTTCAGTAATTTTTTAGCAAGCAGAAAGTATAAAAAGGTAATGGGCGTTGTGTATGGTATAGGTGCATCTATCGTTCTCGTCGGTGCATTGTTCAAACTCACACACTGGCAAGGCGCTAACGCTATGTTGACAATAGGTCTTTTGACAGAAGCAGTTATATTCTTCTTGTCAGCTTTCGAACCACCACACGTAGAACCAGACTGGAGCTTGGTTTATCCTGAATTCAAAAATGCATATCACGGCGTTGAAAGCAATGAGAAATCAACACCAAGAACACAAAATACAACTAGTAGCGCTGCATCACAACTTGATGAAATGTTCAGCAAAGCTAACATCAGCGAACAAGCATTAGAAAGATTAGGCGCCGGCATCAACAAACTCAGTGAAAACGCTGCTCAAATGGCAGAAATCAGCAACGCTGTCGCAGCTACAAACGAATACGCAAAGGTAATGCGTAAAGCCGCTGAATCAGCTAACGCTCTCGAAGTACAACTTCAAAGCTCTTTGATAGTAGCCGAAACAAACAAACAGTTGAACAAAACAATGGCAGAATATATAGAGAAAGTCAATATGTCTGCTTCTTCAACAGAGGCTCTTAACCACCAAATCGCTGACTTGTCAAAACGTATGACAGCTCTCAATACTGTTTACGGCAACATGCTCTCAGCAATGAACGTCAAATCTTGATATTATTTATTAAGCTAATTCATTAACTCAATAAAACAATAAACAATGGCAGGTGGAAAAGAAACCCCAAGGCAGAAGATGATATCGATGATGTATCTAGTATTGACTGCCTTGCTAGCTCTCAACGTCTCCGTCGATATTCTCGATGCCTTCGCTATCGTTAACGATGGTATCGAAACATCTAACGCAAGCGTTGAAAACAAAATCAAAGATTATTATATCACTTTCGAACAACAATATGAAAAGCAACCTGAAAAGGCTGCCGACTATTGGAATAAGGCTATAGAGATTCGTAAAAAAACAGATGAGTTAATCAACTATATCGAATCAGAAATAAAGCTTCCTTTGGTTATGGTAACAGAAGAAGTTACTAAAGAAGAAATCTTCAACCCAAAAGACGAGAAAAACATTCTCATCCGTAACAAGGAAAAAGCCGACCCAAGCAAGAACAGACGTATCTTCCACGAATTCAACCTCAAGAACATAAGCGCAAAAGACAAGTACGATGCTCCAACAAACTTCATGATCAATGAAGGCAAGGCTACAGAGTTACGCGAAAAAATCAATGAATATCGTACATTCGTCATCAGCACAATGCAATCTGCAGGAATGAACAACTACAGCGATTTAGTAGGATTGAGAACAGACGGCGAATATTATGACGCTAACAACAACAGATTAAGCTGGGAACAAAAGAACTTCTATCATGTTATCCTCGCAGCTGACGTCGCTATCTTGAACAAGATCATAGGTGAAGTTCAGACTATAGAATTCGACGCCATCTCTGAATTATTCAAGAGAATCGGAGCTACTGACTATAAGTTCAATTCTTTGGAAGCTAAGGTCTTCCCTAAGACAACTTATATATTACAAGGACAGGATTATGAAGCCGATATCTTCATCGCCGCTCACGATACAACAAGAAAATTCGACGCTAAATATGCAAGAGGCGTGAAGGAAATCAGCAAAGCCAACTCTTCTGCAATACAAAAAGTATCAAGCAAGAACGGCATTGTATCCATCAAAATACCAACAAATACAGAAGGTGAACAATACTTCGCCGGTGTCATCGAGATGGCTAACCCTGAAACAGGAGAGATAGAACCTTATCCATTCCAATCATCATATACTGTGGCTCCACCTTCAGCAACAGTGGCTCCAACACAAATGATGATATTGTATCAAGGCTTGAAAAACCCTATCTCGGTCTCAGCTCCAGGCATCTCTAACGACAAGATTGAAGTTACTATCAGCAAGGGCAAAATTGAAAAAGGCAGCCAGGCTGGATTATATCTCGTAGAAGTGCCAGCAGGAGAAAAGAATACCACTATAACAGCTTCAACAACTATCAACGGCAAGAAAGTGGTTCTCGGATCTCACGACTTCCGCATCAAACGCGTTCCTAGCCCAGAAGCTAAGATAGGCAGCATCTCAAGCGGCAAAATCGGCAAAGACGAACTTCAAGCAGCAGGCGGCATCATCCCAGACATGGGCGACTTCGAATTCGGCGACTTCCAATACAATGTCGTTTCTTATACCTTGGCAACAATATCAGGAGGCGACTATAAGTCATCAGGAACGATAAAAGGCGGCCGCTTCAACCAAGAAGTAAACGACATGATAAGATCAGCAAAGAAAGGACAAAAGCTCTTCTTCGAAAACATCCAAGCTAAAGGTCCAGACGGCGCTATCCGTACATTGAATCCTATTAATATTGAAATTAAATAATCGAAAGGAAATAAATAATGAAAAAGTTATTTGTAATAATCGGTCTCTTCGGTATATCATTGTTCTTCGCCCCTAAGGCATCAGCACAATATTTCATGGACCAAACTTATACCGACGGCATATATGTCGAAAACGCAACAGGCACTAAGGCTGTCATGCCACTCCCTTCAGTAAGAGAAGCTGATGTTATGTGGAAAAAGACTATCTGGCGTGAAATAGACTTCCGTCAAAAAATGAATCAAGGATTCTACTACCCTATGATATCACATCAAAACTGGAAGAACTTCATCACAGTCATAACAGACGCTATGAAAGAAGGCAAAATAACAGCTTATAACGATGAGTCTACAGGCGAATTGCTTAATCCTGTTTCTTACAGCCAAATCATGAGCAAACAAACAGATACATTATACAGAACATTCAGAAGACCTTATCCTCCATACGATGAATACGACACCGTCATCATCTCTCAATTCGACCCTTCACAGGTAAAACGCTGCCGTATCAAAGAAGAATGGTACTTCGACAAACAAAGATCACAATTGATGGTTAAGATCATCGCTCTCTGCCCTGTCAAGATGATTGAACTCGAAAACGGCGAAAGCGTACCTCAACCAATGTTCTGGATCAACTACGAATCAGCAAGAGAAGTGCTCTCTCAAGCTCCTTTCTATAACAGAAACAACTCGGCAGCACGTCTCAGCTACGACGAAGTATTCCTCAAGAGAATGTTCGACAGCTACATCTACAGAGAAGAGAATATGTTCGACCGTAACATCAAGGAATATGCACAAGGCGTCGACGCTCTCATAGAATCAGAACGCATAAAACAATCTATCATAGATTTCGAACAAAACCTATGGGAATATTAATTCGAAATGAAAATTATACAGAGATGCTTCAAAATAATGGAGCATCTCTTTTTTTTACCATTAAGCTTTATGCTTTAACAATATCTTTTTATCTTTGCATCTATGAGAATAATTCTAGTTTTTATATTGTTAGCCTTCGGTTTTTGGCCTTCTGCAGTCAACGGACAACAGACTTCGTGCACGGTGCCTGAGCCTGTCGAAGGCACAACGAGCGGCGCTTCGACAAGCTCAGCGACCTCGTACCCACGGACTGTTGACCGTTGTCCGTTGTCTGTTGACTTCAATTGCGCTAAAGCGCATTATTACCACGCCGTGGGTCTCACGGAACGCGACGATATTGTCGGTGCCTGCGAGCATTATCTCATCGCTTTGGAAATTATGGAGGAAATGATGGCTAATGGCAAAAGTCTAAAGACAAAAGGAAAGAAGTCTGTTGACAATAATGAGGATTACGAAAAGATAAGGTTTGTTGCCTTGATATATACGAGATTGGGAGAAATTTTCCTTAATGAAAGTTGTTGTGATTTGTCAATTGTTAATTATAAAAAAGTATTGTACTACTGCGAATCGTTTAACGATACATATTTCATTAGCCAAACATTGAAATATTTAGGTTATTCATACCAATTATCAGATAATGTAGATAGTGCTTTATATTATTATAATAGATCTTTGAAAACAATCAGTGATATAGGCAACAAATTGGATGTGGAAAAATGCATTGCTCAAATATTGTATTATAAAGGTGAAAGTGATAGCGCATTTCTGATATTGAAAAACAACCTAAATAAAATTACAAATGAAGATGTGAAGTATTCATATCATTGTACATTGGGTAATTTTTTTCTTACTGATAAAAAGTACGACTCTGCTCTTTATTATTTGGAAGAAAGCTTGAATAACAATATTATAACAAAAAAAATTGCTTTTACAACTACACTCTCTGCTATATATGATTCATTAGGAAATTATGAAAAGAAAGCATATTATGATAATTTTTCAGCAAACTTATTAAAAAACAGCATTAATAAAGAAGTAGACAAGTCGAAAATTCAGGTTCTTTATAATGATTATAATGAAAGGAAAGCTGAGAATACAAGAATAAAAGCAAAAGCCAGAACAAGAAGAATTACAATGATGACATGTCTGGGCGCTATAATTGCAATTATGTTTATATTCATATATATAAGGTATAATTATAAAAAGCAGAATGACAAACTTAAAGGTGATATAAACGATTATGCCAAAGAGAACAAGCGTCTTATTGATGATTTTAAGAAGAGCAATGACAAGAAAGACAAGATTATCAAGCAGCAGAAAAAGGAAATAAGCGAGATAAAGAACCAGTTTAATAATGCAACAGGATTCAACCTTCAAGCATATTACGATTCGGATATATGCAAGAATATTTTGTCGAGAAAAGACAGCGATTTTTCATGCTTAAAAGAAGACGAACTGGCATTACTGTTGAAATCGGCGAATCTATACTTAAACAATATCTCTGTCAGGTTAAGCGAACAGTTTCCAACATTAAACCATAACGACATCTACACAATCTGTCTGATAATACTTAATGTTGAAAAAAACAAACTTCCACATTTGTTGTCTAGAGACAGAAAGACTATTTGGGACAGACTTAACAAAATCAGGAGGCTGATGAATATTGATGCCAAGCAAGATTTGTTCATTCATATTAGAGACAACTATCTCCATTGATTGTGACATCTAAAACCAGGCAAATTTAATATAAAATAGCATACAATTCGCCCCCCCCCGATATAATCTAGTGTTGTAAATCAATTGTTTATAACAAAACGCAACACCCCAAAACACCCCAAGTTATTTCTTGACATTAGAGTGATTAGTCTTTTTCTTTGCGAAAAAATATCACAAAATGAAAAGACTAATTGTTTTAATCACACTGCTCCAATTAGGATTAATTGTAGGAGCAAAAGAGAATTCCACAAAAGAAGGTGTGGATGTAATTTTAACAAAAGAAAACATTGTTAGTGGTACAAGTGCTCGCTCCGAAACCATCTCCGCTGACATTACCGGTCACACTTTAACTATCACCTTTAACGATAATGTGGGAATAGCTCATATTATTATTAAAGATTCCAACGGTGTTTACATCGACAGAGAGAATGTCTTCTCAACACCGGATTACGCTACATTCTTTATTAATGACGCTGGCTACTACAGAATGGATATCACATTAAGTAATGGCGAGCAGTATTATGGATATTTCAGGGTAGAACTTTAGAATTCTGGAATTTTAGAACTTTAGACAATTCAGGGAAGTCGGTCGCTGAGCCTGTCGAAGTGTCAACTCCATTACCACATTACTCCATTACCAGAAAAATTTTGAATTAACATTAAAAAAATTACAATTATGAAAAAATCATTCAAACTAGCAGCATTATTTGTTGCAGCAGCTATTTCGGTAGCAGTGGTTTCTTGTCAGAAAGACAAAGAAACAGAAGAACCAGTCGCATCACAATCACAGAACAGTGAATCAAAAGCATTGTTGAACCGCATTTACGCTTTCCAGGAATTGCGCGACAATGTGAATTCTGGTGCTAAATCAGGCGAAAGCATGACATTGGAAGAATTGCGTGACAACATCGACCTTACCTTCAATTTTGAACACAGCCAACATGCCATTCCATTTGATTATGCTACATTGGATACATTCTATGTAAGAATGCCACAAGTGGATGCCAACGGCAATGTTTCAGCAGCAGACGCCATTACAACCTACAATGCATTTGAAACAAGCTTGGAACACCTTTTGGCAAATGTTGAAGATAATTCTAATCTTGCAAAAAACTTCAGCATCAAATTCCCAGAAACAGGAACTAAAAGCGAAGATGCAATTCAAGTTGTATTTACAAGAGGAATTGAATCAGACAGAAATACTATTTACATGCCATTTGAACAAGGCGATGATTATATTTGGGGTCATATGTTGGGTCGCTGCGACCAAGACCCAACAGGTCGTTTAACAGATGCCGCTAATGAACTTACAAGAGAAATACATCACAAATCTCCAGCGGCACGTTATGACGCTTTCTATTCTCCATACGGCATAGAGTATGTCAAATTTACGCCGTACTATGATCCATATTATCATGAAGATTATATCTATATCGAGAAAGAAAAATACCCATTTGGTAATGTATATTGGTTATTTTGTGTTGGAGGGGATTTTGAAGAAGAACCATGTATGTATCATTATGAGTTAAATTGGGCATTTAATAATTTTTATGACACACATATTGACCCCAATGGAATGTATCATTATCATCCTAAAACAGGTGTGCCGTATTATGATTGTCACATAGAATGTTTCGAATTATATAAATTTGAAGCCAAAAGGGATTTAAGAGCACATTATGCTGATGTAATATATGCAAACATCATAAATATTGTACCAGAAAACTGATTTTTATGAATACAAAATTATTTACACTATTAACTCTGCTATTGTGCGGGGTTAATAGTGCTATATCCCAAGAACTAAACAATAACTATACAAAAGAAGAATTGATTAAGATTCGCAAATCAAAAAGTTATTTAAATAGTGTCAGTGAAAAAGGTACTAGTAACGATCAAACTCCATATCTTTGGGAATATGTCATAGACAATAATCCAAACGGCAATGAGGAATTCAGTTTCTGTGATGCTAAAGAACTGTCAAACGGAAACATTGGTGTAGCCTCCTCATTCTATTACAGAAGCGGATATGGAGATTTTTATTCAGCACATCCTGCTGTTGCCGTCATTTCTCGTGATGGCGAAGAAATAGCACGAAACAGTTTTTTCCGTCCAGGATACACAACAACGTCGTCTGCTCCATATCTTTTCGAAAAGGAAGGAAAACTTTTTGCCCTTTCAACATACAGTCCTGAACACGACTACCTAAGTTTCAATTATTTCCAAAACTATGCCGACCATCCAGGTGATGCTAGATTAGTCTTGTCTAAACTAGACGATGAACTTAATATCGTAAAAAATCATGAGCACTGTTTTACCATAGATACATTTGAAAAGAGAGGTTGGGAACAGTGGGAATATATGCCAAATGAAAACAGCGGCAATATATGTTTATTCTCGGCTTTTGAAGATGAAGGCAATATAATAGGTGCATTTTTTAAAATAGTAAGTCTAGATTATGAGAATCCTCGTGGTCACGATTCCCTTTTCTTGTTCAGAATGAATTACGATGGTGAGATTATAGATATTAAGAGTTATGAGCGAGAATCGCATGGTGGTTTTATGCAAGCCTATTTACGTAGAAACCAAATGATAAAAACCGATTCTCTTTATATCTTGTATGAGTCATATTATACCAATTATTGGCATGGGAGAATATGGTATTTTGACAAGCAATTGGATCATATAGCTACTAGACTTATGCGTCATTGTGATTATCCGCCTGATGCAGGAATAATTGAGCCTCTAAAGGACCTTTCAGTAATTAAAGACAATAATGGCATAACATATTTATCAACTACAGCAAACAATATAACCAATCACCATAGCAGTGAATACAATGACAGCAGATTGTACAAACTAAATGATGATTTGGAAAGCACATCTGAAGGCACGCCCATACCAATAATAAACTATATAATTAGAGGTAGTTCTACAGCACGCGATCATTCTCCCAATATTAATTCTATAGACATTGCGCCAAATAATACCTTATATTATGCATGTAATTATAACGTTTGGGAAAATATTCAATGGTGTGTAATTGAACGCCTTGATTCAGATTTGGATTCTATACGAACCCTATACTACGACAAAAATATTAATTCATTGAAAGCACTTGACAACGGAGATCTTATGGTAAATAACGGCAAGTCAATTGCCATATTCCCTGCAACGGTTTTTGGTTTCGAACCCGACAACATCGAAGAAGCGCACGCTCATGGTCTTCATCTTGCTGTCGCTTATCCTAATCCAGGCGGTGATGTGATGAACATAAGAACTGGTTTAAGAAATGCTGTTTTAACCGTTTATGATATTAACGGAAGAAAAATCCATGAACAGGAAATAACAGACGACGTCACTTCGGTAGATGCTTCGGGTTGGCAAAGTGGAACCTATATTTGGAAATTAGGAATTAGGAATGAGGAATTAGGAATGAAGGAAGTGGAGAGCGGAAAATGGGTTAAGTAGGAATTGAGGAACTGAGGAGTTCAGGGATTCAGTAGTTCATGAGGATAATTAGTGATATTTCACGTAGAGCCGCACCGCCGTGCGGCTTTTTTATTGCGGCAGAAAAAAATCATATTCTGTCGCACCTTCAACGCTCTCTCGCAAAGGCGCAAAGTATCGCAAAGTAATTATCTGCCTTGCTCTGCGTCTTTGCGAGTAGGGAAACACTTCGACAGGCTCAGTGACCTTGCTCAAAGCTCACGACTCAGTGCTAGCAGCCACTTTGCGTTAGGGATTGCAGCGGCATCCTTTGCGAGACGCAGCGATAGCGGAGGCGAGCAAAGATAGAGCGGAAAGCCCGACGGCGGAGCCGGAACGCCCAAAGAAAGACTACAAGACTACAAGTCAAAAGGCTCTTAGCTCAATGGTTCAAAAAAAATCAGGGATTCACTTCATCACTTCATCACTCCCAATTAAAAAAACATGTAGTCATATAGTATTATAGACTTATAGACTTTTTTTGTATCTTTACACCTCCAAAATTTATCAGTTTTAATGGTCGATACACTGCAAACTAAAATAGAATTCCTGAAAGGCGTAGGTCCGAAACGTGCTGAGCTTCTTAACAAAGAGATTGGCATTGTCACCTTTCAAGACCTGCTTGAATATTTTCCTTTCAGATATGTCGACCGAAGCAAAATCCATAAGGTAAATCAGATATACGACGACACTGTCTATTACCAGCTTGTCGGGACAATATCCAATATGAAGTCTCATGGCGAGCCAAGGACGACACGTATTACCGCCACCTTCAGCGATGAGACAGGCTCAATAGAACTGGTGTGGTTTCAAGGCCTTAAATGGATAAAGAACAAGTTCACGCCTGGCAAGAAATATCTGCTGTTCGGAAAGGCAAGCGTCTTCAACAACAGATTCAGCTTCACTCACCCCGACATTGAGGACTATGATCCTAACGACAAAGTGGTTGGCGAGAGCCTGCAAGGCGTATATACCACAACTGAGAAAATGCGTAATGCAGGACTAGGCACCAAACAGATAGCCAAAATCATCAAGACACTGGTACTGCAGACATGGGAGATGATACCGGAAAATCTTCCAAAATCACTTATCTTTCAAGACAAGCTGCTCTCAAGAAAAGCCGCTTTCTACAAGATACACCTGCCTCTAAACAGCAACGACATACATCAGGCTAGCACTAGACTCAAATATGAGGAGCATTTCTTCTTCCAGCTCCGTCTCCTTCTCAGCAAAAAAGAAAGAAAGATAAATACAAGAAGCGTCGTCTTTAACAAGGTAGGCGACTACTTCAACACATTCTATAACGAGCATCTGCCATTCCCTCTCACCAACGCACAGAAACGCGTGATAAAAGAGATACGCAGCGACCTCAAGACCGGATTCCAGATGAACCGTCTGCTCCAAGGCGACGTCGGCAGCGGCAAAACAATAGTGGCTCTCATGGTGATGCTGCTGGCACTCGACAATGGATATCAGGCAGCGCTGATGGCCCCGACAGAAATACTCGCCACACAGCATTACGAGACTATCAAGAAGATGCTCGGCGACATGAAGGTGACTGTTGCTCTGCTTACAGGCTCCACCAAACAGAAGGATAGAAAGAACATACTGCCAGCTCTTGAGAAAGGCGACATACATATAGTGATAGGAACACATGCCCTCATTGAAGACACTGTCAAATTCAATAAGCTGGGACTATGCATTGTCGATGAGCAACATCGTTTCGGTGTGGCACAGCGCGCACGCTTCTGGGAGAAGACCGACTTTCCTCCACATACTCTTGTCATGACAGCGACGCCAATACCACGCACACTCGCCATGACGCAATACGGCGACCTCGACGTATCTAAAATCGACGAGCTTCCTCCGGGAAGAAAACCTGTCAAGACTGTTCATCTATATCAGGAACAACGTCTCACAGTGCTTTCCTTCATGAAGAAACAAATCGCAGAAGGCCGACAGATTTATATAGTATATCCGCTCATCAAGGAGTCGGAGAAGATGGACCTGATAAACCTTCAAGAAGGCTATGAATCGCTCTTACGTGACTTCCCTGAGCCAGAATATAGAATATGTGTCGTTCATGGACAGATGAGTGCAGAAGACAAAGACTTTGAGATGCAGCGTTTCGTGAAACACCAGGCTCATATCATGGTGGCCACAACAGTCATTGAAGTTGGCGTCAACGTGCCTAACGCATCTGTCATGGTGATAGAGAACGCCAACAGGTTCGGTCTTTCGCAGCTGCATCAGCTCAGAGGAAGAGTAGGCCGCGGTGCCGATCAGTCATATTGTCTCTTGATAACAGACCATAAGATAACAGGCGAAGGCAAGAAAAGAATGGAGACTATGGTGCGTACCAACGACGGATTTGAGATAGCAGAGGCAGACCTTCAGCTTAGAGGTCCAGGAGAGACTCAAGGCACACGCCAATCGGGAATGATAGAGATGAAGATAGGCGACTTCGTGAAAGACGAGCCTATAATAAGACATACCAGAAGAATGGTAGGACTGCTGTTAGATGATGATCCTACATTATCAAAGCCAGAACATCAGATGACAAAGAATTACTTCGACAAGAATTTCTCCAACGGTTTCGATTGGGGAAGAATAGGATGACGGTCGAGCATCATCCTTTCAGGGCATCGGCACCGCTTACTATTTCCACAAGTTCGTTGGTGATAGCCGACTGACGTGCCTTGTTATATGTCAGGTTAAGTTCTTTGAGAAGTTCTGTCGCGTTGTCGGTAGCCTGTGTCATTGATATCATACGAGCGCCTTGTTCAGAAGCGAAGCTGTCGAGCAATATCTTATATACCTGCATCTTGAGTGACTTAGGCAGCATCTCGTTATATATGTCTTCTTTATTAGGCTGGAAGATATAATCTATCTCCGACTGCGACGTCTGTTGCACGTTGTCATCATGACGGCTTACTATAGGAAGGAACTGTTCATGTACCAGCACCTGAGTAGCAGCATTCTTGAATTGATTATATACAAAAACTATACGGTCATATTTCTTCTCTGCGTAATAAGCCATAAGTTTCTCGGCCAGCAACACTGCATTTTCATAAGTAAGATTGTCCAATATATGATTCTCGTTACCCATTACAGGATATTTCTTGAACTTCAACGACTCTTCCACTTTAGAACCCACGCACAAGATATCCACTTTATTATTGTCGTATTGTGTCTGATATTCTTCATGTATGAGGTTTGTTGTAGAACGAATCACGTTGGCATTAAAGACTCCGCACAGGCCTTTGTTTGACGACAGAGGTACTATGAGGACTCTCTCTACAGGACGGCTCTCGGCGTAGGCAGAAACATTATTGCCTGTTTCAGACTGCTGTGAGCTGATTCTCTCCATTATCTCACTGAATTTCTCAGCATATGGACGCAATGCCATGATGGCGTTCTGCGACTTGCGCAGTTTTGATGCCGCCACCATCTTCATCGCACTGGTAATCTGTTTTGTAGAGTTGACAGACTCTATCCTTGTCCTGACTTCTTTTAAATTTGCCATAATGTTTAAGCTTTAGACATAGCTTCGCTGACTTCAGCAGCTACTTGTTTCAAGACATTGGTTATTTCGTCGTTATATTGACCTTGTTTTATTTGGCTCATAATCTCAGGATAGCTGTTATTGAGACGAGTTATGTAACCCTTTTCAAATTCAGCCACTTTATCGAGGGCTATGTTTCTCATGAGGTTGTTGACGCCGCAATATATTATAGCCACTTCCTCTTCCACTTTCATTGGTGATGACTGAGGCTGGATGAGCATCTGCACATTACGGCGGCCTTTGTCGAGCACTGCCTGTGTAGCGGCATCGAGGTCGGAGCCGAATTTAGAGAAGGCCTCGAGTTCGCGGAACTGAGCCTGGTCAATCTTGAGTGTTCCTGCCACCTTCTTCATAGACTTGATCTGAGCGTTACCTCCCACACGAGATACAGAGATACCCACATTGATAGCAGGGCGGATACCAGCATTGAAGAGGTTAGTCTCAAGGAATATCTGACCGTCGGTGATAGAGATCACGTTTGTTGGGATATATGCAGAGACGTCGCCGGCCTGTGTCTCGATGATAGGAAGAGCTGTCAATGAACCGCCGCCTCTCACCTTATCTTTAAGGCTTTCTGGAAGGTCGTTCATATTCTTAGCTATTTCATCAGACTTAACGATTTTAGCAGCGCGCTCGAGCAATCTTGAGTGAAGGTAGAACACGTCGCCTGGGTAAGCTTCACGTCCTGGTGGACGACGAAGCAGCAATGAAACTTCACGGTAAGCGACAGCCTGTTTTGAAAGGTCGTCATAGACCACCAATGCCTGACGTCCGGTGTCGCGGAAATACTCGCCTATAGCAGCTCCGGCGAAAGGAGCATAATATTGCATTGCAGCAGTGTCGGATGCTGTAGCAGCAACAACGACAGTATAAGGCAAAGCGCCATTGTCTTCAAGAGTCTGAACTATATTGGCGATTGTTGAGCCTTTCTGTCCTACGGCTACATATATACAATAGACAGGTTCGCCTCTGTCGTAGAATTCTTTCTGATTCAATATTGTATCAACAGCGATGGTTGTCTTACCAGTCTGACGGTCGCCGATGATAAGCTCACGCTGACCGCGTCCGATAGGAATCATAGCATCGATAGCTTTGATACCAGTTTGAAGAGGTTCGTTTACCGGCTGACGGAAGATAACGCCTGGAGCCTTGCGTTCCAAAGGCAGATTATAGGTCTCGCCTTTGATGGCGCCCTTGCCGTCGATAGGAGTGCCGAGAGTGTTGACGACACGACCGAGCATGCCTTCGCCAACATTGATAGAAGCGATATGGTTGGTACATCTAACGACGTCGCCTTCCTTTATGTCTGATGAGTCATTAAGAAGAACTACACCGACATTATCTTGCTCCAGATTCAAGACGATGCCCATGGCACCAGTCTTCTCAAACACGACCAACTCGCCCGATTCAGCTTCATTCATACCATAGACACGAGCAACACCGTCACCTATCTGAAGGACTGTGCCTTTGGTATTCAGGTCGCTCTTGGTATCGAAACTTGTTAGTTCTTGAAGTAATATAGCAGATATCTCAGCTGGTTTGATACTTTCCATTTTATATGATTTTTTTAATATTCTTTAATAAATAAATTCTCTTCAAATACAGAATGTAAACGTTTCAATGTGTTTCTGACACTTCCATCGTATTCGAAGTCCATATAATTAACGACGAAACCACCTATAATGGACTTGTCGACAACGTTCTTTATTTCTATAACGTCTTTTTTAACAATCTTATGTTTTACGATATTGACTATTCTAGCAGTAGTTTTCTCATCGAGAGGCACTGCTGTTGTAACTGTCACTACAGCTATCTTCTTATAATCGAGATATAAATCGTAATAGGCGTCATATATTTTTACTATTATGGTCTCACGATTTTTCTCTATGAGAAGACGAATCATGTCAATGACAATCTTTTCAACCTTATCGGCAAACAGTTTTACCATTACATTAAGCTTCTTCTCTTTGCTTACGAAAGGCTGGTTTATCAGGGAAAGCAAATCCTTATTGTCCTCTATTGTCGTCTTGATGAGCAGCAAGTCATCGAGGACCTTATCAACAAGATTGGTCTGTATTGCAAGCTCCATGAAAGCCTTTGCATAGCGTTGTGTTAAGAGACTTGATTTCATAATTATGATATTTGGTTTCTGTTTTCAATCTCTTCCAACAATCTATTGATATAATCGAGCTGTTCCTGATCTGATTCCAGTTTCTTCATCAGCACTTTCTCAGCCACTTTGATAGATATATCAGCGATTTGGTTTTTAATGTCTGTTGTAGCAGCCATTCTCTCATGTTCAATGACTTCCATAGCCTGATCTATGATACGTCTGTTCTCTTCTTCAGCTTTCGTCTTAGCTTCTTCTATCATATTATCATGAATCCTGCGGCCATCGCTTATAATCTTATCTTTTTCTTCTTTGGCTTCGGCTATGATTTTATTTTTGTCGGCCTGCATATTCTTTATTTCCTGGCGGTGCATCTCTGCATTTTCGAGGGCTGTCTCAATCTCTTCCTCGCGTTTTTTCAGCATCTCATTGATGACAGGGAAGGCGAATTTAGCCAATATAAAAAACACTATTCCGAATGCCAGCGTCATCCAAAACAACAGACCAAAATCGGGAGTAATCAATTCCATATTCTATAATTTACAATGTATTATATTTTCTATTTCTCTATTTTCAAAAATCCGTCGTTACAGCCAACCGCTGCAACGACGGTGAATTTTCGCGCTGATCAAGCTATACCAATCAGCAAGCAGACAACCAAAGCAAACAATGAAACACCTTCAACGAATGCTGCTGAGATGAGCATGCTTGTTTGAGCTTTATCTGCGATTTCAGGTTGACGTGCTGATGATTCCAAAGCTGAGCTAGCGATTCTACCGATACCTAAACCTGCACCGATTGTAACGATACCTGCTGCTAATGCAGCGCCCAATTTTGCTAATGGAGCCAAGTCAACAGCTGCCTGAACTACATCTTGTAATAAAACTAATAATGACATAACTTATAAATTTATAAGGTTTTTACTTGTTTATTTTTCTATCAATTCTCAATGTTCTTCTTTTGCTGCTGCACCGAAATACAGTGCCGACAACAAGGTAAATACGTAAGCCTGGATGAACGCCACCAGAAGCTCAAGACAGTCGACGAAGACAGCGAGCAAGAGTGACACCACCGAGATGGCGCCGCCAGCAGCAGCACTCATTTCTCCAAGGATAAATATCATACAAATGAAACCAAGCACCACGATATGTCCTGCTGTGATGTTGGCAAAAAGACGTATCGCCAAGACGAAAGGCTTGACAAAACATCCGACAACCTCTACTATAGGCATCAATGGCAATGGGAACTTCAACCACCATGGCACGCCAGGAGTGTTGAATATGTCTTTATAATAATGTTTCTTTCCTGTCAGGTTTGTGATGAAGAAAGTGAACAAGGCAAGCACTGCTGTCACCGCTATGTTTCCTGTCACATTGGCACCGAATGGGAAAAATGGGATAAGACCCAACACATTATTAAATATGATAAAGAAGAAAATCGTCAGAAGATATGGGAGATACTTCTCATAATGCTTGCCGATGTTAGGCTTGGCAATCTCATCTCTCACATATATCACCAATGGCTCGATGAGTGCTTGTATTCCCTTAGGTGCTTTGATGCCACGCTTGCGGTATGAGCTTGCCACTATCAGGAATATCACCACTAGAAGAGTGCATGAAACAAACAAACCGCATACCGTCTTTGTGATGGAGATGTCGAAAGGACGGGCTAGAGTACCATCGCTGCAGACTCTTACCACATTCCCTTCATACATACCCTCTTCGGGTATTATGAATTTAACCTCGCCACCATGTTTGTCATGAGTGACATATTCATGTCCGTGATGAAGATGTTTTGACGAAAATACATACAACTCACCTTCGCTGTGTACTATTATGGGCAAGCTGACGGAAATATGTTTCCCTTTCCATGTCATTATATGCCAGTCATACGAATCTAAAATATGATCAAATATCAGCTTTCCTGCATCCAATTTCTCACATTCTTCATGTTCTATTTCTTCGATATTATCTGAATGAACATTGTCGTATGCATGAACATCATCATTGATAAATAAAACAAAACACATTAAAGATAAAACAATTACGAGTGTTTTTCTAATATCCGTCAATTTAAAAAAATTATTTATCATTTCAATTTTATACATACTTATAATACGTCGCAATTTTACAAAAAAAAATTTAATTTTGATAGTTTTTACATCTTTTTTTAATAAAAAAATTAGAATCATTTATTGAAATCTTTGCTACTTTTGCATCATGGCAAAAAACAAGTTTTACGTAGTTTGGAAAGGCAAAGAGATAGGTGTCTTCAGCACATGGGATTCGTGCAAGATGCAGATTGAAGGATTCAAGGGAGCGCAGTATAAATCATTCCCCGACAGAAGCAGTGCTGAAAGTGCATTCAGAGCCGGCTATGAGGCGTCATGCCAACAGGCTACCGCAGCGGCTGCAACACCTTCATACGAAAGCATGCCCGAGAACTTAAGGCCTATCGGACAAAGCATAGCCGTCGACGCTGCATGCTCAGGCAATCCTGGCAAGATGGAGTTTCAAGGTGTTTTCGTTGAGACCAAGACTCATCTTTTCAAGAGCCCGGTATATGAACAAGGCACCAATAACATAGGAGAGTTCCTGGCGATAGTTTACTGTCTGGCATGGCAGAAGAAAAACAAGATTCAATATCCAATATATTCCGACTCTGTCAATGCACAGAAATGGGTGAGAGAAGGTGTGTGCAAAACCAAGATAGTTGAAAACGATAAAAACAGACCTCTCTTCGATGTGATACGATGGGCAGAAAGATGGCTTAAGGAAAACTCATTCCGCGTGCCTATCTACAAATGGAGAACGGAAATATGGGGTGAGATACCTGCCGACTTTGGAAGAAAATAATATATATTTGCAAAAACAAAACTGACTCATGATAAAGTTCGACACCTTTTATTATCAATGTCCAAGATGTAAGTCATGGATGGAAGGCCATCTCCTTATATCCTCGATGGTCAACCAGTCTATCTTATATTCCGACGGAAAGATATTGAACGACGGCTACATCACCGAACACCAGAAGATGATAGTATGCCCAGCATGCAGCCATTGGTCATGGGTCGAGAAATATGAAGAACCTTATATCACAAAATCGAAGCCTGCAGAAAATTTCTACACTTGGAACAGCTGGCGTTTCTATGGAGTCCATTTCGGAAGCAACGAAGGACGATTGGCGCTCGTAAACCATTACAAGAACTTCCTCGCAAAATCATATTACAACAGAGACCAGGAGATATACTTCCGCCGTCTGATGTGGTGGGCTTATAACGACTTGATAAGAAACAGATACCAAATCAACATAGAACGATACACCTCCAAGGAAATGAGCTTCAAAGTATGGTGGCGCAACAGAAAGAAAATGCTGCAAGGCATCGAATTGTTCATGCTCCATCATCAGGACTTCATTGAAAACCTCAGCAGACTGGTAGAATTGTTAAAAGACAGATACACCCCCGACGATGAGGAATATGAAGCAACAAACCTCGACATCATAGAGATGTATCGTCAGCTCGGCGATTTCTCTAATGCTAGCATGCTTTTAGAAAAAAACTCACGCCGTACATATTTCATCTCAACCATAGAAGAGAAAGTTGAGGAAAAAGACGATATGGTCTTTTTGGTTACGGGATAACTAAAGTTCTAAGATTCTATTAATAACATGCGATGCGCAGAAGCATCCGAATATCGCTGGCATGTAGGATATTGTTCCAACTGTCGCGATTTTGTTTTCTGTCTGTTCTTCTATAGATACTGCGCTCTCTGCTACTTTTTCTGGTGAGAACACTACTGTTATTCCTTCGCGTATTCCGAGGCGATGCAGCCTTTTCCTTATGTAGAATGCCAGACGGCAGTTGTATGACTTGGAGATGTCGGCTATTTCTATTTTGGTTGGATCGAATTTTCCGCCCGCTCCCATGCAGCTGACGATTCTTTGTTTGTTTTGTACTGCGTAATAAAGAAGGAAAACTTTAGGTGCTAAAGTGTCGATGGCATCGACGATGAAGTCGAATTTCTGTTCCATCAAGTCGATGATAGGCTGGTCTTTGAGATATTGGTTTATCGGAATTACTTCAACATCAGGGTTGATGTCGCGGATACGTTCTGCCATCACTTCCACTTTAGGGCGACCTAAGGTGCTGTCTAAAGCGAGGAGTTGTCTGTTTTTATTGGTGATATTAACGGTGTCGCAATCGATGATGGTGAGTTTTCCTATTCCGGCACGTGCCAATTGTTCAGCAGCATAAGCGCCTACGCCACCTAATCCTACAACGAGAACATGACTCGAAGCCAACTTCTTAACGCCTTCTTCTCCAACCAATAACTGTGTCCTTGAATTCCAATTCATATCTTTCCAAAAATTTTTACAAAGTTATTAAAAATATCGCTTCTCAAATCCTCCAAACTACGTCCAGATAAAACGGAGGCTTTTTCATAAACATCCACAATGCTTCTTTCGCTGTCGTCGGTCTCCAGAAACAGTCTCTCTGTAGGAATGATTTTAAGTAATTCTGCAGCGCGACTCTCATTTTTAAACAAGACATCGCCGAGAGATAAGTATATGTTATGACGAAGATATTGAATGACGATTTGTTCGTTGCCCTGAAATCCATGTATAATCCAAGGCATCTTGGCTTTTGTTTCTTTTCTTATTGAAATAATATCGGAATGAGAACGCACCGCATGAATTATCATAGGCTTATTATATTTTTCCGATATCCCTATCTGTTTTATGAATACATCTTTCTGAATCTCGATGTCGATGCCGCAGACCCTATCGATGCCGCATTCGCCGATGGCAGTGGAGTTATTGAGCCATTGGACTATTGGACCGTTGACCGTTGACTGTTGACATTTCCATGGATGTATTCCTATGCTATAAAAAAAAGTAACATCGACATTGACGTGACTGTCAACATCGATGTTATATATTTCAATGAATTCTTTATTATCAATATGACTTTGATGAGTATGGATATTGACGAAAGGACTCATATTTCAAGAATCGATATTAGGTTGTATTACTATCTCCTTAGTGTCGAGGTTAAGAGCCAGCAAGTTGCCGAAGCCTTCTCTATTATCGTAGTAGATTCCGTTGTCGAGGGATATGAAATCGTAGTTATTGTTGCGGAACAAATCGATGAGAGTCATTTCCACAGGCACGTGGCCGTGTATGATTTTTTTTCCAGCAATTTTGTTTTTATCCACTTTAAAATCTCTTATCCACATCATGCTTCTTGTGTCTTCGAAAGGATTATCGATTTTGAAGTTCATGCCGGCATGTACCAGGATATAATCTTCCAGTTCGATGAAATATTTTGCATTTTTCATCCAGTCGATATAGAACTTGCTTATGTCGCGAGGGCGTTTGGCGCCGAAGCTCTCCAAAGTTCTGTTGCCTCCGTTTTTTCTCCAGTCCTTTTCTATGTCGCTGCGGAACAGGAATCTCTTCTGGTCGGTCTCCCAGGCTCTTATGCAATAATCCTCATGGTTACCTCTTATATAATTGATATCATAACCTGAGTCTTGCAGATTGATGATGAAATCTATCACGCCTTTACTTTCAGGGCCTCTATCGATATAATCACCCAGGAAATACAGGCTGTCGTCCTTCGACAGGGCGATACGGTCTTTCACCATAGTTTTCAAGGTGGCGAGATGACCATGAACATCAGGAATAACCCAACGATTCTTCATTACCAACTTTAATTGTCAGTTAATTGTCAATTTATTTAGCTTTACCTTGGTTAGCAACGCTTTCCATTTTACGTTTGATTTCTTCTTGGTCGCCGAGGAAGAAATGGTTTTGAAGATTCATGTTATCGTCAAATTCGAAAACGTAAGGAACAGCTGTAGGGATGTTGAACTTGATGATTTCTTCGTTTGTCATGCCACGAAGCTCTTTAACGATGCCTCTCAATGAGTTGCCGTGAGCAACAACCATAACTTGGTCGTGGTTTTCGAAAGCCTTCAAGATAACGTCGTTATAGTAAGGCATAAGACGTTCGATAGTGTCTTTCAATGATTCTGTCAAAGGAATTTGTTCGTCTGTGAGTTCTGCATAACGAGCATCCATTCTTGGGCTCTTAGGATCGTTCATTTCCAATGCTGGTGGTTGAACGTCGAATGAACGACGCCATACTAAAACTTGTTCGTCGCCGTATTTAGCAGCTGTGTCAGCTTTGTTCAAACCTTGGATAGCGCCATAGCTCTTTTCATTTAATCTCCAGCTCTTTTGAACAGGAAGCCAGTCCATATTCATAGCGTCGAGAACATTGTTCAAAGTCTTGACAGCTCTTTTCAAATATGATGTGAAACACAATTCTGGTTTATAGTTTTCTTGTTTCAAAAGTTTACCAGCTTCAAAAGCTTCTTCCAAACCTTTAGGGCTTAAATCGACGTCTGTCCAGCCTGTAAAGAGATTTAATTTATTCCATTCACTTTCTCCGTGACGAATCAAAATAAGTTTTTTCATCTTAGTATTTTTTAAGTTGTTTTAAAATCTGAATTCTTTCTGCAAAGATAATTATTTTAATCATTAGAATTGACGATTTTTTACTTAACAATACCCATAATGTTAAAAATTATTAACGAATTCTTTCTACCTTTGTATAAAAATTAAGCCATGAAGAAGATATCATTATTTTTAATCTTGTTATTTTTATGTATCACAACGACTTATGCGCAGAAAACAGATCTGGCAAATGTTGAAATACCTGTTATTAAAGATGACAGAAGTGACAGGACGATAACACATAAAGGATATACAGTATCATACAACTACGACTGGAAGATTCCAAACTGGGTAGCATACGAACTCACAGACTGGGAAGTTGAAGGAGAAGTACCACGCTACGACCGTTTCAAGCCAGACCCAATGGTGCCGCAGAACCTCACAGCCACCACCGACGACTACAAATATTCAGGTTATGACAGAGGCCATATGGCTCCTGCCGCCGACATGAAATGGGACGAACAAGCCATGAGAGAATCGTTCTACCTATCCAACATTTGCCCGCAGAATCCCAACCTGAACGGAGGCGTATGGAAAGACCTCGAGGAACAGGTTCGCGACCTGGCTTCTCAAAAAGGAAGAATATTCGTGGTATGCGGACCTATAGTAAACGACACATCCAAAACATTAGGAGAGAATAAAGTAGTTGTACCTCAGGCTTTCTTCAAAGTATTATTACAAGAAGAAAAAGGAGAGATACACACCATAGGCTTCGTATATGAAAACATAAGCGGACGCAAACCAATGTCAAGCTACGCAATGAGCGTAGACGAAGTGGAGGAAATAACCAATATCGACTTCTTCCCTTCCCTTCCAGATAAAATTGAGAGACAGACAGAAGCCTCTGTGGATTTTTCAAAATGGACAGTAAAAAAACAATAAAACAATTATTTTTTTGTTATAAATTTGTGCTTTAATTTATCAGTTATGTTAAACAAATATATATCATTCATCTGCTTGATTTTCTTAAGCGTCACTACATGTATTGCTCAAACCGCTCTTCATCAATGGACAACGCACACTCCTGGACTTAAGGTCATCAATGTCGAAAGAGTACATGAGAAAATATATGCAGCTACTCCCTACGAAGTGTTCTATTACAACACAGGCGACAACTCCATAAACAAATTGTCTAAAGTGAACGGATTGTCAGACTTCGGCATCAGCGTAATGAGATATAACGCCAAATCAGACCTCATCCTCATCGCTTACAGCAATGCCAATATAGACATCATCGACAAGGATGGCAATATCACCAATATCAATGACATCAAAAACAAGAACATCCTTGCCGACAAAAACATCAACGACATTTATTTTGTAGACGATATCGCATATATATGCTGCGGATTCGGAATCGTTGCCATCGACCTAAAGAAAACAGAAATAAAAGATACTTATATCATAGGAGATGGAGGCTCTTATCTATCCGTCAACGATATGACTCTGTATAATGACAGATTCTATGCAGCCACAACAAATGGCGTATATTATGCCGACTATAACAACAGCAACCTCGCCGACTTCTCTCAATGGACCAAAGATACTTCCATGATTCATGACAACCTGAATTATTCAGAGATAGAAACATTCAACGGCAAACTGCTCGCCAACTACTCCATCAACAAATACAACGAAGACACTTTGTTCGTATATAACGGAACTGCATGGGACTACTTCAGCACATCGTCGCATGCAATTAAAAGAGACATCAAGGCTTATGACGATAAAGTACTGTTCGTTGAACAATATGCTCTCAGAGTGGTAGCAAAAAACTGTTCCTTGATATCTTATTTCAAGAACATAGAACCTTTTGACGCAATTTATGATGCAAACGCAGACGTGTATTGGATTGGCGACAGGAGCAACAGCCTCATAAAAATGAATCACGACAAAACCTTTGAAAACATAGCATTCAACGGACCTTACAACAGCACCAATTTCGACATCGAAGCTAATGGCAATGAGATATGGGTGGCTGCCGGAGGCTACACTCTGACTTGGGCCAAAAGCTGGATGTCTGACGGAATATATTATTATAAAGACTACGAATGGTTTAACATCAACAAAAAGAACACAGAAGCCTTCGACACAATATCAGATATGGTATGTCTAGCCTTCGACCCAAAGAACAGCTCAAAGGTTTATGTCGGATCATATCATAAAGGTATTCTGGAATTTGAGAATCATGAACTGAAAAACATATACAACACTACCAACAGCAGCCTCGGCAAGTTAGTAGGATATGAATATGTATATATAACCGGATTAGGCTTCGATAGCAAGAACAATTTATGGGTAGCCAACAGCGGCGCCGACAAACGACTATCAGTCAAGACATACGACAACAACTGGCATGCATTCAATATAGGAAGTTCAGATTTAAGGCATCTCATCGTCGACGCTAATGACTACAAATGGATCCTGACAAGAGAAGGACATTTCATCGTTTATAACGACAATAACACTCCTTTAAACCCAAGCGACGACATTTACAAAATTATCAATACCACTGCTGGACACGGCGGACTCCCTGAAGCAGCCAATTGCATGGCAGTAGACCAAAAAGGCACAGTATGGGTTGGCACTAACGACGGACTCGCTTCGTTCAGCTCAACAAAAAATATATTCCAACAAGGAGTAAATTACGACGCTACAAGGATATTAGTCCCTCGCAACGACGGAACAGGACAAGCCGACTATCTGCTCTCAGGCGAGTCTGTAATGGCAATAGCTGTAGACGGAGCCAACAACTTATGGGTGGGAACCAAAAACGGGGTATTCTATATCGCCAACAACGGCCTGACAGAATATCATCACTTCACAGAAGACAATAGCCCGCTTCTCTCTAACAACATACAAGGCATAGCCATCGACGACGAAGGCAACATATTCTTCGCCACCGACAAAGGCATCATCTCCTATAAAGGCGTTGCAACTGAAGGAAAGAAGACCAACTCTAATGTAATAGTCTACCCTAATCCTGTGGAACAAAACTATTCAGGATTGGTAGGCATCAAGAACCTAGTGCAGAATTCTTTGGTCAAGATAACCACCATCGACGGCTCTTTCGTAACACATATATATTCAGAAGGCGGACAGGCTGTATGGGACTGCACTGCTATCGACGGCAACAGAGTATCACCAGGAATATATCTTATCTTCGTCAGCGACACCAGCGGCAAAGAGACTTTCGCTGCTAAAATACTTATCAAATAATGGCGAAACTCACTGTCAAGACCAGAGCCATAGTGCTTCATAGCATCAAATACGGCGACAGCAGCCTTGTCGTCAAGATGTTAACAGAAGAAGAAGGAATACAATCGTTCATGGTGAAAGGCGTCTTCGGAAAGAAATCGAAGATGAAAGCCGCCATGTTTCAGAATATGACACTGCTGGATATAGTAGCAGAAATCGGTAATAGCAGCTTGGGATTCATCAAAGAAGTGACACTGTCGCATTATTACAAAAGCATCTCCATGGACATAAGGAAGACAACGATAATCATGTTTATAAGCGAGCTGCTTTCTAAGTCAATAAGCGAGAGCGAGAGCGATACCGCATTGTTTGACTTCGTATACAACGCAATGGTATGGCTCGACGACAGCATCTCAGATTACGCCAACTTCCCTATAGAGTTTTCTCTCGGATTAAGCAGATACCTTGGATTCTACCCAAACTTCGACACCTATACAGAAGGCAGCAGCTTTGACCTTCTGGACGGCAACTTCAAGAAAACGCAAAACGACATCTATCAGATAGAACCAGAACTCAGCAGTAAATTCCACCACATAGGTAATTCTCAACAAACTAATAGGCCTATAAACTCATTGACATATAGACTTACAAATTCCGACCGCCGTCAGTTGCTCGACGCCATAGTAACTTATTTCAAGCTTCATACAGAAAACATCAAAGATATAAAATCATACGAAGTCCTGAAAAGCATTCTGAGCGTCTGACAAGATACTATCTTCTTCCTATATATTCGAAACCCAATTCCTCGACAGTTTTCTTGACGATTTCATCATCAGGAGTTCCTGTCACTACAGCCTCTTTCTTTCCTAAGACGACTTCAACATCTTCAACATTGTCTAATGCTCTTAAAGCCTTCTCTACAGAGTTTTTGCAATGATTGCATGACATTCCGTCAATACGATAGACGACTTGATTTTCTTTGATGTTTTCTTCTTTCTTAAATAATTTTAACATAAATGCATTTATTAAAAGTAATACTAAAACTATTCCTGATGTTATCTCAAACCATGAAGCGCTGAGACCTGCATGCGAGGAGCAATGTTCAGCTGACTCACATAATGATGTTATCGTAAACCATTCTCTAGGCAGAAAATAATCAACAAACAAGCCGCTTATTATTGAACCTAATATTATGGAGCCAAGATAGAATAACAATTGTTTTCTTCCCAACGACTTACCTACTACCAAGAGAGAAGCTATACTGACACCGGGACCTGCTATCAGCAAAACAAGTGCTGCTCCTGGTGACAAGCCTTTAAGCATCAAGGCTGCTGCAATAGGAATACTGCCCGTTGAACATACTTACATCGGCACAGCTGTAGGGATAACGCCACATGAGCATAAGGGAAGAGGCACACCTATCAAGGCTGCCAACAAAACAGATCTGAAATTTTCTTTTGCCAGATGTCTCTCAAAAAATGCAGACGGCACAAAAACATGCAACATACCTGCCATCATAAAACCTAACAAAAGGTATGGTGCCATCTGACATAACATATTGAGGAAGGTTATCATTTTTCTGGAGTTTTGAAGTGATGGAGTGGGAGTTAATTTTTAATTGTACAATTTTTACTTTTAGCGCAGCAGCTGCAATCGCTGCATGAAGTGTTGCAAGCCGTCTTGTCATCAGATGAGACGGCTTTTATTTTCTTCACTATAGAATAAATGGCATATACTGCCGCTACGGCTATTAAAATATAAGCGATTATAGTTTGAGTCATTTTAGTAGTTTTAAGAGATTATTAGATTTTAAAATAGCGAACCGATTTGATATATCATGAATGAAACAATCCATGCTATGCCAGTGTTGTAGAACAGAGTAAATAAAACTGCTTTCCATCCTGCTTCGCGTCGCACTGCAGCAATTGTAGCGAAACAAGGCGTTGATATCAGCACGAATATCATGAATCCGAATGCCACCAATGGAGTAAACAGCAATTCACCTTCTTTTGTTCCTGATGTCCATCTTTGTGTTCTTACCTTTTCCACCAACGATGTTGTGCTTTCACCTTCATCGGATGCCTGAAGCAGAACACCGAGTGTCGACACCACGACTTCTTTTGCTGCTATACCTGTTGCCAGACTAACACCCATTCTCCAGTCGAAGCCACATGGACGCACCACAGGCTCGATGACATGTCCGAGTCTGCCCATATAAGAGTTCTCGCTCATAGCGGCGTCCTGCTGCAACTCGAGATTTTTTATCACTGCAGACTTCTCTTCTTCAGGTATATCGTTATTGTTTTCTACAAGTTCTATCTCCTGCGCTATCATATCAGCCTTCACTGAATGTCTTGGGAAATACTCCAAAGCCCATATTATAACAGAAGCAACTAGGATGACAGTAGCCATCTTCTGTAGATATTGAACGCTCTTATCCCAGATATGAATCATGGTGTTACGCATTGTTGGGATACGATAAGGCGGGAGCTCCATTACAAACTGTTCCGACAATCCCTTGAAGGCGGTCTTGTTCAAGAGAAGAGCTGTCAATATCGCCACTATGGCTCCGATGAGATATACGCTCAACAATATAAGTCCTTGATTCTTGTCGAAAAATGCTGCCACGAAAAGCAGATAGACAGGAAGTCGTGCGGAACATGACATGAACGGCAATACCAAAGCTGTCACTATCCTGTCCTTACGGTTCTCCAAGGTTCTGGTAGCCATGATGGCAGGCACAGAGCAACCGAATCCTATCAGGAAAGGAATAAATGATTTGCCATGAAGTCCTATCTTATGCATCAGTCTGTCCATAATGAAAGCAGCACGTGCCATATATCCAGTGTCTTCTAATATAGAGATAAAGAAGAATAATATCAAGATGTTGGGGAGGAAGACAAGCACACCGCCAACACCAGCGATGATACCGTCAACTATCAAGTCGCGCAAGATTCCTTCGTTCATCCACGATGCCACATGATTTCCGAACCATTCCACAGCAGCTTCAATCCATGCCTGAGGATAGGCGCCGATGGTAAATGTAGTCTGGAACATAAGCCATAAGAAGAATATAAGAATAGGGAATCCTAACCATTTGTTGGTAAGGATATCGTCAGCCTTATAAGCCTGATTCTTGATCTTGCCTTCATTTTTTCTGTATGTCTCAGCTAATGCTCCTCTGATGAAGGCATAACGTGCGTTTGTCAAAAGAGTATACACATCTTCATCATAATCCTTCTCCAGTTCAACACGTTTCACTGCAGCATTGGAAATAATGTCATCTCCATTAGGAAGATTCTTGATTTCCTCCACTGTTGACTGTGAGTTTTCCAAAACATTGATAGCTATATAACGTGCCGGATAAATATTGATGATATCCTTATTCACTTCTATGAGTTTCTTTATCGGCACTATAGCCTCTTCAATATCGCGGCCGTAATTGATATGAATATGTTTGCTAAGGTTTTTCTTTTCCTCATAAACATCGATAATGGTTTCCAAAACATCAGAAATTCCTATTCCTCTTACTGCTGTCGTAGGAACTATAGGAAAACCCATCATCTTTCCTAGAGCCTTATAGTTGAAAGTATCGCCTTTGGTTCTCATCTCATCATACATATTAAGAGCCATGACTATACGCACATTCATATCTACGAGCTGTGTAGTAAGGAAAAGGTTACGTTCGAGGTTAGAAGCGTCAACAATATTGAGAACTACATCAGGATTGTTTTTAGTGAGATAATCGCGGACGTAACGTTCTTCAGGAGTAAACTCTGTTATGGAATATGTGCCAGGCAGGTCAACAAGGTTAATGGTATAGCCATTATGATAGAATGTTCCTACTTTAAAATCGACAGTGACACCACCATAATTGCCGACCTTCTCATGCAAGCCTGTAGCATGGTTGAAGAAAGATGTCTTTCCTGCATTAGGGTTGCCGACGAGAGCTACTGTGATATTGTTGGTTTTCTCTTTTATGACATTGGAAATAACATCTTCACTGACAGTTCCATTATATTCAGATGATCTTTTATCAACATCTTCGATAGGCACGACTTCAATCTTATTGGCCTCACTTCTTCTAAGTGAGATATGAGCCTGCATGACCTGGTATTCAACAGGGTCGAGAAGAGGAGCATTCTTGATGACTGTTACCGTCACTCCTTTCACAAAACCCAATTCCATAAGACGATGACGCAATCCGCCATGACCATTAACTTTAACTATGATACACTTTGTGCCTGTCTCCATATCGGCCAATGTCGTTGACAATGAGTGCTGAGCGTTGACCGTTGACTGTTGACTATAATCTTTCATAAAAGCCTTATTAATAACAATACAAAAATACTTATTATATATGAAAATCGTGTTAAATATTTTTAAAATTCTATAGCAAATCTTAACATTCCCACGAGTGCGTTATCCACATGATAATCCATACCAGCAGGATTCACTATATACTGAATATCAGGTTTTATTACAAAATTGTCTGCCACCTCATATTGATAGAAAAACTCTATTGCAGTCTCAGTTTTCTTGTCACATAAAAACGCTGATGTGAAAGCCATGCCCATCATATCTTTAGCTTCTTCTGAGAATACGCCTTCGAGATTGACGCCTGCTGCAAGATGCAAATAATTGTCGCATTGATTCTCTCCATTGGCGAAAGACACTTGAGCGAAAGGCTTCACGCTGCGGATACCATTGTTCCATACTTCTTGTTCAACATTTGCGTAAGCTCCGTATTTCTTTTCTGCTGAATGATAGAATCCGCCGAGTTCATATATGCCATTGTCCATTATATATTGAGCTTCGCCAATAAACAATGCTCCCTCTGTCTTATTGACATTCCAATTAAGATTATAAGGATTATCTTCGAAAGATGGCATCTCGCCATCATATACTGCAGCTTGGACATGCCAGCTGTCGTTTATGCTGTAGTGAATCTCAGCGCCAAGTCCTGTTATTGGGAAAATAGCGACACTCATATTTGAAGAAAGTGCAGGATGGATTCCGAAAGAACTGTTGACATATTCACCGGCGGCATCGAGAGAAGCGAAGTTCTCGTTCATGTCCTGAAGACCTATCTTAATGCTCAGTTTGCCGAAAGACTGTTGAAGTGAGAGATGTTCCATGAAAGCATAGTTGCCTGCTTCTATATTATTGGCCACTTGGTAGTCGCCTATAAGCGTTTCTGTCGGGACTATGCCGTGAGTTGTTCCGCCGCCTACATATAAGGAAGCACCTTTCCATAAATCAGCACCCATTCCCATTTTAGCATAACCGAGATAGCCGCCTCCGTTTTTCAAGCCTCCGACATTATACAAGAAGTCACCGGTGTATTCTGCATTGAAGTTTAATGAGTTCTCTTGTGCTTGAATGTTGTTAATTCCTAAGATTATTAGAGTAATGAGAGATAATAGAGATAATGTATTTTTCATCGTGACAGTATTTAAGTTTTACGATGCAAAAATATCATTTGTTAATAAAATGCTAATTCCCTCATTTTTGTGATTTTATTCAATAGTGATAACCAATAATAGTTAAAAAAAAAAGCTCTTTGCGGAAAGAGCTCTTAAGTATATTATTGTTATTTCAATTACATCATGCCTGGCATGCCACCCATGTTAGGATTCATTGCTGGCATTGGGTTTTCTTCTTTATGGTTTGATATAACGCATTCTGTTGTAAGGAGCATACTTGCGATAGAAGCTGCGTTTTCCAAAGCTACTCTAGAAACCTTAACTGGGTCGATGACACCTGTCTTCAAGAGGTTTTCGTATGTTTCTGTACGAGCGTTGAAACCGAAGTCGCCTTCGCCTTCTCTAACCTTGTTAACAACGACTGATCCTTCTAAGCCGGCGTTAGCAACGATTTGACGTAATGGTTCTTCCAAAGCGCGTTTGATGATAGCGATACCTGTTGTTTGGTCATCGTTTTCACCTTTCATATTTTCTATTGAGCTGATAGCGCGGATAAAGCCAACGCCGCCGCCAGGGATGATACCTTCTTCGATAGCTGCTCTTGTTGCATTCAATGCGTCTTCAACACGGTCTTTCTTTTCTTTCATTTCAACTTCACTTGCTGCGCCAACATAGATGACAGCAACGCCGCCAGCGATCTTTGCCAAACGTTCTTGTAATTTTTCGCGGTCGTAGTCTGATGTTGTTGATGCAATTTGAGCTTTGATTTGAGCTGCGCGAGCTTCGATGCTTTCTTTTGCACCTTGACCGTTAACGATTGTTGTATTATCTTTTGTAACAGTGATCTTGTCAGCTGTACCGAGTTCTGCCAATGTAGCGTCTTCTAAGCGGTAGCCTTTTTCTTCTGTGATAACAGTACCTCCTGTCAAGATAGCGATGTCTTCCAACATTTCTTTTCTTCTGTCGCCGAAGCCAGGAGCTTTAACAGCAACAACTTTCAAAGAACCGCGTAAACGGTTTACGACTAATGTTGCCAATGCTTCGCTGTCGATGTCTTCTGCTATGATTAAAAGAGGACGACCTGTTTGTAATGATTTTTCGAGGATAGGAAGCAAGTCTTTCATGACAGAAATCTTCTTGTCGTAGATTAAGATGAAAGGATTTTCATAAACTGCTTCCATTTTTTCTGTGTTGGTTACGAAGTAAGGAGAGATATAACCGCGGTCGAATTGCATACCTTCAACAACGTCAACATGTGTTTCGATACCTTTAGCGTCTTCTACAGTGATAACGCCTTCTTTCTTTACCTTAGCCATTGCTTCAGCGATAAGAGTACCGATTGTGTTATCGTTATTAGCTGAGATACTTGCTACTTGTTGTATTTTTTCGATGCTCTCACCAACTTGTTCTGACTGAGCTTTCAACGATTCTACTACTGTTGCAACTGCTTTGTCGATACCTCTTTTGAGGTCCATTGGGTTAGCTCCTGCGATAACGTTTTTCAAGCCAGCTGCTACTATAGCTTGTGCCAATACTGTAGCTGTTGTTGTGCCGTCACCTGCGAGGTCATTAGTTTTAGAAGCTACTTCTTTAACTAATTGAGCACCCATATTTTCAACTGGGTCTTGTAATTCTATTTCTTTTGCTACAGAAACGCCGTCCTTTGTGATGTGAGGAGCGCCGTATGATTTTTCTATGATAACGTTACGACCTTTAGGTCCGAGTGTAACTTTTACTGCATTTGATAAAGCGTCAACGCCTTTTTTTAAGCCATCACGAGCGTCGAGGTTGAATAATATGTCTTTTGCCATTTTATATACTTGTTAATATTGTTACTAAATGAAATAAAAAAATAATGAGAAATCAGATGATTGCGATAACATCATTTTCTCTCATTATCATATAATCTTTGCCATCTAAATGGAATTCTGTACCTGCATATTTGCCATAAATGACTTGGTCGCCAACTTTTAATGTCATTGGAGCGTCTTTTGTACCAGGACCAACTGCCACTACGATACCTTTTTGTGGTTTTTCTTTTGCTGTGTCAGGGATAATGATTCCACTTGCTGTTTTTTGTTCTGCAAGAGCTGGTTCGATAACGACTCTGTCTGCCAATGGTTTAATTGATAATTGTGACATATTTTATAATTTTTTATTGTGATACTTTTTCTTTTTATGCTTGTCTTTAGTCAAATTGTTTGCCAAAAAATAAAACAAAAAAAAAATGTCAGAAAGAGTGACATTCTGACATTTTTTTAATTTCTACACAATGATTGTATTATTCAACTTCTGTTGTTGGCATTTGATAGTCTGATGGTGCTAATGTCTTATCAACTTGTTGACGCATTTGTGTATCAACTTGTGTACCTGTACCTACACCATTCTTTGGAATTGATAAACTTGAAACAAGGCAAAGGAGAACTAAAACGATTGCCAATGTCCATGTAGCTTTTTCCAAGAAATCAGTAGTTTTACGAACACCTAAAATTTGATTTGATGATGATAAGTTAGATACTAAACCACCACCTTTTGAATTCTGAACTAAAACAACCAACATCATCAAAAAACTGACGATCAGGATGAATACTGAAATTGCTACGTACATCTTAATATTTATTTAATTGTTAAACTTATTTTTCGCCTTATTAATTAATTCTGCAAAGTAAACACTTTTTTCTGGATTTTTCAAACTTAATTTTTGATATATTGAAATTGCTTTTTCAACATAACCTTGATTAAGATAAATAGTTGCTAATGTTTCACTTATAATATTTTCTTGGTCTACCACACTAGCCTGCGCGACAACAAATGGATCGTAAAATTCTTGTTTGGGTCGTGAGATCTGAGGATTTTCTGCGATAAATTTATCAATAATTTCATTTTTAGATAAGGTTTTATCCTCTTTTTTGCTCTCCTCTTTCTCTTGTTCCAACTCAACTATCCTTTGCTCGATAAGAGCCTTCAGTTCATCTAAGGATTTACGTTTCTCTTCCAACAAGGCCATCTCTTTCGACAATTCCTCCTGAGATTTTCTCAAGTCAATCTCCGGAATCACTATTGTCTTCTCTGGAATAACCTCCTCTTCTCCTTGATTGCTGAATTCGTCAGGCAAGTCGCATGACTTCATCTTCTCTCTTGACTCAATCAGCAAATGACGAAGAGCATTTCTATCAGGAACCATTGCGGCAACAAGCTTCAACTGACGTCCCGACTTGACATCTTCATTAAGTTCCATTCCAACGGCAAGAAGCGTCTGAGCAATAGTAAAATAAGGATAAGATTCAACAACAGAAAGCAGTGACTGCACATCTTCAGCGTTGGTTTTCTGTATATTATCGATTATATAATTTAATCTATCCTTTTCCATATCACCAGTTTACTACTGCCTTGTTAAAAATATCCTGACATAAATCTTCTACAATAGTCTCCACCAAAACACCTTGAACAGCATTCAAATCTTGTCCGCTTGGATAATCCTGATATTGTGAAAACTTTTGTTCGAAGTTTTTTGACTCATCATATTTATTTGTAAATCTGACATTTACAGTAACAGTCAATCTATTTAATGCAGCAGTCTGATTACCTGTAATAGCTATTGGAGATGTTGTATAACCGACTATTTCTCCTTCCAAGGCAAGGTCGCCATTTTGCGCTACCGACTGCAAAGTTGTTTGATTAACAAAGATATCGTTAAGTGCATTGGTGATAGTTGTACTCAACAAAGGATTAACGAGCTGTGCATTGTTCGGAAAATATTGTACAGAAACAGTCTTGGCTTCAGCTGGTATAGAAGCTCCTGAGAAAGAGTAAATTCCACAGCTGTTTAGAATGCAACAAGACAACAAGACAACAAGACAACAAGTCTTTTTTAAAAGTCTCTGCAACTTAATATCCTTTAAACTCATCATTAAAGATTGATTTGATATTCGTTAATTTTTCTGTACAATGTTCTCTCACTGATTCCAAGTTCTTTGGCAGCATCTTTTCTCTTTCCTTTATGTCTCTCCAAAGCTTTGCAAATCAATTCCTTCTCGGTCTGTTCCAAAGAAAGGCTTGTTGTTTCCTTTACAGGTTCTGTTTTTTCTACTTCATCATTATCCTGAACATAAACAAAGGCATCTTCTTCCTCTTCCATAGGAGTTATGACGGTTGCATTTATCGGAGTCAGACTTTGATTATCAGCGATATGACCGACATTTATTCTGTTTTCAGACAATTCTTTCACTGTCTTGCGCAGTTCTATAATATCGTTTTTCATATCGAACAACACCTTGTACAACAAGTCGCGTTCTGAGATAGTATCTTCTTCACGTCCACCTTTATATAAAGTTGGCAATGATGTCATATTATTGTTTGGCAGATATTGCTTTAAGATATCAGGAGTTATGATTCTTTCATTTTCAATGATAGAAATTTGTTCAGTGATATTTTTAAGCTGTCTGATATTACCATCCCAACGATAGTTTTCCAACATAATAAGAGCCTCTTGTGTAAGCTGGAGTGCTGGCATTCTGTATTTTTCAGCACAATCTGTAGCGAACTTTCTGAACAATAGTCTGATGTCTTCTTTACGTTCACGCAATGAAGGTATATGGATAGGCACAGTGTTAAGACGATAATAAAGGTCTTCTCTGAACTTGCCTTTTTCTATTGCCATAGGGATATTGAGGTTGGTTGCAGCTACCACTCGAACGTCAGTCTTCTGCACTTTTGATGATCCAACCTTAATGAATTCTCCATTTTCCAACACTCTAAGAAGTCGTGCCTGTGTTGCGAGAGGCATTTCGCCGACTTCATCAAGGAATATCGTTCCGCCGTCGGCTTCTTCAAAATATCCTTTTCTTGTTTCATGAGCTCCTGTGAAAGAGCCTTTCTCATGACCGAACAACTCTGAGTCAATAGTTCCTTCTGGTATCGCTCCGCAGTTAATGGCGAAGTATTTCTTATGTTTCCTGGAACTATTCTGATGTATGATTTGCGGGAACACGTCCTTACCAGTACCGCTCTCACCATTGATAAGAACAGTAAGGTCGGTTCCGGCAACTTGGACCGCAATCTCAATCGCACGATTGAGATGCGGGTCGTTACCAATAATTTTAAATCTTTGTTTTATTGATTGGATGTCCTGAATGTCCATTTTATCTTAAGGTTGCTTTTAATTGTTGTTCAATGGCAGTCTGGATCTTTGTCATTGTCTTTTCAATAACCTTATCTGTCAATGTCTTTTGAGTATCGAGCAAGATGAAACTCAAAGCATATTGTTTCTTGCCTTCAGGAATCTTGTCGCCGGTATAGATATCGAACAGACTGACAGATGTCAAGATCTTGTTTTCTGCTGTAAAAGCAACGTTTTTAACTTGTTCAAAGTTCACATTCTTATCAAAAATTAATGCCAAGTCACGACGTACTGATGGGAATTTTGGCAATGGTTCATAACGGACTGCCTTAGCTTCTTTATTAGCTTTCAACAAGTTATCCCAATTCATTGTTGCGTGATATACTTCTCTCTTCAAATCAAAGAGTTTCAATGTCTTTTGATTTATCTTGCCGAGAGTGCACAATTCCATTCCATTGAGAGTGTAAACTAATGAATATTCATAATGTTTTACTTGTCCTTCGCTCATCTCTATCTTATTGATATCGATGTTAAGCTTATTCAAAACTCCCAAAACATATTTCTTGAGTTCATAGAAGTCGACATTTTGAGGCTTATTGCTCCATAACTCTTCTTTATTTTTACCTGTGATGAACAAGTCGAGCTTGTATATTTCTGAATATGGTGACAACGAAACGCCTTCTTGTTTCTTATCAGCGTCATAGAAATATGTGTTTCCGAATTCGAAGAATTTAATGTCGAAAATCTTATGGTTATGGTTGTTTTCGATGCTCTTCAAGCCGCCGAAAAGAAGTGATTGACGGAGAACGTTCAAGTCTGAACTTAATGGATTCAATATTTTGACATTTCTATTTTCGTCGAAGCTATCCATGTCTTTTGTATAAGACTCTTTTGTCAAAGAGTTGTTCATGATTTCATAGAAACCATTAGAAGCCAACATGATAGAAATGTTTCTTTTTAATTTTTCTGGATCTGGTTTAGCAACTACGTTGAGTGTCGCATTAATCTTTTCTGGAATAGCGATATTGTCGTAACCGTAGATACGAAGTATTTCTTCGACCAAATCAGCAGGACGATATACGTCTACTTTACATGTAGGAACGTCAACAACAACAGCTTCTTCGTTGAGTTCAACGACTTTGCAATCCAAGTTCTTCAATATATTGGCAGCTATTTCTTTTTCAATTTCTTGACCAGCTATTTTGTTAAGATAAGAGAATTTAAGTTCTACGCGAACTGGAGTGAAGTCGCCATTGACGATGTCTTTAACTTCTGATGAGATTGTTCCGCCTGCCAATTCTTTTATCAACAATGCTGCACGTTTCAATGCATAGATTGTCATGTTAGGATCGCAGCCACGTTCAAAACGGAAGCTAGCATCTGTTTGCAATGCATGATATTTTGAAGTCTTACGTACTGATGTTGGGTTGAAGTAAGCACTTTCAATGAATACGTTTGTTGTTTCTTCTGTAACACCTGACTCTGCTCCGCCGAAAACGCCAGCAATGCACATTGGTTCTTCTGCGTTGCAGATCATCAAGTTTGTGCTACTGAGTTTACGTTCAACGCCATCCAATGTTACGAATGGAGTTCCTTCTGCGAGACATTTGACAACGACTTTCTTGCCTTTAATCTTATCAGCGTCGAAAGTGTGGAGCGGCTGACCTGTTTCCATCAAGACGTAGTTAGAGATGTCGACGATGTTGTTGATAGAACGGAGGCCTATAGCTTCCAATCTGTGTTTCAACCATTTTGGGGAAGGACCTACTTTCACGCCGCTTACTGTCACGCCTGAGTAACGAGGACATGCTTTAGTATCTTCAACGACGATTTCAATTTCATTGTCGTTATTTTCAACTTTGAAATCTTCTACTGAAGGAATATTGAGTTTATATTTATCTGTCTTTTCTTGATAATTGAGAGCTGCCACGAGGTCGCGGTTGACGCCGATATGAGAAGTAGCGTCAGAGCGGTTTGCTGTCAAACCAATTTCAAGAGTTACATCTTGTTCAACAGGGAAATAGAATGAAGCTGGTTTTCCTATTTCATAATCTTCAGGAAGCACCATGATACCGTCGTGAGACTCGCCGATTCCAAGTTCGTCTTCAGCGCATATCATACCTTCTGAAACCTCACCGCGGATTTTGCCTCTTTTGATGGTGAAAGACTCACCGTCTTTATAAAGCTCTGTACCTATTGTAGCGACCAAGACCTTCTGTCCTTCTGCCACGTTAGGAGCGCCGCAAACGATATTGAGAGGTTCTTCTGCACCAACATCAACTTTGGTGATATGAAGGTGATCTGAATTAGGATGGTCAACGCAGTAGATAACTTTACCTACCACAACGCCTTTCATTGCGCCTTTTATTGATTCATAAGGTGTTAAGTCTTCAACTTCTAAACCTGTTCCTGTTAATTTCTTTGCTATTTCTTCTGCTGACAATTCGCAGTCGACATATTGTCTGAGCCAATTATAAGATACTTTCATTGTAAAATCGTGATTTAAAATGCAAAGATAACATTTTATGACAAAATGTCAGTGTTTTTTTTTGAAAAAAAGCATAAAAAAAACTGCCCTTCAAGAAGAGCAGTTTTAGCTTTTATTTGATTCTTTTAAGAATGCTTATTTCTGATGGTGTGAGGAATCTCCAGTGTCCGCGTGGGAGCATATGTTTTGTAAGTCCTGCGAACATCACTCTGTCGAGTTTTACCACTTCGTATCCGAGGCTTTCGAAGATACGTCTGACGATATGGTTACGTCCTGAGTGGATTTCTATTCCCACTTCGCGTTTTGTTGGATCATCAACGACCCAGTCTACTCCATCAACTTCGATAGGACCGTCTTCAAGGACGAGGCCTTCTCTTATCTTCATCAAGTCATTTTTAGTAAGAGGCTTATCCAATGTAGCGTGATAAAGTTTCTTTACTTCATGGCTTGGGTGTGTCAATGTTTTAGCGAGATCGCCGTCGTTAGTAAGGAGAAGCAATCCGATAGTGTTTCTATCGAGTCTTCCTACAGGGTAGATACGTTCGCTGCAGGCATCTTGAACGAGTTCCATAACAGTATGACGTTCGTATGGATCGTCAGATGTTGTGATAACACCTTTAGGTTTGTTAAGGAGTACATAGCGAAGTTTTTCACGGTTGAGAGTTTCTCCACCATAAACGACTTTGTCTGTTGTATTGACTTTAGTACCGAGTTCTGTCACGACTTCTCCGTTAACTGTCACTGCACCAGCGAGGATGAGGTCATCAGCTTCGCGGCGTGAGCAGATACCTGAGTCAGCGAGGTATTTGTTAAGACGGATTTGTCCTGTTGCTCTTGGTCTGTCGTAGAGAGGGTCTTTTTCTCTTCTTTTGAAGCCGCCTCCACCGCCACGACGTTCGCCATTACCTTTACGTTCTGGTCTGTCATCACGACGACCTTTATTATCGAAGCTACGCTCGTTGCGAGCTGCGCCTCTTGCATTACGACGGTTGCCATATGGACTGTCGTTGTTGTCACGATCATCGCCGAAACCTCTCTTAGGACGACGTTCATCGGAACCTCTGAATCCACGATTCTCATCGCGGTCGTCTCTTCTTTCTCTTACAGGTCTATCACCAAAGTTCTTGCCTCTGCCGCCGCCGAAACCAGACTCTCTTTTGCCACCGAATGACTCTCTTTTGCCACCGAATGACTCTTTTCTGTCGTCGTCTCTTCTTGGTCTGAAGCTTTTTCTTGGTCTGTTCTCATCGCCGTCGCGGCGTGATGCCTGTTCTCTTTCAAACTGCTCTAATCTCTCTTCACTGAATCTGCGTACACCGGCAGTCTTTCTTGTAGCAATACGTTGACGTTTGCCCTTGTTACCTTCGTTGTTCATGTTAATGTGAAAATTACATTTTAGGGCTGCAAAGATACGAATTTTTTAGAACCGAAAAACAAGCTGCATCAAATAATATTTCATTATAGAAACTAATGCTGAACACAACTGCCCAAACAGCTCTTTCACTTTGCAACAACAATACCTAACTCTTTATTTATCTTGATTCTAAGTTCGTCTAATTTCTTCTTTTTATGGAGCAATATCATCTGATCATCAATATTTGTAGACTCCATAATCTGCTTGGTGATATCATTACGCTTATCATCTATGACCATATCCTTGAATCTTAATATGGTACTTACCACCATCTTCGACAATACATCTTCTTCTGTCTTAACCTTAATATCATGTTTTTCCCAGTTGTCGAGTTTATATTTCGAAGAGAGAAGATTGGCAGCCAGCTCTGCTATCTGAGGGTTCTCGTTAGAAATGAAATATTGTTCTTTAGGCAACACTCCTTCATCGAGAGCTCTATCAAAAATATCGAATATTATCTTATGTACATCTTCATTGAAAAGAAGATCATCGTTTTTCAAGTCATCGATGATGAATGACGCCACACTGATTTTATATACTACAGGATTATTGTTTTCATCAAATCCATCAACATCAATATCTTTGTCGCCATACATCAACAATAGCTTCACCAATTCCTGCTCCTGATAAAATCCGACAGGCACAATATCAACTGGAGATAACTGCTGTTCTATCTTGACATCTTCTATTACGACTTCCTGTTCTTGTTGACCAAAGCCAGTCTTTTTAGCTTTAGCTCGGAGCAACTTATTCAGCTCATTCATCAAAGACTGCTCGGGCATTTCCATAAGCCTGCTGCACTCTCTGATATATGTAGCTCGATATATTGCATCAGGAATCACAGCAATAGACCCGACAATATCCTTCAACACTTCAGCTCGTCTGATAGGGTCATTTTGAACATTCTGTAGCAGCAGCTGCGTCTTGAAGCTTATGAAGTCTTTGGCATTATTTGATATATATTCTCTAACGACCTCTATAGGATTATGTTGTACGAATGAGTCAGGGTCCTCATCAGGAGGGAGCACTACAATACGCACATTCATGCCTTCCTCAAGAATCATATCTGTTCCACGCAAAGCTGCATGAATTCCAGCACTATCACCATCATATAATATTGTAATATTCTTGGTATATCGGCTTATAAGACGGATCTGTTCTGTTGTAAGAGATGTTCCAGAACTTGCAACAGTATTCTCAATTCCAGCCTGATGCATGCTCAACACATCGGCATAGCCCTCTACAAGTATACAATTATCAAGACGGCTTATCTCATTCTTTGCAAAATAAATTCCATATAATGTCTGGCTTTTGTTATATATCTCCGACTCTGGTGAGTTAAGATACTTGGCTTTGGTCTTGTCACCGCTTAATATTCTAGCGCCGAAGCCTATAACCTTACCTGTCAGATTATGAATAGGGAATATAACACGGCCTTGATATTTGTCATAGGCTCTTTCTTCATTGCCTGAGGCCAGACCCACTTTCAAAAGCAGCTCTTTAGAGTATCCGTTCTTTATCGCATGCTGAATGAAAGCATCTCTTTGATTTAGACAATAACCCAGCTGGAACTTATCGATGACGGCATCACGGAAGCCGCGTTCTCTGAAATACGACATTCCGACAGCTATCCCTTCGTCGTTATTTTTCATAATATCAGAAAAATACTGCTGAGCGAAGCTATTTACATTAAACATTCTCTCACGCTCATTCAGCGCCACCATCTCTTCTGGCGTACGTTCTTTCTCTTCTATTACGATTCCATATTTTTGAGCAAGAAAACGCAGTGCCTCTGGATACGAATAATGCTCATGCTCCATTATGAAACGGACGGAATTGCCAGCCTTGCCACATCCGAAACACTTGAAAATACCTTTGGCAGGCGACACAATAAAAGACGGTGTCTTTTCTTTATGAAAAGGGCAAACACCAATCAGGTTAGCACCTCTTTTCTTAAGACTGACAAAATCACCGACAACCTCTTCAATCCTGACGGTGTCGAGAATATTCGTTATTGTATCTTGCGGTATCATATAAAATTTACTCTATATTAAAAACAATAACCCAGACGTATGCTGAAACTAAGAGCTATGTCAGTATTCACAGTATTAAAGAAATGCCATAATTCGAAACCATGATGATAGTATGTTTCTGCCGGTGTTCCCATGGCATAACCGCCACCTACCCAGAAATCAGCCAAGAATCTTTTATGAACATATTGATAACCAAATGTACCTAGCAAAGCCGTAGAATTCGACAAAGTCCTCTCTCCGTCATATTGACTATTATATGTATAATGAGAATAAACCACTTCAGGGCGAAGATAAAATCCCATCAAAGACTTCTTTTGGTTTTCATTCATAAAAAACTTATGTCCGTAACGTATAGTGAAACCCTTAGGGTCATTTTGATACTTGTCGTAGCCCGCACCAATGAGACTTGTACAGAACTCTCCGCTCTGACGTATATTGCTAAAAGCTCTTTCATAGGAAATCTTGGTGCTTCCACTAATCCATGACAAGAATGTTATCTTAAATGAATTACGATAATCCTTTTGTGGATTTATCGCAGGCTGTTTTGCATATATCGAACCTGATACGAACAGAAAAATCGTAAGCAACAATATTATTTTCTTCATTATTCCAGACTATTTAACTATATGACCTAACTAACTATTTCCTATCAAATAAATTATATTAGAAGAGGCAAAAATAACATATTTTGCATTTTCTTAATAGGATGTTGATAAATAAATGCACTTTGATTTAAACATAAAACCCCCTTCACTTGAATAAATATTCAAGTGAAAACTTTATACATAATCCTCGTTTAATTAAAAATACCACTTTTCGCTCAAGGACGAGACTAAATGAAGTGTCTCAATATAAAATCATTAGGGGTGTTTTATCAGTGCAAAAATACAATTACTATTTCGATAATCAAATAAAAAAATCAAAATATTTAAAAGTAAATTTATAATTTCATTTAAAACACTATCAACCAACATCTTACATATTACATGTATTTATAAAAATTTCAAATTTAACATATAATTTGTAAAAAAATCAAACTAGTCCTATTGTTTTTCACCAACAAACCTTGCTACATTTTCAACTACAATACCCAATCTCAATTGAAAAGCTTCTTCTGTTGCAAAGCCAATATGAGGCAGGAGCATTGTATTTGTTAAATTTAATAATGGATTATTTCCTTCGAGTGGCGGTTCTGTATCAAAGACATCAAGAGCTGCACCTGAGATTTTTCCATTTTTCAAAGCTTCAGCTAGGTCTCCCGTATTAATAATAGGTCCTCTTGCCGCATTGACTATTATAGCTGAAGGCTTCATGATTTCTAGTTCTTTTGCTGTAATGAAATTACGAGTTTCATCATTAAGAGCAATATGCAATGTTATGATATCAGATTCTTTCAGCAAAGTCTCTTTATCAACCAATGTCACTCCATCGACCTCTTTATAAGTTCTATTCCAAGCAATGACATTGCATCCGAATGCCTTTGCCAGCATAGCCACTCTTTGTCCTATTGCTCCAAGGCCAACGACACCTACTGTCTTGCAGCTTATCTCTCTTCCTGGCGCAATGGAAGCTCCTTTACAACTTCTAGTAATCTTATCATTTTCTATGATATGTCGATACAGGCCAATCATCATGCATATAGCCTCTTCTGCAACAGCCTCTGTTGAATATCCAGCTGCGTTATTCACTACGATGCCTCTTCTTTCACACTCTTTCAAATCTATATGATCCAAACCTGTAAACGCTATAGACAACATTTTCAAATTTGGACATGCATCCAAAAAGTCTTTACGCAAAGGCATATTACTTTCTACAACAATATCTGCATCACAAGCCCTTTCAATGTTCTTTTCCGGGCATCTATCAGGATAGATAACTACCTCATGTCCCATCTGCTTCAATGCCCTGCACTCATTTTCTATTCTTTCAACAGAAAGTCCTAATGGCTCCAAAAATACTATCTTCATAACAATACATTTTATATCCCACAAATATAAGTCAAATAATCTATGGCTTTTAATGAAAGTCATGATTTTTTATGCCGCATAACATTCATGACAAATCCAAGAAGGTGCCTCCACCAAAAGGAAAAGAGTTAAAACCAAAATCAAAATTTATGAAATATGCCGAGATTATTACCGAGGCACCGTTCTGTGGATTGTAGAATTTTACCAAGTCTTATGAATCAGCAACTTGTTCATCACTGCTTGCACGATCGATGATAACAAACTCATTCATTATAATTTCAGTGAAATAATTTTTCTTTCCGCCTTTTTCATACACCCTAGTGCGTAGTCTTCCTTCCAAAGCCACTCGTTTGCCTTTCTTTATATATTTCTCTGCTTGCTCAGCGATCTTTCCCCACGCCACAATATGATGCCACGAACTAGTTCTCTCTATTTCATGATTTTCATTATAATAGTAATCGTTTGTAGCCAGACTAAACTTTACTATCTTACGATTCGCTACTGTCTTAAGTTCCGGATCTGCACCGGGACGTCCAATAAGTTGAACTGAATTTTCTAAGGTTCCCATATCTATTCTTTTTTGATTTCACAATGCAAAGATATAGGCAGTGTCAAAAAATAGCCGTATAAAAAACGGATAATTTTATACAAAATCTTAAATTATTGACAAACTAATATTTACGATACAATTTATAGCAAAAACAAGCGCTATTGAATCTAATAAAAAATTAACAATTCCATTTTATTTATTGATTCCCAATGCATTAAGAGCCTAAAAATACAACTTATTAAAAATTAACATTTGCAATGCTGAAAATCAACAACTTGCATTATATCCAATTTGTCAGCACATTACATTACTACATTTCAAGCTTCCAATCAGTCTAAAAATAGGAAATCGAGATGAAGCAGTTACCAACCCTGTAAGTTTCTATATTAATATAAGGTGTATTTAAAATATTTTTTATTTCTTTCGTTATTCCGGTCCCCAACATCTTAAAAACGGACTCTTTTACAGTCCATAATTTATAAAAGTCTTCCGCCTTATTTTCAGAATTATGAAGGTCTTCCAATTCTTTTTCGTTACATATATAATTTGCAAGACTCTCTTTATAAGCAGCTATTTCTTCAATATCAACGCCAACATCTTTATTTGACAACACGCAACAAACAGCAGACTTGCAATGACTTATATTAAAATACCAAGCCGGATAATTTTTCAAGAAA
Organism: Bacteroidales bacterium; assembly: GCA_017561025.1. Classification (GTDB taxonomy): domain Bacteria; phylum Bacteroidota; class Bacteroidia; order Bacteroidales; family F082; genus Limimorpha. The sequence continues at coordinate 45,428 of JAFZDU010000108.1, read as the reverse complement.
GGTTTTCCATGTTCATTATATAAAAACTCCGGCATCTCTTTAAAAATGCCTTCATCACGCAATGCATGTATCAACAATAGATAAGCCAATCCATTCTGAACTCTACCTTTTAAATGCTTATAACGCAACATCTTATCACTTCTCCATTTAGGAAAGAATGACTCACATTTCTCAATGAATTCCTCATCGAAAGCATCAATATCTGTTACATAATAGATTTTCATATCACAAAAATAAGTTTTTTTTGACAACACCGATGAAATTATCTTGAACATTGGCACTATATCATTGTTTATCGGAAAAACAACGACTATGATAGAATTACCAAAATTACCCTACAAAAGAGATGCATTAGAGCCACACATCTCTCAAAGAACCATCGATTTTCATTATGGACAACATCATGCCTCGTATGTCAAGAATCTGAACAATCTGATAGAGAATTCCATATATGAGAAAATGGATCTTGAAGACATTATAAAAAACAGTGAAGGTTCTGTTTTCAACAATGCAGCGCAAGTTTGGAACCACACTTTTTATTGGCACTGCATGACTCCGGAAAAAGGATATTTGCCTCAAGCCCTATTGCTTAAAAACATCGAACGCGACTTCGGCAGCTTTGAAAACTTCAAACAATTATTCATCAAACAAGCTGCGACACTCTTTGGCTCCGGATGGCTCTGGCTAGTAAGCGATAAAAATGGTACATTATCGTTAAAACAGACAAGCAATGCAGAGACACCAATCACAGACAATGAGTTACGGCCTTTATTAACCTGCGATGTATGGGAACATGCCTACTATCTCGACCAACAGAATCAAAGGCTGGCATATCTTAACGAATTCTGGCAGATCATCAACTGGAAATTCGTAGAGAAACAACTCACAGAATGATATAAACAAGTAAAAGACACTTAGGTGTCTTTTTTTATTTGCAGTTATTTTACATAAATAATAAGATTTTCATTTATTATTTTCTAAAAATAATATTATCTTTGCAGACTACTATGTGAAAACACATTACTATACATCTGAAACCTTTATACTTTTTCGACTTTTAGTTCAATTTATATTATAACAAAAATTAGAAAAAATGAAAAAAGCTTTACATTTAATGTTGGCATTGGCTCTTTTTGTATGCGGTTTTAGCGTAAACGCACAAAAGAATGCAAATCACAATGTCATGACATCTGTAAAAAATGATGTTAAAAAAGAAACTCGCGCTCCTGAAGTAAGAGTTAAAGATGTTAAAGGTGCTGCTATTACAATCATTGATAGCCAGTATCATTTCCCATACGACATCTCTGACAACAAACAACACCTTGCTATCCAAGCATTTGGCGAATCAGAAAGTTATTACTGGTCAGAAGCAACAGGTATGATTTATATTGAAGGTGTAGTTTTCGCTGTATCAGACGATGGTGTTGTAGCAGGTTACTATACAAATGACGAAGGCGCTTCTGTTGCTGGTTTATGGCACTCAGATGTTAAAGAATGGCAATTCTTGGGCATGAACCCTGACTATCCAAACTTCTTCTTTGACATGGACAACCCTGATTACAACGGCGCATGGGCAATGTCAAACGATGGTCTTCATGTAGGCGTTATGCAATTCACAGCCGAATGGGAAACATCAACTTACTTATGGTCTCCTAACGACGGCTACACACAGCTCCCTAACGGAACATCAACACAAACAAGACCTAATGGCATCAGCGGCGACGGCAGTGTCGTTGTAGGACACGGCACCGACGACATCGGATATTGGACAGCATGTTATTGGAAAGATGGCGAAATCCACATCATTGGCGACATCTACGGCGAAGCTATGAACGCCTCTCCTAGCGGCAGATACGTATGCGGTTACATCGATGGCATAGACGGCAACGCTTTCGTTTATGACATCCAAAACGAAGAATTAACATCAATACCTAACACACTCGAAGTAGGAACAGCATTATCAGCAACATGCGTAACAGACAACGGCGACGCTTTCGGTTATATGGCCGGCGGTTTCCCTCCAATGCCTGACATGAGAAGAGCTTTCGCTTACGTAGGCGGCGAAGTAATGTACTTCACCGACTATTTATTAGCTAACGGTGTAGGAGAAGCAGAATCATGGATCATATACAGCATCAACAACGTAACAGCTGACGGCAGAACATTCATCGGCGCTGCTAACATCGACGGTCAAGACTGCACATTCATTATCACTCTCGAAGAATCATTATGCGACAGACCAACTAACTTGGCTTTCTCAATCCCAGAAAACGACTATGACAACGTAGTCCTCACATGGGACGCTCCAGCTGACCCAGTTGACGTAACATACGAAATCTACACTAGCTTCTCTGCAACAGAACCTATCTATGCAGGTATCACTGAAACAACATTTGAAATCGAAGACTTAGAACCTGGCAAATATACATTCTTAGTTAGAGCTAACTGGGGTGGCGAATGCTTGTCAAGCGGATCTAACACAGTAAAACCTACTATCTATCCTTGTGCTGCACAAAACATGTGCGAACTCACTTTCACAATGATAGACGAATATGGTGACGGTTGGAACAACGGCTACATCGAAATAGTAGGTACTTTAAGCGACATGGTTTATAAAGCTGAACTCAAACAAGGCGGCAGCGTTGAAGAACCAGCAGTATTAGTGCTCCCATTATGCCAAGATACTTATACATTCACATGGGTTAAAGGCGAATGGGACTCAGAAATTGGTTTCACAATCACTTTGGAAGGCGAAGTAATCTACAGCATCGAAATGGCTGGCATCACAGATACTTTCGAACCTAACTTCTTAAACTACGAAGTTGATTGCGCTGCTATAGTAAACGAAATCGCCGCTGAAAACAACATCAGCATCATGCCTAACCCAGCTAACAACTACTTCAACATCGAAGGCGAAAACATCGTCAATGTTGAAATATACAATGCTGTCGGCCAAACAATAGATGTTATCAACGTTAACAGTGATAACGTACAAATCAGCACAGCAAAATACAACAACGGCATCTACTTCGTGAGAGTTCTTACAGCTGACGCTAAAACAACTGTTAAAAAAGTTGTTGTTTCTAAATAATAGCATATAAAGTTATTTATTAACACTTTATAAATATCTAAAGGTGATTTCAGCAATGGAATCACCTTTATTTTTTAACACTTTTTAACATATGAAAATGGTATTATTTTCTTAAATTTGCGGAAAATTGTTATGCAACTGAAAAATTACACAAAACAAGATACATCAATTTTAAAAGGCTTCGCCATATTGTGTATTTGCTTACACAATTTCTTTCATCATCTTGCACCTTCAACAGGTGAGAATGAATTCTATTATTCCATAAATCATATCAACAATTTTTTCAGCCTCACATCTAGAAATCCAGGGGATTTCATCAATATATTATTCAGTTTCTTAGGACATTACGGAGTACAAATCTTCATTTTCATCAGTGGATATGGTCTGGCTTTATCTATGTTAAGAGACAACAAGACCTGGCTTAATTTCGTCATAGACAGATTGAAAAAATTATATCCACTATTGCTTACAGGGGTAATATTCTATATACTAATGACAATATTGATGAATGGATCCTTGCCATGGGAAGTGTATTTAAAAGATATCAATTACAAACTATTATTCATAAATACTTTACTGCCTAAGCAAGGGTTAAGCGCCAACGGTCCTTGGTGGTTTTTCGGATTGATATTTCAATTGTATCTCGTTTTCCCTGTGATTTTTTATTTGATAAAGAAATATAATACAAAAGCTTTTATAGCAATCTGTGTTCTATCATATTCCTGGATTTTCCTATCACAATATTGTTTTAATGGTTATACTGACATTTATCTCTTACAGAATTTTCCTGGACATTTACCTGAATTCTGCTTAGGATCATACATAGCTTTGAATAAAGATAAGAAAATCAATAACATATTATTCTTCATAGCTTTGATTATATTCTGTCTAGGTAATTTCTATAAGTTCTTTTTCCCATTCACATTCCTGTCAATTACCGTGATTGTTATTTTTTCTTATCAGTATTTTAAAAACATCCCGATAAGAAAATCATTGTTAAAACATTTTCTGATGCATCTTGGAAATGTCTCTATGACATTGTTTGTAATACATGGTTTTTTAAGACAGCCATTTATATCATTGGCTAACAGTAGGAGTTTTAATACAGAATTGGGAAACCTGTTCGTTGCATTTCTATTCTTTGTGACAGCTTACTTTTTGTCGTTCGCCGCATTACGACTTTACGAATTATTGTTAGCATTGTTTGATAAAATAAAATTACCTGAAAAAAACAATAAAGTTGCCGGTATAGTTTCTCGCATATTGCAGTTCTCACTGATTATCTTTAGTGTTTACCTCCTCTACTATTATTACTGCCAAATCAATCTTTCTAATGCGGAACAAATTACCCAAAAGGGAAACACATCTGCAAACATCATGATTGAAAACAAATCGACGTATAGTACAATTGCAAACATTGATTTTGATAAAAATTACAAAACCATCAAGATAGAAGGTTCGATGGATATCAAGAAACTTAAACCCAACACAAAAATCCCTCCGATTGTAATCCAGATAGATGAAGTCTTATGGGATAAAATTGATATTAAAGATGATTTCAGCGTCGATGATTTCAGAACATTCGAATTCAAATACAATTATCATGTGCCTTTTATTCATCACCTTAAAAACAAGACCATAAAATTATATTTTTGGAACACCTCAGATAGTAATATTGAGATAAAGAACATTGATGTTTCTGTCTTGGCAAAATGATAAACGAAGAAATATCTCCATACAATGGAAGAATTGTTTCATCAAAAACGCAGAAGCCATCTGCCATGTAAAAAATTTTATTAACTTTGTTGTCTGATAACGTAACTTTTTTGTTTTGTTTTTTAGTACTATAAAGACACAAAGAATTGTTATGTTATTCATTTTAATGAATTATTTTGTATCGAACTTACGTTAATCATTATCATGAAAAAGTATATAGAATCAACAAAATCGTTCTGCACATTATCAATATGTTTCATCATATTGTTGTTTTGTGTTAAATCTTTCGAGATGTTTACTGCAGAATCATTAGAGGGAATTTGTTTTGATGATATGATTACCAGCAATTTAATTGCTTCTTTATTTATATGTTTCTGCGTTTTTATCGTATATAATGTAATATCGTTTTTTTCAAAGAAAGTCGCTTTATATGTTTCTTCTATATTTTTTTCAGTAATATTAATCACCGAATTCGGGTTGGCATTCTATTATAGGACAACAGGTTTGCTGATGGGAAGCGAACTTATAGAAAGACCCTTATGGGAAACTATTCACACTATCAAAAGCGTAGTAAATTTCTGGATGACGGCAGCCGCCTTGGTATTCATAGCAGTATTCACTTTAACTACTGTCAGTATTTCCGAAAGACAAAAATCAAAAAAGAGGGAGCTACAGCCTATTGAATTACTAATATTGATGCTGTTTTCAGTTCCTTTATTTTTCATAGTAGAACCTAATCATGATGCAAATGCTGTCAATAAGTTATGGTATTGTGTCGATTCTTGTATAGCAAAAGATAGCGATGATATTGTAAATCAGATGAAGGTGAAGTTTGACAAAAAAATAGTTGAAAAATACAAGACGACATTCCCTGACAGAGATATAATAGTTGATGAATATCCTTTGGAGAGACACGACAACATTGACAATGTATTGGGGCCTTATTTTGAAACATCTGAAGTAAAACCAGACATCGTTTTTGTCATTATTGAGTCATTAGGTTCAGATTTCTTCGGACAGAACAAATCTGGATACACTCTCACACCGTTTTTAGACTCATTATCAAGGCATTCCCTTTTGTGGACCAATTGTCTTTCATCTACGCCTCGAAGTGCTGGTGTACTTCCTGCAATGACGGCATCCGTTCCATACGGATTGAATGGATTTCAATTTGGAGACATGCCAAATCACAATTCCATGTTCTCAATATTGAAAGACAACTCATACAAGACCAATGTCTTCTATGGCGGCAGTTTTGCTTTTGACAGAGTTTATGATTATTTGGTGGCACAGGAAATAGACTATATGTCGCCTTTCGCATCCGAATGTTCCCAAAACAAAAAAGACAATACATTCGACTATACTTCATGGGGGTATCACGATGCGAAGCTATATGAAAGAAGTCTAGATATAATAAATAATAGAACATACGACAATCCTAATTTTGATGTTTTCGTCACCTTGTCGCAACATGATAATTCCTTGAAACTAAATACAAATAAGGAGCTTCAAGATTATTATTATGTTAAGGCTGAAGAAATATTGTCGTCGATTCCGAGTGAACTAAGAAACAATTTGCCAAGCAAGAAAGGATTTATGGCAGCGTTTCTATATGGCGACGATGCATTTAAAAACTTCTTCAAAAAATACAATGAGAGTCGTAATAATGATAATGTCATCTTTGTCATCACTGGCGACCACAGTCTTAATCTTGTTTACAGCAATCCTCTTAATGCCTATCATGTGCCGCTTATTATATGGTCACCATTGTTAAAAAAATCGCAGCATTTTCATTCTGTTGTCTCGCATAATGATATAACTCCTTCATTGACAACTCTGTTGAGAGACAACTTTGGTGTTATAACTCCAGAAAATGTTCATTGGGTTACAGATGGATTAGACACGACTGCAAGTTTCGTTAGCAATCTTAAAACATATTTCATCACACCTTCTAACATGACGAAGAATTGTTTGTACAACGACATTTTTTACATAGAAATCAACGGCAAAGACAATTTATATCGTGTGGAAAAAAATTTACATCTTAAGAAAATAAATGATTCTGTTTTGCTTAATGTAATGAAAGGAAGAATGAACATGATGTTATATATTGATAATTACACATATATCAATAATAAACTTACAAAGAACCCTATCTTGCAGCCTAAGGATTACAAACTGCTCAAATCCGTCACAATTGACTCGGCATTCTGCCAATCAGGAAGTGAAAAACCAAGCGATTATAAATGCCCTATCGTTAACATTTATTCCCAACATATAAGTTCCGAATATTCTGAAATTAAAGTAAATATGACCGCTAAGATTAAATATACCGCAAATATTACCCATGAAAAATTCATAAGATTGAATATGAAGTCCTCAAATGCCGTATGGGCAACAGAACCTATTTCTAAAAGTATCATAGAAAAAAATTACCATCCTGAACAATGGTATAATGTGGATGTAACTAAGATTTTCAAATCCAAGAATAATAAAAAACCTTCATTCATAGAAATTTATATGATACCATCTGAACACGATCATCAGTGGGACCCAAATCATAGCGTAACATTAAAAGATATTAACATAAATATTCTAGGTGTAAAAAAATAATAAGATAATTTTTGAAGAAATATATAGAATCGATAAAGTCATTGCAAAACGAAAGCCTAAACACAATATATCTAACAACGAGATGATGTTTGATAATGTTAATGTAATAATTAAAACCACAAAATAATACTATGAAAGATTGCATAAAAAACATAAAGCCATTTATATTATTATCAATATTTTATATCATATCCATATTTGCACTCAAGCTTATTGAGATCTTTTTCGTTGGAGGCATTTCTGAAATCAGCAGTTTCTCAGGAATGATATACGGCAATCTGACAAGCTCATGTTTTATCAGCCTGCTGATATTAATTATATATCTAATAGTTTCAATATTTTCCAGAAAGAGCGCCACTTTTACAGCAGCTCTGCTCTTCAGCATGATGTTCATCTTTGAAGCAGGACTTATCATATACCACAAATCCACTGGAATACTCATGGGAAACGAACTGATAAACAGACCTCTGTGGGAGACATGGTTCACAATAAAAAGCGTGCTTAACTTATGGATAATTCTCGCCACAATAGCAACAATGTGCGTCTATGTTTTCATATCTGTCAAGCTTTCCAAAAAAGACATAAACAAGATAGCAGCATATATCACATTATTGTTAATATGTGTATTTTCTATATCATTCTTTATCACAAAGCCAAAGCAAGACAAATTTATCGTCAATAAGATTTCATATTGCATAAACGCATGTCTAGAAAAAGAAAAGAACGGACAAACATTGTCAAAGTTGGAACATGATAAAGATAAAATCAATACCTTCTGGGAAATATATCCCGACAGAGAAGTAACCAACAACGACTACCCTATCGAAAGAAAAGATAATATAGGAAATGTTTTAGGTCCATATTTCAAGACATCCGACAAAAAGCCTAATGTTGTCATAATTGTTGTTGAATCATTAGGAGCTAATATATTTGGAGAAAATGAATACGGCATCAGCTTCACTCCATTCCTTGACTCATTATCAAAACATTCATTGTATTGGAGCAACTGTCTGTCTACCACACCACGTAGCTTTGGAGCCGTTCCTGCCATCACAGGTTCTGTGCCTCACGGCACCATGGGATTCCAATTCGGCGACATCCCTGAATACAACTCCTTGTTCAGCGTGTTGAAATCCAACAACTATATGACTAGCGCATTCTACGCAGGCGAATTCTCTTTCGATAAGGTATACGACTACCTCATCTCACAACAAACAGATTTCCTGGCGCCATTCTTCGAAGACCAAAAGAAAAAGGAAAACAAAAAATACGACTACACCTATTGGGGCTACCAAGATATGGTAATGTTCGACAAAAGCATGGATATCATCGAACAACGTGATATGACAAAATCATACTTTGACTTATTCATAACTATATCACAGCACGACAACAGGCTAAGGCTCAACGACAAGGAAAGAGCCGATGTCTATTACGACAGAGCAGCTAAACTAATAGCAAAATATCCAGAAAGTTTGCAAGCCAAGAAAAACGAAATAACAGGATATCTCGCCGCAGCACTTTACGGCGACGAATCCATAAAGCATTTCATCAAACGCTACACAGAATTCGACAAAGATGGAAATACCATTTTCATCATCACAGGAGACCACAGCTTAAATCAAAATCCTGAAAACGCACTTGACGCATTTCATGTACCTTTGATTATATGGTCGCCAATGTTGGAAAACTCCCAGCATTTCAAGGCCGTCGTTTCTCATAATGACATAACACCTTCACTTAACGCATTGATGAGAGACAACTTCAATATGGATACTCCTAAAAACATTCACTGGATGGGACAGGCTCTCGATACAACTGCAGATTTCCACTGCGACATAAAGACATGCTTCTTCAGATATACAAGAAAAATATTCGATGGTGTCTATAATAATTATTACTATACATTTGAGAATAACAGAAAACAATTATTCTTGATCAAAGATAATCTGGAACTTGAAAAAATAGACGACAAAAACTTGATCGATGAAATCAACGAAAAATTCCAGGCTATGATTTATGTGGACAATTATTCATACTCCAACAACATGATGACAAAGACACCTTTGTTCCCACATAGTAAATTTGAGATTATAGAAAGCTATAGCATCGACTCTGTATACTGCGCTACAAGCCAGGAAAAACCTGGAGGCAAAAAACAACAGAATGTCGACATTCTCTCCGACAATATAAGAGGACAGCATAAAGAAATTAAGATTATAATCACCGCCGACATACTATATACAGGAAACGTATGGCAAGACCAGTTTATAAATCTTGGCGTAGAATACAATTATGACGGCAACAACAAAATCACACAATACGACAACATTAGCAAGAACATCACCACTACAGCCTATCACCCTAACGAATGGCTGAAGTTAGAATTTGTCAAGATATTCTATACTAAAGATTTTGAAAAGAATAAATTCGACATTTATCTAAGACCTACAGAGAAAGACTTCTTATGGGATCCTAAACATACTGTGACCTTGAAGAATATCAACATTACTGTTTTAGGTTCTGAGTTAGATTAATCTATCGGGTTAGGATAATCAACTAGAACAACTTTCACGCTCTCATTCTCACAAAGTTTCTTTGTAAACTCGACATTTTCAGGAGTGTATTTTTTTGGTGTATCCCAGAAATGTATGTTCTGTTCTGGAAAACTGTCACACAATAAAGGGAACATTGTGTATTCGCAGCTTATAGCATCAGGATGAAGGTCATCTATTTGATTCCTTATTTTTTTCATCACCGATATGGTGTCACGACGTGTTTTCTTTTTCCAATAATGAAGGTTCTCAACCCATAATATTACATGGTAACCTCTTTCTTTTGCCATCATGAGAGCTTTAAGGTCCTTGCTCTCAACCATAAATTTGTTATGCAGATTGTATTTATTTACAATATTGTCTAAAACAGCATAAGCATCTTCTGCATTATCAGCAGACAGATTCTTGAAATCTATCCAATATGACATGCTGTTAGCTTTCTCCAAAATGCTGAACCAGTCTTCGAGAGTCTGATTCTTTGATGTATCAGCCTCCACCCTTCCCACATAGATATCGTTTTTTTTCGGAGAATAAATAATATCTACTTCAAGGCCATCAAAGACGCCCTCATACTTCTGCGCATCATATTTCGAATATACGCCATGCTTCCATGTTTTTGAATCAGGATAGTTGAAAGAATTTTCTCCTACATTATTTGTATCACATGAAAAGAACAATGATATTATAAAAATTGATAGTATGATATTCTTCATTTAAAAATTCGTATTGTATCTTGCAAAGATAATTTTTTCCGATAAAAAAATAATACCTTTGTGGAAAATTAATTTTCAGTATGAATATCACAGAAAAATCCGGATTGATACTCGAAGGCGGAGGCATGAGAGGGGTGTTTACTAGCGGCGTACTAGACTGTTTTATGGATAAAGGCATACGCTTTCCATATGCCATAGGTGTAAGTGCAGGAGCATGCAACGGACTTTCATATATCTCAAGACAGAGAGGCAGAGCTAAATTCAGCAACATAGATTTACTCCAAAAATATAATTATATCGGAATAAAATATCTGTTGAAAAAAGGCAACATCATGGATTTCGACCTTTTGTTCCACACTTTCCCTAATGAGATAATACCATACGATTATCAGATGCTAGCCAATTGTGAGGAACGTTTTGAGATGGTGACCACGAGCTGTCATACTGGCAAAGCTTGTTATTATGAAGAGAAAAAAGATGCCAATAGAGTTATTGACATCGTAAAAGCATCGAGCAGCCTTCCTTTTGTCTGTCCTATTGCATACGTCGACGGCGAACCTATGTTAGACGGAGGCATAGCCGACTCAATACCAATATTACGAGCAAGAGAACTTGGCTATGACAACAATGTAGTGATTCTTACTCGTAACAAAGGATATAGGAAATCAGAAAAAGATAACAAGATGGCATCTTTATTCTACAAGGAATATCCTGCCATACAAGAAGCCATTCGCCAACGCAATAAAATTTATAACAAACAGATCAGCTTGGTGGAGAAGTTGGAAGAAGCAGGAGAAATAACAGTCATCCGTCCGCAGAGGCCTATTGAAGTCGGCAGAATGGAGCGCGACACCAGGAAACTAACGGCATTATACGAAGAAGGATATAATTTAGCAATGAGGAATTTTGAATGAGGAATTAAAATCTATTCAAGCCATTCCTAACTCCTAATTAAATCAAACCGTCACCAACAGCATATCCTCAATATCCTTTTCTAGCCTACTCGGCTTGACAGTTGGAGCGTAACGCTTTATCTTTTTTCCATCAGGTGAGACAAGAAACTTGGTAAAATTCCATTTTATGTCTTCTCCTAAAATATTCTTAGTCTTCTCTTTCAGGAAAGTATAAATAGGAGATGCATCTTTGCCGTTGACATCTATCTTCTTCATCATCTGGAAGCTGACACCGTAATTAAGCTGGCAGAAATCCAGTATCTCATCATCGCTGCCTGGATCCTGCTGGCCGAACTGATTACATGGAAAACCAATGATGACAAGTCCTTTATCTTTATATTTTTGGTTAAGTTCTTCGAGACCTGCAAACTGTGGAGTAAAGCCACATTTGCTTGCCGTATTTACAATAAGCAAGATTTTTCCTCTAAATTGACTGAAATCCAATTCTTCGCCATCTATCGTCTCAGCCTTAAAATCATATATCGATTTCATAGTACCTAAAATTTATTTTTACTAATAAAAAAAAACAATTCATGAAAATGTTCAGCTATTAGTAGTAAATTTGCTCATAAAATATTTAAGATGGGTAAAGCAGTATTTCAAGTAAGCGGACAGATAGTTGACGTCGTTAATTCTCGTATCTTCAGAGGAAGCATCTATGTTGAAGATAGCAAGATTATCAATATCATAGAAGACAATAATGACAACGAACAAATCATCATGCCAGGCTTCGTCGACTCTCACATCCACATTGAAAGCACAATGCTTGTTCCTACTGAATTTTCACGTCTATCTGTAGTTCATGGCACTGTTGCGACTGTCAGCGACCCTCATGAGATTGCCAATGTCTTAGGCATTGAAGGTGTAAGATACATGATTGAGACTGGCAAGAAATCACCGATGAAGTTTTATTTCGGAGCCCCGAGCTGCGTACCAGCAACATCTTTCGAGACAGCAGGTGCCATCCTGGATTCAAAGGCCGTTGAAGAGCTGCTTTCTATGGACGACATAAAATTTCTCGGCGAGATGATGAACTATCCAGGTGTCATCTTCAATGACGAAGAAGTGATGAAAAAAATCGAGGCAGCTCACAAACACGACAAAAGGATTGACGGCCATGCTCCTCTCCTAAGCGGAGACAATCTGGTTAAATACTGCAGCTCTGGAGTCACCACCGACCATGAAAGCACTAGCCTCCAAGAAGCATGCGAAAAAGCAGCTCTAGGGATGATGATACAGATTCGTGAAGGCAGCGCTGCCAACAACTTCAACGACCTCATCCCCATCATCAAAGAATATCCAGAAAATATAATGTTCTGCACCGACGACCTACATCCTCACGAATTAGCAAAAGGTCATATCAATATTCTAGTAAAGAAAGCCATGTCGTTAGGTTATAACATTGTAGATATATTAAAAGCTGCAACATTAGCACCTGTCAGACATTATAAACTAGAAGTAGGACTGCTCCAGAAAAACGATCCTGCCGATTTTATAATAGTGGACAATTTCATCGACTTCAATGTTTTAAAGACTTATATCGACGGCAAATTAGTCGCTGAAAACAATATGCCCTTAATTGAAAAGACTGAAGTTGAATGCATAAATAATTTCAAGGCAGAGACTGTTGGAACTGACAACTTCAAAGTTTACGATGAGGGAAAAGACATCAAGATTATAAGTGCAATAAGCGGAGAGATCATTACAGAGAAAATCATCGGCCGACCAATGAGCGTTAATGACAATTTGGTTAGCGATATTGAAAACGACATTCTGAAGATTGCCGTCATAAATCGTTACGAACAAAAGAAAATAGCTTTAGGATTCATCAAGAATTTCGGCTTGAAGAAAGGCGCTATTGCATCGAGTGTGGCGCACGACAGCCATAATATCATTGTGATTGGTTGCAGCGATGAGGAGATGGCAAATGCTGCTAATATGATTATCAATGCAAAAGGTGGTCTTGTGGCGTGGAGTCATGATAAGAGTTTATGCATCCCACTTCCTGTTGCCGGACTAATGACAAACGAAGACGGACTTAAAGTCGCTGCTGATTATCAGGCACTCGTTTCATTATCAAAAGAATTTGGAACAACATTAAACGACCCTTTCATGACAATGGGATTCATGTCACTACTTGTAATACCTAAATTGAAACTCAGCGACAAAGGACTCTTCGACTGCGAAAAATTCGAATTCACGACACTCTTTGAATAAATCTCAAAAGCTCAGAAATTCAAAATCTCAGATTTTTTTGAGGTTCTGAGGTTCTGAGTTTCTAAATTTCTTATATCAAATCAAAACTTCCAAGTTTCTTCTAAATCGATGTCCCAATTTGCTTTGACATCGAAGACGTCTTTGTGATAAATGACGGATTCTGGCAATAATTTCTTTCCGTAGTCACCTGGCGACCATTTGCCGTTACCGTCTTTGTCGATGGTAGCTTTAAGCTTATATTTCTTTGGATATAGATATCTGAATTCAATTTTCTTTGTCTCGCTAACAATTTGTTTAGCAACAGTTTTATCTTTATCATCAAGGAGTTCAACTATAATCTGAGGCACACTTGCTGGTATTTCCACTGTAACGAAGATATTTCCATATTGAGACAATTCTGGAACTTTAAAAGAAATTTCCGTTGTATCGTTAGTTACATCTTTAAAACTGTAGAATACCGAATCAGGAATGATGATCTTATAAGATTTCTCAGGTTCAAAAGTCCTGTCGAGCTTATATTTCAAGCCGAAAGAATCTATCTTTTCAAAATGCAAGTCATTTATTATTGTATCCTTATCAACAATATACCATGATGTGTCACGCATGAGCAGCTTGGTAACTGGTTCTTTAAAGCTCAATATCAGATTCTGTTCCGGAGCCAGTTTCCCTGCGATGATATTGGTATTTATCTCCAATGCTTTGACAGCATCCTCTTGTTTAAATCGTCTACCGCCTGTATTACGAGGTTTAAGGCTCAGCAAAGTAGTATCATTAATTAATGTATCGTAATTTATTGCTACCCAAAGGCTGTCCTTGTTTGGAGTAAAATACCAAAGTATGGAATCATAGTTCGCCGAATATGTCGGGAATATATCAAAAGTATCAGGCAATGACTCAAGGACCTCTATCCTGACATCCTGAGCGGGACGGTTGAAAGCAAAACGAAGCAATCCCTCTTCCACTATTTCTTTCTTAAGCAGCTTTTGTATTATATCTTCTTCTATAAACGAATATAAAACAATAGGTTCCATCATTTTAATTTCCTGGATGACAGAATCATTGGATACAGAATCATTGTTAATTGCATAGTGCAAATCATCAATTGGCCTTACCAAGCTATCCAAAAAAGCTATGCTTTCATTAGGCAAGTCAAATTTGAGATTCGAGTTTTCATCTTTCAAAGCGAAAATAAGGTATTCATTATCTTTTAATCCAGAGAATTTGAATTTGCCGTCTTTATCGCTTTTTGTCAAATAATATGGTCTCTTGACATACGGAAGAGAATCGATGCTGATAGTATCATTTTCATCGCTGTAAAGCATTATAAAATAATTGGCAGAAGGCTGATGGTTGTCAGCTTGAATCACACTTCCTTCTAAAGTCAAGCTATCGAGGACCTCTCCTGTTGAAAACACATAATGATAATCTTTGAAGAGATTGCCTTCATGGAGGTCTTTAATAGCCTCGCCGAAATTTATTGAGTAGGTAGTCTCACTTCTCAAAGGCTCCTTAAACTTAATAACCAACGACTTGCCATTTAATTTATATTCAGGATTATTTTCCAACGGAGGTGAAATGAGAATATTAGCATTAGGATTATTAAGAGTGACATATTCATCAAAAGTGATATGAATCTCTTTGGCACTGAACATAGTCGACTGATTTTCAGGCATAGCCTGCAATACAATAGGAGGAGTAAGGTCTTTAGGTCCGCCTGATGGTGAAACGACATTAGCGCAACGGACGAATGCCAGCATCACGATGAATGCCAGACATTTAAATATATTTCGAGATATTTTTTTCATAATTGCAAAGATAATAAAAGGCAAAAGACAAATGGCAAAAGGCGAAAGTAAATTCCTAATTCCTAACTCCTAATTCCTAATTTATCAAAAGTGTATCCTTTATCAGTATAATATTCAAGGACTTTAGTCAGGGCAGGAATCATATTGTTGACTGCTTTTTCGCTATCGTGGAAAACGATGATACTGCCATCATCAGCGTTTTTTATCACATTATTATAACAATCATCCGGACTTAACGACTTATCCCAATCGTACGAAATCACTGTCCACGCCACGATTTTGAACTCTGGAATTCTAGGACTCTCGAACTTTAGAAGTTCAGATTTGTCTTTTCTGAGATTCTGAGATTCTGAGATTCTGAATTTCTTATAAAGTCTTCTTATCTGCGAAAATTTAATTCTTCCGTGCGGCGGACGAAACAACGGTGATTGTATCAAAGCGATAGCATTTATAACGGAATCGACGTAATCTTTGGTTTTTGTCTTCCATCCTCTTTCGTGGTTAAAAGTATGACTTCCAACAGCATGACCTTCTTTCTTAATGAGTTCGAATGTTTCTTTATATTTATTAACATTATTTCCTATGCAGAAGAAAGTCGCTTTAGCGTTAAATTTCTTTAAGATTTCAAGAACTTGCGGAGTTATTGTAGGATGCGGACCATCATCGAAAGTGAGGTATAATTTCTTCTCTCCCTTAGGCATTTCCCAAAGAAACGAAGGATAGAGCATTCTTAATATTTTAGGAGTCGTGATGAGGCGCATTTAAATGTATTGCGTTTTGATGTACAAAAATAATCAAAAAACAATTACACCTTTTCGGGTATAAAAATATTAACAAAAGATAAGATTATACCTTTAAGGGTATAATTCGCGAATGACTAAAGACTGTCTGATTATTCTTCAGGAGCATTGTTTTCATGCTGTAATCTGAATATCATTTTTTGACGTTCAATCTCATTTGATAGTTCTTCTTTCGATGGCAAGAACGTAAGATACTTGGCTTGGAATAATCTGTCATTGTCTTTGAGCATAGAGTATCGTGCCATATCCTCACTTGTTCGGGAACACAAAATGAGTCCGATTGTAGGATTATCACCATCTGTTCGTTTCAGTTCATCGTACATCCTGATATACATATCCATCTGTCCGACATCCTGATGGCTTATCTGCTCTGTCTTTAAATCGACAAGCATAAAGCATTTGAGAATGTAGTTATAGAATACTAAGTCGATATAGAAATCTCCCATATCGGTACGAATATGTTGCTGACGAGCAACAAAGGCATAACCTTTCCCCAACTCCATAATGAATTTTTGAAGATGAGTGATTATTGCACTCTCCAATTCGGTTTCTGAGAATTTGGTATTTTGAGCTAAGCCTAAAAACTCTGCAACAACAGGATTCTTGATAAATTCCAGCTTATCGCCTTGCATAGGTGCTGTAATTTGCTTCATCTCGTCTATAACAATTTCCTTTGCTTGTGACTGTAACAAGCGATAGTAATATTGTGATGAAATATTGCGATGTAATGTTCTTACACTCCACATTTCTTTAGCGGCTTCTTGCATATACCAATGTCGAGCCGTCTCGTCGCTAACCGTAAGTAACTCACGATAATGAGTCCATGTAAGATTTGGCACTCGCGAGTGCCAAATCTCTATATCTTTAAAATACAGATAGAATTGACGATAATCCTGCAAACGACGAGCAGAATATGAATTACCATATATCGGCATCAATTCCGTTGCAAGATTCTTCAACAGAGCCTTGCCATACTCTGCTCTTGAAGCACCTCCCTGTTCTTCTTCCACGATACGACGACCCACCAACCAATTAGATTGAATCATCAATGTATTGATAGATGAGTATGCTTGTTTTCTTGCCTGCTCGACAATCTGTTTAATATCAGCAACAATATCTGTACTATTATGAATTTGTATCTGTTTCATAATGCAAATATACACGATTTGTCTGAATCAGATTTATAACATCGAAATAATTATATAGTAACATATACAATAAAACAAGACTCCCGAATCAATATCGAGAGTCTGAGAAATATTCAGAAAATCACAAATACAAGTATCGGAACATTGCAAAAAATTAAAAAGTATATGTAATATTTTATGTTACAAGTAAAAAAATAAAGAAAAAAGCATTTAAAAATAGTCAGTAAAGTAGTCAGAATAAAAGTTAAAACCTTGCTACTTTATTGTATAACAAGGTTTTAACTTTTATTATCCGTACCCCCACCGGGAATCGAACCCAGATTTAAAGTTTAGGAAACTTTCGTTCTATCCGTTGAACTATAGGGGCAGTTTCAATTCATAATGCATAATTCATAATGCATAATGCAAATTATGTTTGATGAACTTTGAATTTTGTTCTAAAAACTTTAGACTTTCGTCTTTTGTCTTTAGTCAATTTCGTCTGCAAAAATAGTGATTTTTTGTCAATAATTAATTTTTCATTTTACATTTATTATTTTGGCAAAATAATTACCTTTGTCACGTTTTTGTAATTTTCATAAGAGAATTTTTAAAAAATGGAAGTTTTTAATTTTATCGTTGATATTCAACGCTTTGTAGAAGAAAAACACAAGTTGGGTCTTAAAGTCGGTTTCGTTCCTACTATGGGAGCGCTTCACGAAGGTCATCTTTCATTGATAAATCGTGCTAAAAACGATAACGATATCGTCGTCAGCAGCGTGTTTGTCAACCCAATTCAGTTCAACAATCCTACAGATTTGGAGAAATATCCTCGCACACCGGAACTCGATATAGAGAAACTCCAGAACGCTGGATGCGACGCTGTCTTCATGCCTTCTGTAGAAGAAATGTATCCTGAAAAAGTAGAAGATCACTATGACTTCGGCGATTTGGAACGCGTAATGGAAGGCGCCTGCCGTCCTGGTCACTTCAACGGCGTGGCTATCGTAGTCCGTAAATTGTTCGAGATAGTAAATCCTGACAAGGCTTATTTCGGAGAGAAAGACTTCCAACAACTTGCAATCATCAAGAAAATGGTTTGCAACCTCAATATGGGTCTGGAAATAGTTCCATGTCCTATCATCAGAGAAAACGACGGTCTCGCAATGAGCTCTCGTAACGTGCGTCTCAACGAAGAAGAACGCGCCATCGCTCCTAAAATCTTCGCTACATTGAATGACGCCGTTTCTAAAAAAGATTCAATGTCACCTGCTGAAATGAGAGAATACGCTCTCGCCAAATACGCAGAGATAAAAGAGTTCGATGTTGAATATGTTGAAATTACAGACGAAATTAATTTACAATCTATAAATAATTGGGACGAATGTGAGCACGCTCGTATCTTCGTTGCTCTTCAACTCGGACCAGTTCGCTTAATCGATAACGTTAGAATATTTTAATATGAATATTGAAGTTCTTAAATCAAAAATCCATCGCGCTACCGTAACACAAGCCGACCTTAATTATATTGGCAGCATCACCATCGACGAAGATTTGTTGGATGCAGCTAATATCATTGAAAATGAACGCGTTGACATCTATAACATCACCAACGGCGAACGTCTCTGCACATACGCTATCAAAGGCGAACGCGGTTCAGGCGTCATCGGAATCAACGGCGCAGCAGCTCATAAGGTAAATGTTGGCGACCTCGTCATCATCGTTTCTTATTGCTCAATGGATTTTGAAGAAGCTAAAAAACATAAGCCATCTATCGTTTTCCCTAGAGAAGGCAATAAGATATAATATATTGTCAACAGACTTTATGCATGTGCATAAAAATATAAAAAAACAAAAGCATTGAATAAGAAGATTTCCAATACATTAACATACATCGTATTCCTTTTGTTGGGAGTTCTTCTTCTTTGGCTTTGTTTTAGAAAAATAGACTTCACACAAGTCGTGACTTATATCAAGACTGCAAAATATTCCTGGATGCTGCTCAGTCTGGCATGTCTGGGAATATCTTTGTTTTTCAGAGCCTTGCGATGGAACATCTTGATAGAGTCACTGGGTTATAAGACGAGAGTATCAACGACATACGAGTCCGTCTTGATAGCATATTTCGCCAATATAGTCATCCCGCGTCTCGGCGAAGTGACACGCTGCGGAACACTCACCAAAAAAGAAAACATCCCTTTCGACAAATCATTCGGCACCGTCATCTCGGAACGTGTCGTCGACCTTGCAGTGCTCTTCGCGCTGGCAATAATGGTCGTTCTCTTTCAATGGAATCTGCTCGGAAGTCTAGTGACATCATGGCTTAACCCATTGATAGAGATGGTAAAAAATAATGCTGCTTTAGGCGTAGCATCATTATCTACGTTGATAGTTATTTTCGCAGCTATTATATTCATTTTCAAAAAGAAAAAAGCGATAATAAAAGAGAATAAGTTATATCAGAAAGTCGCTTCTTTGTGTAAAGGTTTCCTCGACGGGATCAAGACGATTTTCACAATGAAAAGAAAAGGTTTGTTTATTCTCTATACATTCTTGATTTGGGGATTTTATGTCGTGATGACATGGTTGCCGTTCTATATGCTTTCCGAGACAGCGCATCTTGGTCTGACAGAAGCAATCACCTTATTAGGTTTGGCGACATTAGGATTCGTGGCGCCGGTACCGGGCGGCATGGGCGTTTATCACTTCATCGGAATACTTTTGTTGAACGGATTTTACGGCATATCAGAGTCAGCAGCCGTTTCGTTCGTGACGATAAATCATACAAGTCAGATGATATTCTATCTCGTGACAGGATGTATTGCGTATGCAATAATGTTCTTTATTGACAGACGAAAACCGATTAATGGCTAATGGCTAAAGACTAATGGCTAAAGGAGGATTAATATGAAACATTTAGAAAAAATTTACGATAAGATTTTAGATGACAAATCTCTTGAAGAGAAGTTAAATTTGTGGCGTGAGGAAGGAAAAACTATAGTCTTTTCAAATGGTTGTTTCGACATTTTGCATCGTGGTCATGTGGAATATCTTTCCAAAGCTGCCGACTTAGGCGATATACTCATAATAGGTTTAAACACAGACGCTTCTGTAAGAAGAATCAAAGGTCCATCACGACCAGTCAATGATGAAAAGGCACGCGCTGTGGTTTTGGCAGCACTTGAATTTGTTGATGCAATAATGTTCTTCGATGAAGACACTCCTTATAATTTAATTAAATTCGTTCAACCTGACGTACTTGTAAAAGGCAAAGATTACAAAGCAGAAGACATCGTCGGCTACGACATCGTTGTTGGCAAAGGCGGAAGAGTCGAGACGATAGAATTAGTTGAGGGATTTTCAACGACGAATACTATTGAGAAAATGAGAACCTGATAATGTTATGAGACGTATCTTATTTTTTATATTACTTTTATTCTTAGGGTGTCAACTGACAGCAGTCAACGGGCAACATTCTTCGGATACTATTGTTAATGTATCTAAATCACAATATGTCAAAGATTTATTTTTACAAGCTGAGAAGTCATGGTTTTCTGGTAATTTTGATGATGCTTGTGAGAAATGTTTTAAGGTGATTGAATACGTAGAAAAGAACGTCAAGAAACGTGAACTCGATAGAAGTTTCTACAAACCTCTGGCGCATGCGCATTATTGTATAGCAGATATTTTTATCAGCGAGAATTATAGAAATTTAAGTCTGATGTACAATAAGAAAGCTTTACATTATTTCGAGAAGTTCGAGTCAGACAGTGTCTTGGCTCATTCTTATAAGTTCGTAGGTTTAGCATATGTTGAAACTAATATTGATACGGCGAAGTATTATCTGAACAGATGTATCGAGTTGGATACGAGTAATAAATTTAACAAATATGATGTCGATAAAGCTATTGCCTATATGTTGTATTATGAGGAAGGGTACAAAGACAGTGCGTTAGCTATTTTAAGAAACAACTTAGACAAAATTGAGCATGACAATGTAAGGGAAACATATCATGTATTCTTGGGAGATATATTTATAAACGAAAAGGAATATGACTCGGCACTTTATCATTTAGAAAAAAGTATTGGAGGTTCTGAACTTCATAATTTAGGAAAGTATAAGAACGGTTCTGAGTTTTTCGTTCAATTAGATGCAATTCGATCGTTGACTATATTATACGACTCAATAGGTGATTTCGAAAAAAAAGCGTACTACGAGAGTATCTTATCGAAATTGGCGTTCGACAGAGTTGATGGTGAAATGAATCGTGCCAACATTATAGATTTATACAACGACCATCTGAGTCGTATGAACGAAATAAGAAGGGAAAGAACCATCAAGATTGTAATATTTGTAGCGACACCTATAATCATAATAATAATGGTTCTTGTCATTTTCTTTACGCATATAAACAAGAGACGCAACAAAAATCTGATGAGCATCATTGATGATAAGGAGTTGGCTATTAATATGATGGAAGAGCATCTCACGGATATTAAGTTCAAGAACTCTATAATAGAAGGAAAGATAAAGAAAAAGAACGCCGAGATTCAAAGACTGTCAAGTCATATCAAGGATTTGGAATGTGAGATGGCTGATGTCAATGCAAAAATTGAAAAAGAAGATTCTCTATATGATATGGAGGCTTTTTACAGTTCAGAGATATGCAGCAGGATATTATCTATGGATAATCAGGCGATGACGCAAGAAGATTTCGTCTTGTTGCTTAGCACCGCAAACAAGCACTTGAACAATATCTTTGCCGAATTGGCAGAGCAATATAAGCGACTGAAAAAAGAAGATTTGTATTATTTATGTCTTGTGATAATTGAACTTAGTGATAAGCAGATATCATCATTGTTCGGTGTGGCGTATAACTCAATCAGAGTCAGACGAAACAAAATATGTGAAATAATAGGCATAAACGATAAGAAACTGAACTATTTTTTATCGACAAAACTTAAGTAAAATAAAGATTATTAAATTCTTACATCTTTTTATATTATTTTCAAATACTTGACAGATATTATGTATTAATATAATTTCGCAATATATTTAAATATCTGTCATTATGAAAAAATTGAATTTACTTTTCCTTTTGCTTTTATGCGTAATCAATGTCTCTGCACAAGAGTTGAGACACTATGTCGAGTATTCATCAGACAACTATGATGCTTCAATCTATGAGATGAGATATGCACAACTGAAAGAATATATCGACTCAAGAAATATTTCAAATACAGAAATTAAAAGCAGAGCCGCCGCTGACGATTATGCTGGCGGTGACGGCACTTCTGAAAATCCATATCAGATAGCGACCCCAGAACAACTGGTACTTCTTGCGCAACAGACAAATAACGGCACAGGCGGCGATGCCTGCTACATTTTAACCAACGACATCGACCTTGAGGGTAACATCGGTTTTCTGTGGACACCGATAGGAAAAGATCCATATTATTTTACAGGAGTCTTTGATGGAAACAATCATACTATCAAGAATATGCATAGTAGTGACGAATTAAAATCCGGATTCTTTGGTGGCACAAAAGGTGCTGTTATTAAAAATATTAATTTTACTGATGCACAAATTTCTGCAAGCCCAGATATTAGTGACATTACAAATGCAATGGCAGGAACAGTGGCAGCTCATGCTATAAACACAAGTATTTATAATTGTGATGTTGAAGGTAAAGTTAGCACTACTGCATGGTATTGCGGCGGAATTATTGGTAGTTCACTTGCTACAACCGATTTTCATGATCTTGTTTTAATTAAAGACTGTATCAATCGCGCTGATGTCGCTGGAATGCTTAATAACGGAGGAATTGTTGGCTTTTCTGAAGGTTCTGTCTATAATTTTATTATAGAGAACTGTGAAAATCACGGTAATATTGACGGCGATTTTATAGGTGGCATTATGGGCGATGGTGAAGGATTTATGATAATAAATTGCAGAAATTATGGTCAAGTTGGCATTAAGGGATCTTTTCCATCAACGACTGCAGGTGGAATGATTGGTCAAGGTGGTGTTAACATTATCATAGAAGATTGCATAAACATAGGAGCTATAACAGCAGGTAATGCCGGCGGTATGACAGGTGCCGCTCTCAAAACTGTGATAAGAAGATGTGGCAATAGAGGAAAAATTACAGGTTACCATTTCAGCACTATATTGGCTGGAGGAATATGTGGTAGCGACGGTAAAATTTCAGATTCATACAACACAGGAAAGATTGTCGTTGAAATCAATAACTATGACCATAACTATAACGTATCAACTATTCAGATTGGAGGTATAACAGGCTCTCCTACATCAGGATGTATCATACATAATGTTTATAATGCCGGAAATATATCAAAATGGCCTACACCACAGAACAGTGAATTCTATACACATATCTTGCCTGCTCTTCTTGAAGATACAGAAATTAGTAACTGTTATTGGTTCGGTAATGATGAAATAGATGATAAGATTTATGATTTCGGAGTGCAGGCTTATGCTGAAATTCCAGAATCAAGTCGCTTCAACGAAGGCTCGACAGCAACATCATGGATTCTTGAAAATCCTCAATATAACACAGCCGATTTGCTTGAAGCATTGAATGCCGGAGCAATGAACGGTTCTGTCTGGATTGAAGATACAGAAAACCTTAATGGTGGTTTTCCAATATTGAAGCCTATACCAGTTGATACTACAACAGTCAGAGAATATGCAGAAAATGAAGTTGATATGATTTCTGTATATCCTAATCCGGCAAAAGACATTGTCAAACTGTCTGCTGCCAACCATCATCTGTCAGCTGTTAGAATTTATAATTGTTTAGGAATGATGGTAGAAGAAATGAATGTAAGAACGCAGAACGCATCAGATGAAATAGAAATCAATGTTTCAGGATATAAATCTGGAATTTATTTCATCAATGTTTACGATGATAAAGGAAATGTTGCGACGAAGAAGATTTCTGTAATTAAATAAGCCATGAGAAAGATAGTATTTTTTACCACATTATTAATATTTTTCGTCAAAGGTATAGTAGCTCAGCAGTACGTATCGACGGAACCATTATTTAAAAATGCTGTCATAGAAGAGTTTACAGGAAGAAGCTGCCAGGCATGTCCTTCATCACATGTAACAATAAACGAATTGATGAGAAGTTATCCTGGAAGAGTGTTCGCAATGTATATTCACCCGAATGGAACTATAACGTATCCTAACTTTGAAACTATTGATGGTCAGACCATCTATCATGCTCTGACAGGCTCAGGTCTTCCCAACGGAATCGTAAACAGATGCACTAACAATGGAGGTGGTTTTGTAATAGAACATGTTTATGAGCAAACTAATGAAGAAGCATTGTGTAATATTGGCGGCAAGGTCGTTATTGATGAAACAAGCAGGACTGCAACCATAACGGTAGAAGTTTATTATACAGACGATAGTAATGTTGATGCCAACTATCTCACTATAGCCATGTTGCAAGACAGTATATGGGGTACACAAAGTAATGGTGAGAATAATATGGAACAATATTTAGATGGCCTATATTGTCACATGAGTATCCTTCGCGATATCATTACTCCCACATGGGGCGAAGAGATAAGTCCAACAACAGAAGGTACTTTGATAACCAAGACATACAAGTACACTATTCCTGAAATAATAGGTAATCCAAACGGCGTAGAAGTCAATATCAATCATCTGAGATTTATCGCTTTTGTTACAAACCAAATGAACTCGTATAAATCGTTTCCTATATTGAATTCCTGCCGTTTGCCATTACTAATAAAAAGCCAGAACAATGTTTTTCCTCATTTTGAAATGGTTACAGAGAAACGTCCGGATTTGTGTTCTAATTACAGGACATTTAACATTGACATGATAAATAGAGGATTGGATGGACTTACGTCAATAAAGATGTTGATGAAAATTGATAATGGAGATACATTCGAATATGAATGGACTGGCAATATAGCATCTTATGACGTGGAAAGAATTGAGTTTGATATGGAAGTGCCGGTAGGGACTCATGAAATCGAATTTAATATTATTGAAGCTAACGGCATTGCTTTCAATCATTCAAATACAATAACAATCACTCGTGATGAATGGCATGCAATATACGTTGAGAATGAAAATGACGAAATAGTATTAGAATTGATGCAAGATAAATTTGGCAGCGAGACGACTTGGCAGATTGTTGATGACAGAGATAATATTATAACATCCGGCGGACCATACGATTATTTCTTCGGACAACCTACAGCTACGGAATTACATGAGATACCTCTTCAACTTCCATTGAATCAATGTTTAAGATTCATCATATCAGATTCTGCAAGAAATGGAATATGCTGCGACTTCGGTGAAGGATATTACAAGATAATAGACGGTCATGGTAATGTCGTTATTGATGGTGATGGAGATTTTGGGGCTAAAGCTTCTCATATCTTTACATTAGAGGTGGGAACCGACGTCAATGAGGTTGAAGAAGACGCATTTGAAATTTATCCTAATCCGGCAAAAGACATTGTCAAACTGTCTGCTGCCAACCATCATCTGTCAGCTGTTAGAATTTATAATTGTTTAGGAATGATGGTAGAAGAAATGAATGTGAGAACGCAGCACGCATCAGATGAAATAGAAATCAATGTTTCAGGATATAAATCTGGAATTTATTTCATCAATGTTTACGATAATAACGGAAATGTTACGACAAAGAAGATTTCTGTTATTAACAATTAAAATAATATGGTAATGTTGACAAATTTTTTGTCAACATTACCTTTTATTTTAATCAATCTTCAGCACCAATCCTTTAAGGTATGCTCCTTCTGGATGATATATGTTGACAGGATGATCATCTGGCTGATCGAGTTGGAATATTATCTGAGCCTTGCGACCTGCTTCTATAGCTGCTGCCATCACTATGCTTTGGAACTGAGCCTTGTCGACGGCTTGTGAGCAGCTGAAAGTGAATAAGAGTCCGCCTTCCTTAATCTTCTTCATCGCTTCAAGATTGATGAATTTGTAACCTTGCAGGCCTTTATGTAATGACTTATGATTTTTTGCGAATGCCGGTGGGTCGAGGATGATGAGGTCGAACTCGCCTTTTTTCATATTCTGGAGGAAGAGCTTAGCGTCTTCAGCAACGCTTGGATTGTCTTCGACGCTGAATCCGTTGAGAGCGATGTTCTTCTCACAAGCAGCGATAGCTTTCTTTGAACAGTCGACGGAGACCACTTTGTTAGCGCCGCCTCTGAGTGCTGTCACTGAGAAACCTCCTGTGTAGCAGAATGTGTTGAGGACGTTCTTGCCTTTGGCTAGCTGACGAACCAAGTCGCGGTTGAAACGTTGGTCGAGGAAGAATCCTGTCTTCTGACCGCCTTCCCAGTCGACCAAGAACTTAGAATCGTTTTCAAGTACAAACTCATCAGAATTCTCGCCAATGAGATAACCGTCTTCCACGGCTTCTTTGCCCATACGCTGCATTGCCTCAGAGCTCTTGTTATACACAGAGTCGATGCCAAGTCCTTCAATTGTCATCAAGACTTCAGCAATAGTTTTCACGTTGAGAGCCATGCCTTCTGTCTGAGCCTGAACGACGGCAGTCTTGTTATAAATATCTATTATCAAACCTGGGAGTTCATCACCTTCAGAATGTACGAGACGATAACAGTTGGTGTGTTCATTATCAGTCAATCCCATCAGCTTACGAAGTTCGAAGGCTTTGGTGAGACGTTCTTTCCAGAAGAATCTGTCGATTTTTCTATTATCGAATGCCAATATTTTCACTGCTATATTACCAGCTTCAGCGAAGCCTGTTCCGAGGATGTTGTTTCTGGAATCTACTACAGTGACGATGTCGCCTGCTTGTAAGTCAGCCGCTGCCGATTCAATAGCGCCTGAGAAGATCCATGGATGGAAACGTCTTACTGCTTCGTCTTTGCCTTTGCGAAGTTTGATGATAGGATAATAATTCATATATTATTATAAAACTTTATTAAATGAATAATCTAAATCACTTTTTAACAAATGATTTTTTGCTATCTCTATATATTTACAATCATTAAAGATTTTTCCTTTACGAGAATTCCATTGTAACAATAATTGATATATTTCATCAATTGAAATGTTACCATATTGACACATCAAATAATCAATAGAAGAAAGTAATTCCAATCCGAAATCGGAATAAAACCCATCTAAGAAATATTTCGTTTTAGCAGCCACTTCACGAAGTAAATTATCTCCATTTATTATGTCTTCTACCTCTTTATATGAATCTGCAATCAAAAACAAAGACTCGAAAGGTTTTTTGTCCATATCACTATACCCCATAAGATAACTGCCATTTAACGCATTTAATACAAACCTGACTTTGCCAGAATATGGCCCATAGTATTTAGGCTCAAATTTTAGTTTGAATAATTCGTTTGCCCCAAATCTTTGAAGGAAATAACATATTTTTTCGCTTGAGAATTCAGAAATGTATTCTCCGTGTCTAACCAAATCAAACAAAACATAAAGCAACAAAGCCCTGGCAGGTGTGAGTTTGACTCTTTCTGACTTCATTTTATCTATGATATCAGCATTAGGTTCATACACTATTATATCTATTGGCAATGACGATAATTTACATTCTATAATCTTCTTGACAATTTCCCAATGAAGTCCACCGTTTCCTGCTCCCAAAGGTGGAATAGCAATACTTTTTATATGATATTCATCAATTACACGAATAAGATCATCTAGTCCATCTTCAACATACGAATATTCTGATGATTTTCTCCAATCTTTCTTTGTTGGAAAATTAATTATTATCTTCTCACCAAAAACAGTCTGCTCTTTTGTAACGAATAACTTCCCTATATTTATTGTATTTTCCTCACATGCTTTCTTGTACAACTTATAGTTTATTGGGAATTGTTTCTTGAATTGCAAAGCAATACCTTTTCCCATAACACCTACTAAATTGACAGTGTTCACTAATGCCATGGCATTAGATTCTAATATGTTACCTTTAACGTATTGTATCATAATCAATAATAAGCATCAGGTTTTATTTTAATTTTATTTTCTTCTATACCAAAAGAGATTAGTTTTGACTTAGCAATATTATTATAACAAACATAACCAACTATAAAGCTAGCAGGAACATCTTCTTTTACTATAAATTCAGCTTGTTTTTTACGTTTAACATCTGTTCCAATACCATCTCCTGACCATATCCTTGCTTTTATTGCATTCCAATCTAATATTGATGATATGTTATTTATACTATTCTTATCAAAGAAAGAAGTAAGATAATCAGTTGCATGTCCATCTGAGAAATAAAATGTAAAATCATCTTTTATAATAGAATTCATAGATACCGCTACATATATGATTTCATCTGGACGTCTTAATTTCTCAACAAAATTTCCACCTCTTTGTATAACATATAACATTGGCATTCGTATCCCAAAATAAAAAGGAATAAAATCTCCTAAAGTAATACTAGTATCACCAACATATACAATCTTAGAATCTCTAAAATCAATCAAACTCCTATCTCCAATTGAGATGTAATTGTTATTTCGATTAGGGGATAAATTATGTACTATACCGTATTCTAAAATATGTGGAATATTCTCAATATGAGTCATTCTATATAAACATATTTTATCAACTTCATTCATAATAATTTATCTACCAATGCATTGATTTTGCCCATATGCTATTTGCAAAGCAAAGATAATCATAATTCTTTTATTGACAAATATACTGACATATTTTATTCTATCAACGGTAATATCTCATTTTCAAAAATAGATTTTTCAATGATTCTATAATGAGGATGATATTCGGAGCTGTAGATATCGCTGTGATGAATGGCATACTCATCACGTTCCAAAAAGAATCAATGAGATAATTGTCAGATGTTTAAATATTATTTTCATTTATATGTTAGTTTATATTACAAAAATAAAAAAGATATTTAACGGAACTTCTATAAATTTCCCGTTTAAATAATTTTTGATAATAACAATTAAGACTTTTGCAAGCACGGTGCCTGAGCCTGTCGAAGGCACAATGTTCGGCGCTTCGACAAGCTCAGCGACCGATAAAGAAATATAGCTCTAAATTTCTAGGGATCGCCCCAATGCGTTAGGGATTGAAGCGGCATCCTTTGCGAGCGGAGTGATAACGCAGCGAACAAAGATATAGCGGAAAGCCCGACGGCGGAGCCGGAACGCCCAAAGAAAGAAACTCAGAAATTCAGAACTTCAGAATCTCAAAATTATTCTGAGGTTCTGAGATTTTGAATTTCTGGCTTTTTAAAAAAACAACTTGTTGTCTTATAGTCATGCAGTCTTGTTGACTTTTTTCCTATCTTTGCAAATAAATAAAATTTTGTAAGATGAGAGCTTGTTTCATGGGTTTAGGTTACATCGGTCTGCCCACAGCGATAATCGCTGCCAAACACGGCATCGATGTGGTTGGAGTGGATATCAATAAGAATGTGGTTGAGACTACTAACAAAGGTGTGCTTCATATCATTGAACCTGGCATGGAACAGCTTCTTCAAGATGTCATCGCCAGCGGCAAGTTCAAGGCTTACACCGAACCACAGGAATGCGACGCTTATTTCATCGTAGTGCCAACTCCATTCAAAGGCGACCACAAACCAGACATCTCCTACGTGGAAGCAGCCACTCGCATGATAATGCCTCTCCTCAAACCTAACGACCTCTTCGTCATAGAATCGACATCGCCAGTAGGAACGACAGAGAAGATGATGTCGCTGATTTATGAGACTCGTCCAGAACTTAAAGACAAGATTTTCATCGCTTACTGCCCTGAGCGTGTGCTTCCTGGCAATGTAATCTTTGAACTCGAGAACAACGACCGCGTCATCGGTGGCGTCAACGAGGCCTCGACAGAGAAAGCGAAAGAGTTTTACCAGATATTCGTGAAAGGCGCTCTTCATTCAACAAACAGCCGCACTGCCGAGATGTGCAAACTCACAGAGAACTCATCTCGTGACGTGCAGATTGCCTTTGCCAACGAATTGTCTATCATCTGCGACAAGGCAGGAATCAATGTATGGGAACTCATCGACTTGGCAAACAAACATCCTAGAGTCAACATACTTCGTCCTGGTTGCGGAGTGGGCGGTCATTGCATCGCTGTTGACCCTTATTTCATCACGGCAGATTATCCAAAAGAGTCGAAGATAATATCAACAGCAAGAGAGATAAACAATTACAAGGCACTCTGGTGCGCTGAGAAAGTGAAGAACTGCATGCTTGAGTTCGAACTTAAAAATAGCCGCAAGCCAAAAGTGGCAATGATGGGTCTCGCATTCAAACCTAATATCGACGATTTAAGAGAGTCTCCCGCCAAGTCAATAACAACCAATGTGATACAGGCTTGTAACAATCCTGACATCATGGTGGTGGAACCTAACGTAAAAGAAAATAACCTCTTCAAACTCACTGATTATAAAGTTGCATACGAGACAGCCGACATTGTGGTGTTCCTCGTAAATCATCGTGAGTTTGCTGAACTTAACTACAGGAAAGAAGATGTCATCATATTAGACTTCTGTGGTAATATTATGAACAAATAAATTTCGCAATATGAAGAAGGTAATGTTGGTTTTTGGAACACGTCCCGAAGCAATCAAGATGGCTCCGCTCGTGAAGAAATTTCAGGAAAACACTGATTTTCAGACTATAGTATGTGTTACCGCCCAACATCGCGAAATGCTCGATCAGGTACTCGACATCTTCGAGATAAAACCGGATTACGACCTTAACATCATGAAACAAGGTCAGGACTTGTACGACATCACTTCACGTGTCATGCTCGGACTCCGCGATGTCCTCAATGAGTCAAATCCCGACATCGTCCTCGTTCACGGCGACACTACCACTTCAATGGCTGCAGCATTGGCCGCTTTCTACAAGCAGATTCCAGTCGCACACATAGAAGCAGGACTGAGAACCAACGACATATACAGTCCGTGGCCAGAAGAGATGAACCGCAGAATGACAGGTAGACTTGCGACTTATCATTTCTCACCTACAGAATTAAGTCGCCAGAATCTCTTGAAAGAGAATGTTGATGACAAGAATATCATCATTACAGGCAACACCGTAATTGACGCGTTATTTTGGGTTGTTAATAAAATAAAAAACGACGATAAACTCGCCAAAATATTAAACGACAATATCAAAGAAAACGGCTACGACCTTGACCGTCAGAAGAAGATAGTTCTTATCACAGGTCATCGTCGCGAGAACTTCGGCGATGGATTCAATAACATCTGCTGCGCTATCCGTGACCTCTCAATGAAATATCCTGATGTAGATTTCGTGTATCCTATGCACCTCAACCCTAATGTCAGAAAGCCTATTTCTGAGATTTTCGGCATCGACGTGAAGAACAAAACTCACGAAAATCAGTTCTCTAACAATGCTTTCTTCATTGAACCTCTTGACTATCTTAACTTTGTCTTCTTGATGGAGAAAGCGAATATTGTATTGACCGACAGCGGCGGCATTCAAGAAGAAGCTCCAAGTTTAGGAAAACCTGTTCTTGTAATGCGTAACAACACCGAACGTCCAGAAGCTCTCGATGCCGGAACAGTGAAACTCGTTGGCACCGACTACGATAAAATTGTTAATGAAGTGTCAGAATTGCTGGATAACGAAAGTTATTACAATATGATGAGTCATGCCGTAAATCCATACGGTGATGGTTTAGCATGTGAAAGAATCGTTGATTATATGAAGAAAATCTGATTCCTTGTCAAATCCATATTCTTTATCAAATTGACTATCTACACCTTGACAAAGCATTTCTAAAAACCTAGCTATTGTCTCGCCTAAATTTCCTTCCAAATGTGAATAAGATGATGCATTATAGTATTGCAGCACTTCTTTGTTAGGAAAAATTTCATTTTTATTCTTAATATAATTTAACAAAACGTTACCGTTTTCTGCCAATTTTACCAAATTGTTCTTGACGAAATTATAATCGTCGAGGATATTGTTGTTCGACATATTATAAAGAACGGTAGGGCAGTACATTATTGAAGCGTCGAGGTGAATCGCCGATTCATTGGAAATCATAAAGTCGATGCCGGCGATGAAATCGAAGGAACTTTCTTCTTTAGGATTTGAAATAGCGATGTCGTTCTTTGTCAACCATTCAGAATCAAGATGCTGATAACGTGGATGCGGACGTAATATCAAATCGTTATATCCTTCTTTTTTGAGGAAAAGACAAAGACTCTTTACTTTTTCAAAATCATCTAACATATTGATTGCCACACCTATTCTCTTGACTTCATCATTTCTTTTAACAATTTTATCGTAAAGAAAATCGAAGCGTACGCCGCCCGAAAGATATACTTCGCCATTAGGTTTTCCTGCGTAAAGATATTTATCTAATGACTCTTGTCCATCGAGGAATGAATAGGTGAAATCCAGACGAGGGAATCCTTTTTTTACAGAGGCGTGTTGGACGTAAACTGTCTTGATGCCTTTTTCTAATGCGCTGAAAATCAAACATCTGTTGATGTCGTTATGGTCGTTTGCCAAGACTAATACCTTGACCTTATATTTATCGAGCATCTCCCCCGCCACTTTATAAAGTCCGTAGGTGGTCCAAAGTCGAGTGAAATACTTAATAATTAGAGCTTTATCTTCTTTATTGGATTTCTTGTAAAGTTTTATTAAGGAAAAAATGTAAGGGATGCTGTGCCACCAGGCGCGTCTTTTGTGCACATCGGTGACGTGGTTGTTAAGATATAAATATGAATCTTTCTCTACCTTATTAATTATAGGTTCCAACGAGCGACGGTTGTTGAGGGAAAGGCCGAAGAAAACCAGACCTTTATAATTGACAGGCAATGACTTATATTTAAAATGAACGATAAAAGTGTAATAGAACAATTGTCCGATGAAAATGCAAATCTGCTTGAACAATGAAGGCTGCTTTTCCTTTACTATTCTAGATATTTCATTGATTTCTAAAACGTTAAGATCGCTATATCTCATTAGAAAAATTCTTTTTGCTCTTTCAGTTTATTATAATGTTCTATATCTCTCATTTTAAATACTTTAGCAGGATGTCCGCCCGCGACCGACAATGCAGGGATATCTTTAACCACCACGCTACCAGCTTGAATAACAGCGCCTTCGCCAATAGTGACTCCAGGAAGCACGATGACGTTATTTCCTAACCATACATTATCTTCAATGATTACGTCTTTGATAATCACAGTGTTGTCGTAAGGGATTTTTGTTCCACAGTCGTAGTTGTGGTAGTCTGTCATTATTTGGCAGTTGGTCCCTGAATGGAAGTTGTCGCCTATTGTGCAACGACCTTTACCTGTGATTTTCATGCCGTTAAAGTTAACATTATATCCAAGATATGTGTTGCTGTTAACAGTAGAAAATCCGTTGACAGAGAGTTTTCCTTTACAGTTTTTAGCCTTAGATTTGACTATATATCTAAATAAAAATTTAGGTTTGAGTAATCCTATGATAAATTTCTTTAACATATTCCTAAAATTTTCTCTACGAATTCACGAAATACGCCTTCTCCGCCGTTTTTTGTCATCACCATCTGTGCAGATTTTTTGATGTACTCTGGAGCTGAATTTGGCGTTGCAGAGATGCCTGCGTTTTTCAGAAGATCAACATCGCCTAAGTCGTCGCCGATATATGCTACATCTTCTAAAGTGATATTCAATTCCTTACAAAGTTTCACCGTGACTTCAAGTTTATTTTTTACCCCTTGAAACAGATAGTCGACTTTAAGTTTTGCTGCTCTTCTTGCGACAATCTCAGTATCTTCGCCAGTGATTATCCCGACAGGAATATCATTTTGATGAGCGAAAAGAACTCCGGCGCTGTCGTAAGTGTGGAATTTTTTCCATTCGTTGCCCGTTTGGTCGTAGTACATTCCGCCATCGGTCCAGACGCCATCGATATCTGTTAATATTAATTTAGGTTTCTTCATCTATTCTAAATTTTGAGGATAAATAATTTCGTTTCTAGGTATCTCTACTTTTACCTTCTTGCCTATAACAGATTGTCTTTCAGACCATTTGAAACCATCACCAGGACTTAGTAGATGAATGTCGTTTTCAGTGACGACATCGCCTGCTTTAAGATTACGGTTTGTCGCAATGGAGCGTTCGAGTTTGATTTTGCTGCTCATGACATCAGGTTCGATGAATATTTCTTCTTTTCCCATCGACATTTCTGTTATTCTGATGTCGCGAATCATGCGGTTGACGCCGTCAGGACCCAAAGAACCTGCTTGGTCTGTGCCTTTCATTCTTCTGTCGATAGTGACATGTTTTTCAATGATTTCCGCGCCCATTGCTATTGCTGCTATCGGTGCAGAAATTCCTATTGTATGATCGGAGAAACCAATCTTATATTGAGGATAATTATCTTTAAGATATTTTATCGTGTTGAGATTCAGATTGTTTGGATTTGTTGGATATTGAGAGACGCAATGAAGAATAGAAATCTCGTTATGATATTTAGTTATCACTTCCAAAGCCTCGTCGAGTTCTTTTTTTCCTGCCATTCCTGTTGATAAGATGATCGGGATTTTTGTCTCGGCAAGAGCCTCTAACAAAGGTATGTTTGTCACGTCGCGACTTGCAACTTTCAGATAATCAGGAGTAAAATATTTCATTATGCTTAAGCATGAAGGAGCGCATAATGTTTCAACGAAATCGAGACCTTTTTCTTTAGCGAACTTATAAACCTCGTAATGTTGTTCGTCGGATAATTCAAGGAAAGCACGATGTTCGCCGTAAGTCCTTCCAAATGAATTAGGTGAGTCGTAGACTCTCGACATCTGTGAATCTGACAATTCATGAGCGAGGTCGCGTTTTGTCATTTTCACGGCGTTCATAGGTTGCAGGTCGATGCCGAAATATTCTTCCTTGACAGGTCGTGAAATCAACTCGACAATGAGTTTAGCAATATCGACAGAACCATTATGATTTTGTCCTATTTCACCTATAATATATGTTCCGTTTTTCATAATTACTTCTGATTCTTTAAAATTTCGTTTTTCATTATCTCTAAATAATGCGGGTTATCTTCAAGAAAATCAATAACATTAAGAGATGTAAAGTTTGGAATATAATTATTTAATTTGCCATAAATCTCTTTTTGAATGTCAAAATCCACTTGCGTGTCGATGGTGAGTCTGATATCCTTATGTCTATCAATTTCTGGAATTATATTGAAGAAGTTCACGTCGAATTTATCTCTATTTGCATAAATGAAATTTGTGACGTGTTCGTGATAGAGATTCTCGTCAGTGAGAGATTTTACCTTTTCTAAAGCGCTGAGTTTCACAGCTTCTGCCCAAAATCCATAGTGTGTTTTTATAGAAGGTGTTCCGTCGGATGTCATGTATGACAGATAATCGCAATTGAATTTCTCAAATTTTTCTATAAGCAGTTCAATATAAAAGACATCGAGGAAAGGATTGTCGGCGCAGACTCTGACGATATTTTCTGCATTGAATTCTTTGGCAGCGTCGATAAAGCGTTGAAGCACATCGTTTTCCGAACCTCTGAAGTAATTGACGCCATAGCGTTCTGCTATTTCAACCAAGACGTCATTATTTTCATTGACGGAAGTAGCGAGAATAATATCGTTTTTATCAAAAGCATCTGTTAATTTTTTTAGGAGCAATGAGAAAATACCTTCGTTTTCGTAGAAAGGAAGTATCATTTTCTGAGGCAGGCGTGTCGATCCTGTGCGCGCTTGTATGATTATTTTAGTGTTGTTCATTTTTCAAAATCCTCTCAATTAAATTAACATATTCTTTTGCCAAAGCTCTTCGTGAATATTTTTTAACGCTTTCGTTTTCTTTCGTAATAAGTTGATTCTCTTTATATTTATTAAATAAATCAAGAATTGTTGCTTTCATTCCTTCTTTATCTTCGAAGTCGATGATGCTTCCGGATTTTGTCTCATCGAGAATTATTGCGGTGTCGCCGTCTTTTGGACCTATTGCTAAGATAGGACGTCCCGATGCCATATATTCGAATATTTTTCCCGTGAGTATGCCTTTTGCGTTAGGCGAATTGTTAACAAAAAGTAACAAAACCTGTGATGAACTTTGTTCTATTATAACCTTTTCATGTGGGATATAAGGAATTATCTCTACATGATTTTCAAGATTATTTTCTTTTATAGAAATCAAGACGGAGTTGTCAACTTGTCCTATGAGTCTAATCTTTAATAAATTAGAGAAATCAGGAATATTGTTGTCTTTGATAAGTTCACCGAGCGCTGCCCAGAATTTAGTGGCGTTTCTTGCTGCACCTATGATTCCAACGTGCGACATGGTGAATTTTTCCGACAAGTCGGATTTTGTCTTAAGTTCTTCAATATTAAAGTCATATCCGTTTGTTATGACGGCAACATCTTTCGCGCCGTGACTTTCCAAACCTTTTGCCCAGTCCCAACCAACAGTCACGACTTTATTAGCTTCTGTAAGGGCTTGATATTGAAGCCTATGATGTTTTTTAAGACTTCTGTTTGTTAATTTTAATTCACTAAAGAAATCAATGTCGGTCCATGGATCGCGGAAGTCGGCAACCCAAGGGATGTTAAATTTCTTATGTAACTCCTTAGCAATGAGATGCATGGAATGAGGAGGTCCTGTTGAGATGATGGCATCGACAGGATTCTCTTGCAAATATTTTTTAAGGAATCTCACCGAAGGTCTTACCCACCAGCAACGTGCATCGGGAATGAATAAATTTCCTCTTAACCAGATACTTACGTTTTCTTTCCAAACGGATTTTTTCTTTCCTTCATTGATGAAACCAGCCTTTATCTTTTCGTCTTTCTTGATTCCTAAAAACTTTTTATAGAAGGAATAAGGCTCGATGATAGGATGTCTGATAACTTCTGCTTCTGGCGCGACGTCTTTCTCCAGCGATAAATCTTCCACTGGATATTCCGCGCCGTCGGCTGTGTAAATAACAGGTTGCCAACCATTTTCAGGCAGATATTTCGACATCTTCAACCAACGTTGAACGCCGGAACCGCCTGATGGAGGCCAATAATATGTTATGATTAAGACGCGCTTCATTTCAATCATAATTCATAATGCACAATGCATAATTATTGTTCTGAAGTTGATTTTCTGCAACTCACAAAGATTGCTGCGAATAATCCCAAGATTAAAATCAATGAACTTACAAATTGGATTGTGTTGCCGACTTTCCAGATTTTAGGTTCATAACGCATCATAATCTCATGATTGCCAGCAGGAACGACTGCTGCTCTTAAGATATAGTCTGCCCTGATCAATGGACTTTCTTTTCCGTCAATCCACATTGTCCAACCTTTGCTTGTCCATATTTCAGAGAATACAACTAACTCGTCTTTTGATGAATTAAAGTTGTAAATCAACTCGTTAGGTTTGTATGATGCTAATTGGATTGTTCCTGTATGGACGCGATTAATCGCGCCAGTACCATAGTTGCCGATAACATTTTTAAACTCTTCATTAACGATTGCTGTTGTCTTGACATTGGTGTTTTCAATCGCAGCGATTTCTTCGTTTGGAGTCGCAACCCATTTAATGTCAGACACTAACCAAGCATTGCCGAAAGCATCAGGATTTGGCATAGCCATTGGTTTGTTGTTATTCTGAGGATAAATCAAATATTTGGTGTTCAACATATTAAGCACGTTCCAGAAACCGTCGCTACCGACGTTGTTACCACCTAAATAATGATTTATAATATCTTGATAACGACGAAGTTTTGCACCATGATAACCGCCAATTGATTTGTGGAAATATGATGTACTTGCATCGTTGAAAGTGCTTGTTGTAAGATTCATCACTCTGTAATCCAAGCTGTTATCTTGCAAAATCTGTTTATCTATTTCTGACATCACGAAAGGTTTTTCGAAACGACGTTTGTCGATGAAATTGTCGTTGTTGAGGTAGCGTTTGTTGATTGGGAACATATCCATAACCACCAAAACAGCGAGTATCGCAAATACGGCGTTGTCTTTTAATTTGCCTTTTATGTTGAGTAACAATATTATAGCAGCGATTGTGATGAAGAAGAAACTTCTTATTGCGTCTTTCTTGAATATTGCCATACGTACCTTTTCCAATTCGCTTGCAAACATCTGATATACTGCACCATCCTTACCTGCACCAAGTTGAGCAAACTGTGCAGTCTCGCCTTGACTGAGGAAGTTGAAGAACAGATTAGGAGCGATGTAGAACAATGAACACAAACTTGCTGTCAACCCGAAAGATACGTAGAGATAATACATATTTTTCTTCAATATTTCAGGATTTCTCATCACCTCTGCGAGAGCGAGGAATGCAAGGATAGGCATACAAACCTCAGCAATGACGAGTGTCATGGAGACAGCTCTAAATTTATTATACATTGGGAAATAATCGAGGAAGAAGTCGGTGAATCCCATGAAGTTCTTACCCCAACTCAATAATATTGAAAGTATTGTAGCTGCGAGTAGAACCCATTTTATTTTTCCTTTTACAACAAATAAACTAAGTACGAATAAGAAACAAACTATCGCTCCTACGTAGACAGGACCACTTGTTCCAGGTTGATCGCCCCAGTATGCATTGTTTTGAGCAATCATTGAGCGAAAACGAGGGTCAACATTCTCCAAAGCAGGATTGTCATTGCCTATATAAGCCGAGGCTCCACCTTTTACATTAGGAATCATAAGACTCCAAGTCTCGCCGATGCCGTAACTCCATTGTGTGATATAATCTCTGTCGAGACCGCGTGTTTGGTTTTCAACATTTTCTGTGAGTACAGGTTTGCCACGCATTGTCTCTTTGCCGAATTCGTAGTTGGCGTAAAGTGTTGTTGTGCTTGTCATTACCGCCAAAATTGCAACTATTGCAAGAATGCCGCTTGCTTTGAAGAAATCTAAATATTTTTTAGTTTTTATTGTCTCAATAAATTCAGCGATGACCATAATCAGAACTATCATAAATAAATAATAGGTGATTTGGATGTGACCAGCTCTGATTTCAAGTGCCAATGATATCGCTGTGAGCACTGCGCCCCAGAGGTATTTGCCTTTGTAAGTCATTATGATACCGGCGATTACAGGTGCCATATATGCCATGGCGACCGCTTTTGAGTTGTGACCAGCGCCCATGACGATGAAGAGATATGAGGTGAAACCGTATGCCAGCGCGCCGATGAAACTGATCCAAATTTTACAGTCTAAAACAAGCAGCAGGATAAAGAAACCGAGCATGCTGATGAAGACCGACATTATAGGACTTGGGAATCCTAAACCTATGATTTTCTGTACGTAAGTCATGAGGTTGCTGTTCTGTTGAACGCCGATGTTCCATGCAGGCATGCCGCCGAACATTGAGTTGGTCCATAATGACTGTTCGCCTGTCTCTTCTCGGAAGTCGTTGATTTCTTGAGACATACCTTTATACATCTCAATGTCGTGCTGTTTTATTCTCTTGCCTTCTAAAATAGGAGTGAAATAAACCAAAGTTATAAGCGCGAATGCTATAATCGCGAAGAGTATTCCGAGGAACTGTTTGTTTGTGAATATATTTTTCATAATAAATTTTAATAAACGATTTTAGCTTTTAATGTTTTACCTTGAGTTTCAATGTTTATGAAATAGATGTTATTATTTTTCAATACATTAGTCAGTTCTGAAAGAGAAATCTCGTTAGTGCCAGCAGGCAATATTCCGAGGTCTTTGACGAAAAGTTGTGCGCCTCTTATGTCAGTAACTTTCAATGTCACTTGAGAAGCAGTTTTGTTCTCGAAGCTACATACGCTGTTAGATGTCAGAGGGTTAGGAAATATTTTGAGATTATTGTCTTGAGATTTTATTTTGTTGACATAAGTCACGCTTGATTCGTAGCATCCCATGTCGACTCTGCTGCCTACAATTCTAGGATTGCCGAGAAGGTCGGTTGCAGGCATCATCAAACCAGTTGTGTCAATTGTTCCGCTGTTGATTGCAGGACTATCGGTTTGCAATTGGAAGTTACGGGCGACGGTGTCGATGAATAGAGGATCGACTTCGAGCATTGTTGGGAAATCATATACGGCAACATATTGATTGCCATGAATTTGTTTAAATCCGCCTTCGATGAGAGTGTTGTAGAATTCAGGAGCGCAGTCGGAACCCCAGACGAAGATCTGTGAACCATCGGTGATCGCACCGCTACCGCCCAACCAATCGTTGCCCCAGATGATACAGTTTTTGAATACTGGTCTGGCTTCGCTGTAGAATTGCATAGCTCCGCCGCCGGCACCGACGCAGTAGTTATTTGCCATTGTCACATTTTGAATCAGAGGAGATGTTGTCGCCATTGCCATAGCGCCGCCATAGTGCTTGACGATATTGTTGTTGAACAGGGCGTTAGAGATTCTTACCTCGTAGTCGTTGCTACGTTGAATGCCCATGCCCGCAGCATTGACTGCGAAATTATCTTCAAAGACAGCTTTATTTACATCCACATAGCAACTGTCAAAATTGACGCCGCCGCCATAACAAGTGTTGCAGGTGTTGTCGTGGAAATACATATCTTCCATTTTCACAGAACATCTATGGAACTGGAAACCAGCGCCGTGTGTGTAGGAACCGTCATTAGTAAAGGCGATG
Organism: Bacteroidales bacterium; assembly: GCA_017561025.1. Classification (GTDB taxonomy): domain Bacteria; phylum Bacteroidota; class Bacteroidia; order Bacteroidales; family F082; genus Limimorpha. The sequence continues at coordinate 4,146 of JAFZDU010000108.1, read as the reverse complement.
TTAGCATCGACTTCGCAATTAGTTATCAAGATGTCGGAATGTTCTGCATAGAGAGCGCCGCCTTTCTCGCGGGTATGGTTGCAATAGAAAGTGCAGTTGTCTATCACTGCATAATCGGTGTTATAGATTCTCACCGCGCCGCCGCGTGTCATGTTTTCTGCTGCTTTGCCGTATGAAAAATGGCAATATTCGAGTCTTAATGTATCTTTAACATTTTGGAAGACAAGTCCGTTCCAACCGCCGTCGCCGCAATCCCAGCGATAGAAACCTGTTGTGTCGGTAACGGTGAAATATATAGAATCGTTTTCACATCCGATGGCTTCGAAAGAGCCATTGACGATGATGCTGTAATAATCTTTGAAAATGACTTTTGTACCCTCTGCAATGATGAGTCTGCTGTCTTCCGGAACGATGACGTTGTCGACGACGAAGACGGTGTCGCAATCCCATATACCATTCTGATTGCCTGATACTTCACAAGATTGTGATTTGACAAGGAAAGGAATGAAAAGCAATAAAGTCAATAAATATTTTTTCATGATGATAAAAATTAAAAACTATTTTTAGAATCTACAAAAATAATCATTTTTCAACAATAAACCGCCTTGATATTAAAATATATAATTGTGTTTTGATAATGAAAATATATTGAAAAGTGTAGTTTTTACTTGTTTATTTATATTGAAAAGTGTAGTTTTGCATCATTGTTTTATATTGAAAAGTGTAAGATTATGTTGTATAGAAAGATTGGTAGTTATATTGAAGAGCATCTGAAATCTGATTCGGATAAGATTTTGTTATTGGAAGGTGCTAGGCAGATTGGCAAATCCTACATTATTCGTGATGTTGGTAAGCGTCTGTATGACAATTTTATAGAAGTTAATTTTGTTGAAGATGAAGAAGGCGTAAAAATGTTTAAGGATATTCATTCTACTGATGAGTTTTATATGACATTAAGCATGATTGCTGGAGATAAATTGGACAAATATGATAATACCTTGGTGTTTTTAGATGAGATCCAGCAATATCCTCAATATTTAACTATGTTAAAATTTTTTAGACAAGATAAAAGATATAGATTCATCGCGAGTGGAAGTCTGCTGGGTATAACATTGCGTTCAACCACATCGATTCCAATAGGAAGTATTATTAGGAAACAAATGTTTCAACTTGATTTTGAAGAATTTATAATTGCAAATGGATTTAGTCAAGATGCTATTTCTTTCATAAAAGATAAATTTACTAAAAGAGAGAGTCTTTCGGAGGCACATCATAATCATTTGATAGATTTATTCAAAAGGTATCTTATTGTAGGTGGGATGCCGGATGTTGTAAATTCATATCTCGAAACGCATAATATCATAAAGGTTCGCGACCTTCAGAACAGCATAAAAACAATGTATGCGGATGATGCATCGAAGTATGAAGATAACAACGGCAGAAATCTTATGGTAAGGCGTGTTTATGATATGATTCCTTCACAGATGGAAAATAAGAAGAAGCGTATTGTTGCTAAGGATATTAGAGATAAAGAAGGTGATCGTTTTGACAGATATAAAAATGAGTTTGAATATCTGATCTCATCTGGTATTGCCATTGATGTTCATGCTGTTTCAAATCCTCGTTTCCCTTTGGTAGAATCTGTGCAGAAGAATTTGTTGAAATTATATCTCAATGATGTAGGTATGCTTACATCTGAACTTTATGATAAAAATGTCAAATCGATAATAGATGATGTTAGAAGCATTAATCTTGGTTCTGTTTATGAGAGTGTTGTTGCGCAAGAATTAAAATCTCATGGATGCAGATTGTTTTATTATGACAATAGAAATAAGGGAGAAGTGGATTTTCTTGTTGATGATTTTTCTAATAGTAGTGTTTTGCCAATAGAAGTGAAATCTGGTAGAGATTACTCCATTCATAGTGCTTTAAATAATTTATTGTCAACACCTGAATATAATATAAAATACGCTTTTGTATTATCAAATGAAAGGGAAGTTAAACAAAAAAATAATATATATTACCTGCCTATATATTATGTTATGTTTATCAATACTAACGAAATTTCGGATGTATATTTTTAGTGGTTTTGCCTGATGTGAATAATCATTTTCGGCAACAAAAAACTTGTTTTATATTTATTAGGTATTTTTGTCTGATATAAAGAATTTTGATTTATATTTGTAGGATAAATTAAATTGCTGTTTAATTTTGATAATTTTAACAGAATAAGCTAATTAACAAGACAATTTATAATTTTTAACGATAAAAGATATGAGTAACCAGAAAAAACTTTTTGAGGAATTTCCACCGGTATCAACCGAGCAATGGGAATCAGTGATTCAAAAAGACCTCAAAGGAGCCGATTATGACAAAAAATTAGTTTGGAAAACGGCTGAAGGCTTTTCGGTAAGACCTTATTACCGCGCAGAAGACCTCAATTCGATCACATGGAACAACGTGGAACCTAATGAGTTCCCATATGTCCGTGGCAACAAGACAAAAGGCAACGAATGGCTCATCTGCCAAGACATCAATGTTGTCGACTGCAAAGCCGCTAACGAAAAAGCATTAGACGCTATCAAAAGAGGCGCTAACGCCATTACCTTCCGTTTAGAATACGACAGACTCTACACCGACATCGAATTGTCAGCATTGCTCAACGGCATCTGCGCTAAAGAAGTCGAGTTGAGTTTCTACAATAACAAATACCACTTGCCACTTTTAGAGCAACTCTCAAGAATCCCAGAGTTACGCGGTTCTTTGAATTATGACCCATTGACACGTTACATCCGTCGTGGCACATGGTTCATCTCTGAAAGCACAGACATGGAATTGGCTTACATCTTGACGAAAGCTGAGATGCCAGGATTCCAAACATTAGGCGTTAACGCTCACGTCTTCACAAATGCAGGCGCAACCATCGTTCAAGAAATGGCTTTCGCTTTGGCAGTCGGCGCTGAATATCTCGACAAGCTCACCGACACAGACATGACCATCGATGAGATTCTTCCAAAGATGCGCTTCAACGTTGCAGTAGGTCAAAACTACTTCATGGAAATGGCTAAGATGCGTGCTTACAGATTATTATGGGCTAATATCGCCAAGGCATACGGTGCTAAGGAAGAAAACGCCAAGATGCTCATCCATGCTTTCAATGCACAAATCAACTTGAGCTTATACGACTCATACGTCAATATGTTACGTACAACAACAGGAGCTATGTCAGCTGTTCTCGGCGGCGTTCACTCATTCAGCGTAACTCCATTCGACATGGTTTACGAACCAACAACAGAGTTCGCAGAACGTATCGCACGTAACCAACAACTCATCTTGAAAGAAGAATCACACTTCGACAAAGTCGCTGACCCAGCAGCAGGTTCATATTACATCGAAAACCTCACCGACTCATTGGTGAAAGCAGCATGGGCTTTATTCCTTCAAATCCAAGAAGAAGGCGGTTACCTCGCAGCATTGCGTAACGGCACAATCCAAAAGATGGTTAAAGACAACGCAGCAAAACGCCTCAACAACGTAGCTACACGCCGCGAAATCATCCTCGGAACAAACCAATTCCCTAACTTCACAGAGACAATGAAGTCAAATCCTGAAGCATGGGTATTTGAAGCTAACAATCGCCGCGATGAAAACGCTGAAATCGATACAATCGTAACTTACCGCATCGCTCAACAATTCGAACAATTACGCTATGCAACAGACGTTTACAGCCAAAGCAACAAACGCCCTGTAGCATGGATGTTAACATACGGCAACTTAGCAATGCTTAAGGCAAGAGCTAACTTCGCTTCTAACTTCTTCGCTTGCGCTGGCTTCGAAGTAGTTGACAATGCTGGTTTCAAGACTGTTGAAGACGGCATAGCAGCAGCTAAGGAAGTTAAACCTGAAATCGTTGTCATCTGCTCTTCAGACGAAGAATACGGCGAAGGCAACGCTCTCAAGATCTACGAAGCTCTTAAAGACCAAGCTATCGTCGTTTTGGCTGGCAACCCAGAAGGCACAGCCGACGTACTCAAAGCAGCTGGCATGGAATACTTCATCCACGTCAAGAGCAACGTCTTAGAGACATTACAAGATTTTCAAAAGAAATTAGGTATAACAAAATAAAGAAAGGAGTAAACGATGAAG
>JAFZDU010000107.1 GCA_017561025.1 Bacteroidales bacterium | reverse complement strand
GTAGGGCTGATGTCACCAGCTGCAGCGATAGCGTCGAAAGCTTGGATCATACCGATAACTGTACCGAAGAATCCCAACATAGGTCCCAAAGCGATGAACAATGTAATCCAGCTTGAACCGCTTGTTAAGTTACCATTCATAACAGAACCGTAAGAAATCATAGCTTTTTCTACTTCTTCAAGACCGTCGTTGTAACGCATTAAACCTTGGTAGAATATACTTGCTACAGGACCGCGTGTGTTACGGCAGAGTTCTTTAGCTTTTTCAATGCCACCTTCGTTCAAAGCTTTTTCGAATTCAACAACTAATTTCTTAGTGTTTGTGGTGCTTAAAGTTAAATAAATAATTCTTTCAATTGAGATAGCTAAACCGAGGACGAGAACGATGAGAACGAGTGTCATGAAACCCCAACCACCATCGATGAATTGTTTCTTGATAGTTTCGTGGAATGTTAATGTGTTTTCTTCCTCTGTCATTGTTGTTGTTACAACTTCTTCAACTGGAGCAGCTTCTTCAACAGCAACTTCTTCTGTTGCTACTTGCTCTGTTTGTGGAACGTTTTCATCTTGCTGTGCAAGAACTGAATTGCTGATTCCAAATGTCAAAAAACCAGCAATTGTGAGTAAAGCAATTAATTTTTTCATAATTGGAAATGTTGATTACTACTTTTTAATTTTTTTGTTTGATTACTATTTTAATTTAACTTAGTTTATTTCAATTTTATTGTTGACAACACGAATTTTAAGTCATCGCGGAGAGAGCGGGATTCGAACCCGCGATACCCTTTTGGAGTATACACACTTTCCAGGCGTGCTCCTTAAACCACTCGGACATCTCTCCTTCTACAAGCCTTAAAAAATTCGCTCCAAAGTTACATATTTTTTCTTTTAAAAACGAAATTATTTTTAAACAATATTATCTTTTTTTACATCGACTTAACTATAGTCATATCAATGTTTTTTTTGATAATTCCATGTCAGAATAATTTTATCATGTTTTTTTTATTCTGATTTTTTTACGTCTTATCTTCCAAAAAGACTGATTAAGCCAAAATGTATAGTCATATTGACTTGTAGTCTTGTTATCTTTATAAAGTCATCTCGCCTCTGATAGGTGTCTGAAGGAGTTCCTTAGTTTTTTCTGGTGTGAAACCTTCGCCTAAGAGATACATCAGTTTTGCTATCGCTGACTCTGTGGTGATGTCGTGTCCGCTCAATACGCCTATTCTGTTTAAGTCACGGCTTGTCTCGTAACGTCCCATGACTACGGAACCGGATTTGCATTGTGTGACATTATATACTATAATTCCTTTGTCGATGGCTTCTTTCAATGCTTCTATGAACCATGGTGCTGTTGGTGCGTTTCCTGATCCGTAGGTCTCGATAATCACAGCTTTCAGGTTTGGTGTATTAAGAGTGTGCTGTACCAATTCCTTTGTGATGCCTGGGAAAATCTTCAAGATAGCTACGTTGTTGTCGAGTTTTGTATGAAGCTTAAGTTTTTTGAAGTTAGGCTTCATGATATACTCCTTATTATATTTAATATGTACGCCTACGTTAGCGAGCGAAGGGTAGTTGCCTGATACGAACGCATTGAAATGTTCGGCGTTGTGTTTTGTGGTTCTGTTTCCTCTGAGGAGCTGGTTCTCGAAGAAGATTGTCACTTCTGGTACCATGGCTGTGTCTTCGTCTTTGGCAGCTGCTATTTCTATGGCAGCGATGATGTTCTCTCTGCCGTCGCTTCTTACCATGCCCATTGGCAATTGTGATCCTGTGAAGACGACAGGTTTGTTAAGGTTCTCTAACATAAAGCTCAAGGCGGAGGCAGTGTATGCCATGGTGTCGGAACCATGCAATACTATGAATCCGTCGTATTTTTCGTAGTTGCTTTCGATTTTCTTTGCCAAGGTGATCCAGAAGTCTGGAGTCATGTTTGATGAGTCGATGAGATTGTCGAAGGCATAGAAATCCAACTGATAATCCAAGTTTCTCAAAACAGGCAAATGGTCGTAAAGATTGTCAAAGTCAAAAGGAACTAAACTGCCGGTCTGTGGGTCTTGCATCATGCCGATGGTGCCCCCGGTGTAAAGTATTAATAATGAAGTTTTTTCTCCTGACATAACCGAAAATTTTATGTTATAGATTAAATAATTGTCTTGCGTTATTTGTTGTTGCTGTCGCAACTTCATTGATATCAATTTGTTTTACTTCTGCGATTTTCTTCGCCACTTCTGTCATATAGGCGATTTCGTTTCTCTTTCCTCTGTAAGGTACCGGCGGCAGATAAGGGTCGTCGGTCTCCAGAAGTATCTTGTCCAGAGGTATCTCGTTCAAGAAACTTTTCACGTCGCAGTTTTTATATGTGATGACGCCGCCCAGTCCAAGGTGAAAGCCAAGAGACATGGCAATGTCGGCTTGTTCTTTTGTTCCGTTGAAGCAATGGAAGACGCCTCTCAGACCTCCGTCCTGTTCTTGTTCCAGCACCTTGAACATAAGGCCGAAGGCTTCGCGTGTGTGCAGCGAGACAGGAAGACGCAGCTGCTTCGCCCATGAGAGTTGCTCTCTCAACACTTCAACTTGTTGTTTTTCAAATGTCTTGTCCCAATATAAGTCAAGACCTATTTCACCTACGCCGACCCAGCATTGTCTTTCCATCTCTTTTTCGATTACGGAGAGATGACGTTTGTAGTCTTCTTTGACGCCTTCTGGATGAAGACCCATCATCATTCTGCAGTTGTCGGGATGACTCTCGTAGAAGTCAATCATAGGTTTGATGGTGCTTTCATCTGTGTTAGGAAGGAGCACCATCTCGACACCTGCATCAAGGGCTCTCTGAAACACCAACTCTCTGTCGGTGTCGAATGCCTCGTCATAAATATGTGAATGAGTGTCGATATACATGGTTGTCAATATAAGAAGTTGTCGTAAGGATATCTGATGGCGTGCATGTCTTTGATCTCTTGGTACAAGAGGTCTCTGAATTCCTGGTAGTTGTCTTTTTCTACAGCAGAGATGAAGATGCATGAGTTGCCTTTCGCCATCCAAGTCTTCTTCCAGTCTTCAAGTGAATAGTTGCATTTTGTTACTGGTGTTAAGTCGTCTTCTTCTTTCTCGACATAACTATAAGCGTCTATCTTATTGAAAACCATGATGGTCTTTTTGTCGCCTGCTCCAATCTCATTAAGAGTCTTGTTGACCACCTCAATCTGTGACTCGAAGTCAGGATGAGAGATGTCGACAACGTGAAGGAGAATGTCTGACTCGCGAACCTCGTCTAATGTCGATTTGAATGACTCGACGAGTTGGTGTGGAAGTTTTCTGATGAAACCTACGGTGTCGGAAAGAAGGAAAGGAAGGTTTTCTACGACCACCTTACGTACTGTTGTCTCCAATGTGGCGAAGAGTTTGTTCTCTGCGAACACATCGGATTTGCTTAACAGATTCATAATGGTTGACTTGCCAACGTTGGTGTAACCTACGAGCGCTACTCTTACGAGTTGTCCTCTGTTTTTACGTTGGACTGTCTTCTGCATGTCTATTTCTTTGAGTCTTTCCTTGAGACTTGTAATCTTGTCGCGTATGATACGACGGTCGGTTTCAATTTCCTTTTCACCAGGACCTCTCAGACCGATACCACCTTTTTGTCTCTCCAAGTGAGTCCACATGTGAGTCAGGCGAGGCAACATATATTGATACTGAGCGAGTTCTACCTGAGTCTTGGCGTGTGATGTTCTGGCGTTTCTGGCAAATATGTCTAAGATAAGATTTGTTCTGTCCAATATCTTACATTCGAGTTCTTTCTCGATGTTACGAAGTTGTGTTGGAGTGAGTTCATCGTCGAAGACCGCCATTGTGATGTTTTCGGCTTTGATATATTGCTTGACCTCTTCGAGTTTGCCTGTTCCGAGGTAAGTCACGCTGTTAGGATGGTCGAGAGGCTGGATGAAACGAGCGACAGGCACGCCGCCTGCTGTCTCGATCAAGAAAGCAAGTTCGTCCAAATATTCCTCTGTCTTCTCTCTGTTCTGTGTCTGAGTGCAAACAGCAATCAAGACCGCTGTCTCTACCTTGTCTTCGTAAACTACAAACTTATCTGCCATGTGTCAATTTTAAATTGAAAATTGAAATATATTGACAAAAGGCTAAAGACTAAGGGCAAAAGGTTTGAAAGCACTTTAGTCTTTAGTCCTTAGTCATTTAAAAACTTCTGAATCCGATGATTTCTCTAACCTCTTTGATTGTCTTGCTTGCGCTTGCGTGAGCTTTTTCTGCTCCCATGCGTGCTACCTTCTTGATATATTCGTCGTTGCTTGACAATTCGTTGATGCGTTCGCGGAATGGAGTCACCACTTGGATGATGTCTTCAGCAAGTTGTTTCTTCATGTCGCCGTAACGTATTGTCATGTTGTTATATGCGTCGTCGAAGAACTGTACAGTGTCAGGTGTTGACACTATCTTCATGAGGTTGAAGAGGTTTTGTATTGCTTCTGGTTTTACTTGGTTAGGTTCTGTAGGACCGCTGTCTGTCACGGCGCGCATCACTTTCTTGCGGATTGACTTGTCGTCTTCGCATAAGAAGATAGCGTTGCCTTCGCCTTCCGACTTGCCCATCTTGCCGCTGCCGTCGAGACCAGGGACTTTAACGAGGTCGTTGCCGAAGTTAAATCCTTGAGGCACTGGGAAGTAGTCGATGCCATAGATACGGTTGAAGCGTTCAGCGAAGTCGCGTGCTTTTTCAAGATTTTGTTCTTGGTCTTTTCCTACAGGGATATAATTTGATCTATGAATCAAGATGTCAGCTGCCATGAGAGTAGGGTAGGTGAGGAGACCAGCGTTGACGTTATCTGGTTGTTTACGTACTTTTTCCTTAAATGTAGTAACGCGTTCGAGCTCGCCGATGTAAGCGTTCATATTCAAGAAGAGGTATAACTCAACTACTTCTGGCACGTCGCTTTGGACATATAATGTAGCTTTTTCAGGGTCGAGACCTGCTGCGAGATATTCCACGAGGATTTGTTTTACTCTTCCGTGCAAGTCATCTGGGTGAGGATGAGTTGTAAGTGAGTGATAGTCAGCAATGAAAAAATAACAATTATAACTATCTTGTAATTTGAGGAAATTCTGTACTGCTCCGTAATAATTACCGAGGTGGAGGTTACCTGTTGGTCTGATACCGCTTAAAACTATTTCTTTCATATTCATAAATTAATACGCAAAGATAATAAAAAAGGCGAATGGCAAAAGACTAAAGGCAAAAGTTTTTTTAGTTAGGAGGAGTTTTTTAAACTTTGGGTTTTGAACTTAAAAACGAAGACGGATCTCGAAATTTGCTTCCGAAATCCGTCTCTTTTAACTATTGGAACATTTCTTATCTAAGTATAATTGTTATGTTTATAAAGCTTTCCTTTCATATCTTAAAGTCAGACCAACGCTATGATTTTTAGTTCCTCTCACATAAATACCACGCAAATCTGTATCTTCAGCAGGGGCTAAGCCAAGACTTCCGCTCAGCAACAATGATAATCTGTTTTTTGAAGTGGATATGATATTGTATCCTATTCCGTATTCAAATCCATAGTCAATATGCATGTCAACGAGTTCTCGTTCCTTGTCAAAATCGTAGGAGTAGCCAACAAGCTCATCATTAAGATAAAATTCGGTATAAGTATAGTCTTTGACCTGATAAGCTAAATAGGCACCTGCATTAAAGAAAAATCTATTATTATATTGCCATTCAAGGCAAAGAGGAATTGTAAGATAATGATAGTCGAAATAAATGTCAGCATCAATGTCATACACTGCAATTGGAGTGCCGACATACCAATAAGGTTGTGCATAATAACCACCAGTATTAAATACCTCATATCTGTCGATTTTTCCACGAGCACCTTTCTGTTCATAATTAAAGTTTAATATCAAAGAATAACTTTCATTAAAGCAGTAACGCAATCCAAGTCCTAATTTTGCTCCTGCCTTGAATCTATTTCCAGGAGCAGATACAACTATAGGTTGTGAAGGATTAGATTCGTATGCCCATAGCACATGTTCATCGTATTCTCTATTATAATTGATACCTCTATTAGAATATATGTTTGAAAACATAATACCGCCTTGTGCAGAAATCCACAATTTGCCATTATCATTCTGAGCGAAAGAAATCATTGATAAAGCGGATAGGATAAATAACATAAATAATCTTTTCATATTTTTACCTAGAATTTGCATGTCGATTTTAACATTTTCCATAACTTTAACTTTAGTCACGCAAAGTTTATATTTTTATTTCTAATTTCCAAGTTTTTTTAAAATATTTTTAAAGAAAATTAGGGGGGGGTAACTGATTGATTATCTATTGTTTATTGTATATTTTCTACTATACACATCCCAACCACTCTAAATTCTACACTTTCAACTATAAACTTTCTTGGGCGTTCCGGCTCCGCCGTCGGGCTTTCCGCTATATCTTTTTCCGCTTCGCTTCAAAAGGATGCCGCTGCAATCCCTAACGCAGAGGGACGAATCCTAGAATTTTAAATACCATAGACTTAAAATAACTCCTAAATTTCCAAACAAAAAAGAAGAGCGCCACTTTAACAGCAGCGCTCTATATAACTTTGAGTCTTTGCGACTCTGTGTCTTTACGTCTTAAATTACCAAGCAAACAATGGGAATTCTGACATCATTTCGTTGACTTTTTCTCTTACTGCAGTAATCTTAGCATCGTTGTCGATGTTGCTGATTACGTCGTCGATTAATTCAACGATAGGTTCCATATGTTCTTCTTTGAGACCACGTGTTGTGATAGCTGGAGTACCTACGCGGAGACCTGATGTTTGGAATGGAGAACGGCTGTCGAATGGAACCATGTTCTTGTTGACAGTGATGTCGGCTTGAACGAGGATGTCTTCAACTTTTCTACCTGTGATTTCAGGGAATTTAGAACGGAGGTCGATGAGCATGAGGTGGTTGTCTGTACCGCCTGAGATGATGTTATAACCTCTGTCTGTGAAAGCTTTAGCCATCACTGTAGCGTTTTTCTTAACTTGGAGGATGTATTCGAAGTATTCATCTGAGAGAGCTTCGCCGAAAGCGACTGCCTTACTTGCGATGACGTGTTCGAGTGGACCGCCTTGTACGCCTGGGAATACTGCGCTGTTGAGGAGAGCTGACATCATTTTAACTTCGCCCTTAGGTGTTGTCAAACCCCATGGGTTTTCGAAGTCGTCACGCATCAAGATCATACCGCCGCGTGGACCACGGAGTGTCTTGTGTGTTGTTGTTGTGATGATGTGACAGTAATCTAATGGGTCGTTGAGGATACCGCGTGCGATGAGACCTGAAGGGTGTGAAACGTCTGCCATCAAGATAGCGCCAACTTTGTCAGCGATTTCGCGCATGCGTTTGTAGTCCCAGTCACGTGAATATGCTGAAGCACCAGCGATGATGAGTTTAGGTTTTTTCTCGAGTGCTACCTTTTCCATGTTGTCGTAGTCAACGCGGCCTGTTTCAGGGCTTACTTGGTATGCTACTGGATTGTAGAGGATACCTGATGAGTTGACAGGAGAACCGTGTGAAAGGTGACCGCCGTGTGCGAGGTCGAGACCCATGAATGTATCACCTGGTTGTAAACATGTTAACATGACTGCCATGTTAGCTTGTGCACCAGAGTGTGGTTGAACGTTTGCGTATGTTGCGTTGAATAATTCGCATGCTCTTGCAATTGCGATTTCTTCTGTTTGGTCAACTATTTGACAACCACCATAGTAACGTTTGCCAGGATAACCTTCAGCATATTTGTTTGTCATTACTGAACCCATAGCTTTCATAACTTGATCGCTTACGAAGTTTTCTGAAGCGATAAGTTCGATGCCGTGCATTTGGCGTTGTTTTTCTTTACGAATCAAGTTAAAAACTTTAGTGTCTTTTTTCATGATTTATCTATTTTGTTGATATTAAATAAATTACATTACTAAGCGCTGCTTTTTTCTCTACGCTTTTTTGAACTCTCAAAGGTATAAAAGTTTTTTGAATAAAAAAGAAAAAAATTAATTCAATGCATAATTCATAATTGAATTGCTTTCCCAATAATTATGCATTGTGAATTATGCACTATGAATTAAAAAAAACTATTTTTGTAAAAAATAAATATCAGATGAACAATCTCGACGCAATAAAGAAAACGATAGAGCCTGAATTGAAGCAATTCAATGTCTTTCTTGAAGATAGCCTTAAGTCTCCAATGCCTCTCCTTAATAGGATTTTGAAATATGTATTGAAACAGAAAGGCAAGCAGATAAGACCTTTGTTCGTTTTGTTGTCGGCGAAATGTCATGGCGAGATAAATGAAAACACTTATCGTGCCGCCGCTTTCATTGAGTTGCTGCACACTGCCACTTTGATTCACGATGACGTGGTGGATAATTCTGACAAACGTCGCGGGGTGTTCTCTCTCAACGCTTTATGGAAAAATAAAATATCTGTCCTCATCGGCGATTATCTTCTTTCTAAAGGCATGCTTCTCGCTCTTCAGAATAAAGATTATCAGATGCTGGATTGCATATCCGAGACTGTCAAGGCGATGAGCGAGGGCGAGATTTATCAGATGGAAAAGGCACGACGAATGGATATCACTGAAGAGGATTATTATGACATTATAGAAAGAAAGACTGCTTCTCTTATCGCTTCATGTTGTACCGTCGGCGCTTTGTCGGTTGGAGTGGATGAGAATAAGGTCGAGAAGATGAAACGCTTTGGAACATTGGCGGGTATAGCGTTTCAGATAAAAGACGACATCTTCGATTATCAGCTGGATAATAAGACCGGCAAACCTGCAGGTAATGATATTCAGGAACATAAGATGACTCTGCCTCTGATTCATCTTCTTAAGATAAGTGATAAAAGCGAGAGAAGAAGCATTATAAGAAAGATTAAATATCACAGCGATGAACTTGACGCTCGTCTTGACATAATAAATAAGGTGCATCAGAATCATTGTCTCGATTATGCCAAAGAGAAGATGAACTCTTTCATTAACGATGCTTTGTTGCAACTGAGTGATATCGAGGATTCTGAAGCTCTTGCATCATTGAAGGAATTGGTTAACTATTGTATTAACAGAGAGAAATGATTATGAAAAAACTTTTGTTTTTTGTCGTTTTTGCCTTTGCTTTTGGCATTAATATGACGGCGCAGAATTTTTATGGCGGACTTGTATTAGGTGGAACCGCATCGCAGGTAGGGGGTGACGCGCGCGGTGGCTATAATAAGATAGGAGTCGTTGGCGGTGCATTTGCAGGTCTTAATCTTACGGAAGACTTTGACGTTCAGATGGAGTTGAAATATATCCAGAAAGGTTCGTATTCAACGGATTTTGAAAACCGTCCGGCCTATGACCCTTTCCTTATCAAGTTGGATTATATTGATCTTCCGCTGGTGTTCAGCTACAATCTTAACAAGATAAATGTCAATGATATCAATCTCTCATGGCTCAAGCTTGAACTAGGAGTGAGCTTTGACTTCCTGTTGAATTACCGGCAAGAGATTTTAGGCGTTGAGGTTCCGGCGAGCAATCCGTGGAATAAGGTTGTGTTCAACACAGTTATAGGTTTCAGACTCAGTGTCAAAGATAACATAGAGGTGGGATTGCGAGCAGTTGACTCCATGACATCAATCTGCAAGAGTTCTAAAGATCCATATAACAACGGCAATGTCGTTTATACCAGAAGGCTTTTCGGTCGTTATGGAATGTTCAACGACGTCTTGCAGATAGCGGTGTTTTGGAGAATTTAGAAATTAGGAATTGAGGATTTTAGGAATTTTAAAAAGTAATAATATAAACTTTATAATTATGAAGAAAATTTATTTGATGATGACATTTATCTGTATGATGATGGTGTCATGTAAGCCAGATGGCGGTGATGGAAGACATCAAGGTCACGAATAAGTGGACCTTGGTTTAAGTGTAAAATGGGCAACACGTAATGTGGGAGCAACTTCTCCAGAAGACTATGGAGAATATTTTGCATGTGGAGAAACAACTATAAAAGCAGAGTATTGTTCAGATAACTGCCCTGCTTATGGACTTAGTGCTTCTGACTTGCAATACCAAGGTTATATAGATGATGAAGGTAATTTCACTCCTCAATGCGATGCTGCGACAGCCAACTGGGGTGGTGACTGGCGAATGCCTACAACATTGGAGTTAAACGAGTTGATAAACAGCTGTACCTGGACATGGACAACACAGAATGGCGTTGATGGTTACAATGTTGCAGGACCAAATGGTGCTAGCATCTTCCTTCCTGCTGCGGGCTATCGCAGCGAGTTGTCGCTCAAGTACGATGGGACTCAGGGACGTTATTGGAGCTCTGCACCTAACGAGAACCTCACTAACTACGCATACTTCCTCGATATCGATAGTGATGGTTATGGTGTGTATGGTAGCATTCGCTACCTCGGTCTCTCGGTACGTCCTGTCTTAGAATAGAAACAAGTAGAGACGTCACATTGTGGCGTCTCTTTTGATTTATTTGGTGGCTGTCCTAAAATTATGATATTTTGAATTTCGTGATTTTGAGTTTTTAAAAAAGTTCCAATTCTCCATTCGCAGTTCCTCGTGTTCTTCCCAGGTGTCTGTATGCGAATTCTGTCGCTTCGCGTCCTCGTGGTGTTCTCATGAGGTAGCCTTCTTGTATGAGGAAAGGTTCGTACACTTCTTCAATTGTTCCTGCTTCTTCGCCTACGGCTGTCGCTATGGTATTAAGTCCGACAGGACCTCCTTTGAATTTGTCAATTATTGTTGAGAGGATACGGTTGTCCATATCATCGAGGCCGTGTTGGTCGACGTTAAGAGCTTTTAGGCCGATACGTGCTATGTCGAGTGTTATTGTTCCGTTGCCTTGTATTTGTGCGAAGTCTCTGACGCGCCGCAGAAGAAGATTTGCTATACGAGGGGTTCCGCGGCTGCGGCACGCTATCTCGAATGCTGCTTCATGTTCGATAGGTACTCTTAATATTGAGGCGGAGCGTTTTATGATGTTTGATAATGTTGTCGCATTATAATATTCCAATCTCATATTGATGCCGAAGCGTGCGCGCAGCGGAGCAGTGAGTAGTCCGGAACGTGTGGTGGCACCTATCAATGTGAATGGATTTAGAGCTATCTGTACGGAACGAGCGTTAGGGCCGCTTTCAATCATGATGTCGATGCGGTAGTCTTCCATTGCTGAATAAAGATATTCCTCGACTATAGGGCTGAGACGATGTATCTCATCTATGAAGAGCACGTCGTTTTTCTCGAGGCTTGTGAGCAGACCGGCAAGGTTGCCAGGCTTGTCGAGCACTGGACCAGAGGTCATCTTCATTCCTACGCCCAATTCGTTGGCGATGATGTGTGACAAGGTGGTCTTGCCCAAGCCCGGAGGGCCATGTAACAAGACGTGGTCTAATGATTCGCCTCTTTGCACAGCGGCACGAGTGAATATCAGCAGATTCTCGACGACTTGCTCCTGACCGGCAAAATTCTGAAATGCCTCAGGACGCAAGGCTCTTTCTATCTCTAACTCCTGCTTGCTGAAAGATTTACCGTATGCGTCTAAATTCTCGTTCATAAAAAATGCTTATGTTACAAAATTACATATTTTTGTGCTACATGTATCATTTTTTTCTCTATTTTAGCAAAAAATTAAACTTTAATGAGATATACATTATTAATATTGTTATGCGTGTTGTCGCTATGTTCTTTTTCACAAAATGACGGTTATAAGATTTTGGAACAAGATCAACGTATTGAACAACTTATACAAAGACAGAAAGACATTCATGCAGCTGACAATACTATCGATGGCTTTAGAATCCAGATATTCATGGAGTCGGGAAATGACGCCGTTGAACTGGCCAATGCTGCTATGGAAGAGTTTATGGATAAATATCCAGACATCCCTATCTATCTTATCTTCGGTCAGCCTTATTATAGATTGCGCGTCGGTGACTTCAGAACACGTCTCGAAGCAGAAAAGGCCTTCCAGACTTTAAGCCAGGATTATAAAAAAGCTTTTGTGACATCTGACAGAATACAACTGCCATATAATGTCTTTTGTGACACCATAATCGATTTGAACGATTTGGAATTTATTGAGAATGACTCTATTGATATGGAGATATTCTATTACGAAGATTAAAAGTTAAAAATTTTATACTATTATCTGTCATTGAACGTTTTATGGCAGTTAGGAATGGTTTTTGTGAGATGAGACTCAAATTTTATGAGTATGGAAAATGACAATATAAATAATCAGATGAAAGAACTTCTTAGGTTGTTTAAGAAGATGATGGAAAAATATCCGCCAGATTCAATGCCGGGTATAGATAAGGCTCAAGCTGAACAACTTAAGATGATGATGGAGAATTATGATGATATGGAGATATCTATATCCTCTGACATGTTCGGACTCTTCGATAAGGAAACAACACAAAAAATATTATCACGATTGATAAATCAACTTAGAGAACAGCTCGGAGAAGATTCTTACGAGGAAGAGGAGGTCGAGAAACTGTCAATAGTAGACAAAAAGGAGAAAGAGTTTGAACAGCTTCCAACTGAAGACCGCTATGTGGCTCTCCTCGATGCCATAGATTCTGAACTCAAGAAACCAAATATCTCTATGGAAGAGATAGATGCCTTGTTAGATAAAAGAAAGAAAATCCAAGATACTATTTCAAAACAGTTACATAATTAATAAGATTCATTTATGAAAAAGACTTCTCTATTATTAATTTTATTGTTTTTGTTAACATCATTGTCGTATGCTCAGACATTGTCTGAAAGAACAGATAATAAAGTCATTATCGGAGCTGATTTGTTCACAGATGTCAATACTGGTGCGGATTATGAAAACTTTAACCTCCGTGCAATAAATCAAGGCGTAAGCGTATATACGATGTTTAACTTCAAGACAGAAAACTCACCTCATTTCGCATCAATCGGTATTGGTTATACAGGCCATAACTTCTATCTTAAAGATGCATATCTCTCAAGACCTTATTATGATGTAACTGTGTTCTCTGACGTTCCTTATGATTATAAGAAAAGTAAAGTCAATGTCAATTATATCGACATCCCTATTGAAGTCAATTTCAAAATAAAGAACCAGTTTAAGGTTAGCGCAGGTTTTAAGTTCGGTATTCTTGCAACAGGAAAATCTAAGTTTGTAGGTTCTCTCTACAATCAGGATGAGGAATATAGAATCAAGTATTTGAAGATAGACAATTTGGAAAAATATGTTTATTCAGTGACATTGCGCGTGGCTTACAAGAGTGTTCATATCTTTGGAGCTTATCAGTTTAACGATACCTTCAAAAATGGATATGGTCCTGAAATCAAGCCATTGTCTATCGGTATAGGCGTGAGACCTTTCTGATGGTTAAGAGCTAACGATTTCTGCCCTTTGCCATTTCATTAGCATTCTTCAGCCGATAAAGTAATATATTAAGATAGGTATAAGAAATCCTACAGTGAATCCTACATAAAGCTGTGATTCGCTGTGGGATTTTAGTTTTAATCTAGCCCAACCTACGAGGCCGGAAATAAGTATGCTTGCTAAGAAATAGCTTAAATATATGTTTGAAGCTATTGTAGACATGATGAAAAGCATTGCTGTAAAGGCGCCCCATCCGCAGCTGTGGAAACTTATTTTCCAATACATATTTATCCAGAATACAAGGACGCATAGCACCAGATTGGCTATGAGGTAAAAGTTGTATAGTGCCAACGCAATGACACCGGTGAAGAAACGGCTCGTGGAATAAAGGAAGAGCACCATGATGAAGATTGGTATGAATCTTTCCTCTCTTCTTTCCATAGTCAAGGATTTTATCAGTTTTAGTTTCTTAAGGACAAATAGTATCAGGATAGGGATGACGAATGTTGTCACGAATACTATAGCGAGGCTGATGTCGGCTCTGAGAAAAGATATTTTGAATATGCCAGAGTTTATGAATACCAACAGCATCCATGTCGGCAACAAGGCAGGATGCGTTATTACTGATATGAATTTTGCCAACTTGTCCATAAGTTAAAGTTCTTTGCGGAGACGAGCTACTGGTATGTCGAGTTGTTCGCGGTATTTGGCTATTGTTCGTCTTGCGATGTTATAGCCTTTTTCTTTCAGTATCTGAGTCAGCACATCATCGGTAAGAGGTTTTGATTTGTCTTCTTGCTCGATGCAGTCCATGAGGATTTTCTTTATTTCACGTGTTGACACTTCTTCGCCTTCGTCATTGGTCAACGACTCGCTGAAGAAGCTTTTGAGAGGGAATGTGCCGTAAGCTGTCTGAACATATTTGCTGTTTGCCACACGTGATATGGTAGAGATGTCGAGTCCTACTTTTTCTGAGATGTCTTTAAGGATCATCGGCTTCAGCTTTGTCTCGTCGCCTGTCAGAAAATATTCTTTCTGATAGTTCATGATGGCATCCATCGTGACGTAGAGTGTGGTCTGTCTTTGCTTGATGGCTTCGATAAACCATTTTGCAGATTCTATCTTGTTCTTCACGAAGTTGACGGCTTCTCTATTGCTTTTGTTTTTCTCTTGTTTGGAGAAATCGACGAGCATGTCGATATAGTCTTTGCTGACATGCAGCTCTGGTGCGTTGCGGCTGTTAAGTGTCAGTTCGAGCTTTCCGCAGTTGTTGTAAATTGAGAAGTCGGGAACGACGTAGTTGGAACGGTGTGAGTTGTCGACAGCGCCGCCAGGTTTAGGGTTGAGTTTTAGAATGACATTCATTGCTGCACGGAACTGACGTTCGCTGATGCCGCTTTTCTTCACTATTTTGTCATAGTGTTTCTTTGTAAACTCGTTGAAATATTGTTCTATGATTAAGATAGGCAGAGTGTAATCTACATCTTCTTCGCCTTCATCTTCAAGACGTCGCAGCTGTATGAGCAGGCATTCCTGTAAGTTGGAGGCGCCTATTCCAGCAGGGTCGAAATCCTGTATTATGTTAAGCACTTCCATCACTTCGTCTTCGGTAACGTCTATGTTTTGGGTGAAAAGAAGGTCGTCCATGATACCTGAGATAGGACGGCTGAGGTAGCCGGAATCGTCGAGGTTACCGATGATATATGTTCCTATCTTGTATTTCTTATCGTCTAATTTTCTGTATCCAAGCTGTTGTATCAAGGTGTCTTGAAAACTTTCTTCGCTTGAAATAGGTGCTTCATAATGTTCGTTGTCGCGACTGTAGTTGTTGGTTCTAAGTTTGTATGCAGCCTCGTCATCGTCGTCGTCCTGCATATAATCGTCGAAGTCGGAGAGAGGGTCGTAGTCGTCATCCTGGCGATCGTCGTCAATATCATTGTCAACATCATTATCGATGTCGTTGTCAATGTCATTGTCGTAGTCTTCATAACTCTCGCTCTCTTCGAGAGCAGGATTCTCTTCTATCTCCTCTTTGATACGTGAGCTGAGTTCCATCGTCGGAATCTGCAACAGCTTCATAAGCAGAATCTGTTGAGGCGACAGTTTCTGGAGCATCTTCTGCGTTTGTGTTAGTCGTTGTGAGGACATAGAAGAAAATCCTGATTTATCTTAAGAATTAATATTCACAGTTTTTAGGAGTACGTGGGAAAGCGATAACGTCGCGGATATTGCCCATGCCTGTGATGAATAACATAAGACGTTCGAAGCCGAGTCCGTAACCTGAGTGAGGCACTGAACCGAAGCGACGTGTGTCTAAGTACCAATCCATTGATTCTGCTGGGATACCGACTTCTTCCATACGTTTCAACAATTTGTTGAGGTCTGTCTCACGTTCTGAACCGCCGATGATTTCACCGATGCCTGGGAACAATACGTCCATAGCTCTAACAGTCTTGCCGTCTTCATTTTGCTTCATGTAGAAGGCTTTGATTTCCATTGGGTAGTCAGTCAAGATGACTGGTCTCTTGAAATGTTTTTCAACGAGGTAGCGTTCATGTTCTGATTGTAAGTCGACGCCCCAGCCTGTGACAGGATATTGGAATTTGCCTTTTTTGTTGTAGTTGCTGTTCTTGAGGATATCGATAGCTTCGGTGTATGTCAATCTTTGGAATGGGTTTTCTAAGATGAAGTGTAACTTCTCGATCAATTCCATTGATTTTTCTTCAGCTTTCTTATTCTTTTCTTCTTCTTGGAGACGTTTGCTTAAGAATTGGAGGTCGTCCATGCAGTTATCCAATGCGTATTGGATTAAGAACTTAAGCATTTCTTCTGCCAAGTCCATATTGTCGTTGATGTCGTAGAATGCCATTTCTGGTTCTATCATCCAGAACTCAGCGAGGTGACGTGAAGTGTTTGAGTTCTCAGCGCGGAAAGTAGGACCGAAAGTATAGATCTTACCTAATGCTGTTGCTGCGAGTTCGCCTTCGAGCTGACCAGACACTGTGAGGTTAGTTGCCTTGCCGAAGAAGTCTTGTGAGAAGTCGATCTTGCCTTCTTCTGTCTTAGGCATATTGTTGAGGTCTAATGTTGTTACTTGGAACATTTCGCCTGCGCCTTCACAGTCGGATGCTGTGATGAGAGGAGTGTGGATGTTATAGAAACCTCTTTCGTTGAAGAACTTGTGGATGCCGAACACCATGCAGTGGCGTAAACGCATGATAGCGCTGAAAGTGTTTGTACGGAAACGGAGGTGAGCTATTTCGCGTAAGAATTCGAGTGAGTGTTTCTTAGGTTGCAATGGATATCTGTCAGGATCTGCTGCGCCGATGAGTTCGATGCTTGTGACATTCATCTCAACGCTTTGTCCGCTACCTGCTGATTTCACCAAGTTACCTGTTGCTGAAACAGATGCGCCAGTGTGCATCAAAGCGAGGTTTTCTTCTGGAATGACGTTGAGGTCGATTACCAACTGAAGGTTATTAATTGTAGAACCATCGTTCAAAGCGATGAAAGCTACGTTCTTGCTGCCGCGTTTATTACGCACCCAACCCTTGACATTTATCTCTTTGTCAAGCTCTTGCATTTGTAATGCATCTTTAATTTCTGTACGTTTCACAACTATATATCTTTAAAATTATTTCTGATTTTAATTAACTTACAAAGATAAGAAAAAGTCTAAAGACTAAAGACAAAAGTCTAAAGTTTTTTTTGATAACCTTTAGAATAATTTAAAAAACCTACGTGAGATTGTTTTTAATAACTTATAGTTGACTTTTTTAAAAAAGTCTGTTGTCCCTTGTCTGTTGTCCGTTGACTTTTTATATTTTTGCAAAAAAAATGATGAGAGATAGTTTTGACATAAAACAATGGATTGAAAATCCTGATGAGCTGCTTGTTATAGCAGGTCCTTGTAGTGTTGAGAGTAGAGAACAACTTTTAAACACTGCTACAAAACTATCTGAGTTACATCGAGTTAAAATTTTAAGAGGCGGCATCTGGAAACCTCGCACTCGTCCTAACGGCTTTGAAGGCATTGGCGAAGAAGGTCTCTCGTGGATGAAAGAGATTTCCGAAGAAACAGGGATGCCATGTATGACAGAGGTCGCCACGCCGGAGCACGCCGAACTCGCTTTGAAATATGGAATCGACGCTTTGTGGATAGGAGCTCGCACCGTAGCTAATCCTTTCTCGGTGCAGCATCTCGCTGACGCTCTCCGCGGAACCGATATCCCTATCTTCATCAAAAACCCTATCGCTGCCGACCTCAAACTCTGGATCGGCGCCTTTGAACGTCTCTCTTCTTCTGGATTACGACATCTCGTCGCTATCCACAGAGGATTCCAAGACACCAACGCTGCTCCTTTCCGCAACAACCCTCGCTGGGAATTGCCGATAGAACTGCATCGTCAAAATGCTGACATTCCTATCATTACAGATATCAGTCACATCTGCGGATGCCGAGATATCCTGCAAAAGACAGCTCAAAAAGCTCTCGACCTCGCTACAAACGGTCTCATGATCGAATCGCATTGCGAACCGGAAAAGGCGCTCACCGATGCCGAACAACAAATAACTCCAGATGACTTGAAATCGATGCTCGACAATCTCATCATACATAAATCAAAATCGACAAACGCCAACGTGCTGCTTCAAGAACTTAGAAGCAGAATCGACAGCATTGACGATGAACTGCTGAATCTTCTTGCACAAAGAAGCGAGATTTCTTCAAAAATCGGCATAGTTAAAAAAGAACATAACCTCACTGTACTTCAACTCGATAGATGGAACTCCATACTTTCCAACCATATCGAAAAAGGTAAGGCGATAGGTCTGAATGAAAACCTCGTCAAAGATATTTTTGAATTGATACACAAAGATTCTATTGATAGACAACTTTAATAATTAGGAATAAGGAATTATTTTTTTGTTTGAAACTCAAAATCTCAGAATCTCAGAAAAGTTTGAACATTGAACTAAAACCTTAAACTGAAATATGAAAAAATTACTTGTTTCTTTACTTTGTATATTTTTATTGACGTTTGATGTTTCCGCATACTCATCTGAGAAGGTGATTTCTGATTTTTTATCTAGAATTTTGGGACAACAGCCAATCATAACTATTTTAGATGAAAATCTTGGCCAACATCCAACAGCCAACATCCAACAGCAAGATGTTTTTATTATTACAACTAAAGATGAAAAACCTTGTGTTAAAGGCAATTCAATATCAGCGATAACGACGGGCATCAATTGGTATTTAAATCATTATGCTCATATAAATATTTCATGGAATAATTTATTTATCAACGATTTGTCTTGTTAT
Organism: Bacteroidales bacterium; assembly: GCA_017561025.1. Lineage (GTDB taxonomy): Bacteria > Bacteroidota > Bacteroidia > Bacteroidales > F082 > Limimorpha. Next base: position 2,856 of record JAFZDU010000107.1, on the reverse strand, counting down.
AACTTTCCATTGCCTGATGAAGACGAGATTCATGTTTGTTCTGCCGACTATCGTTATTATTTGAATTATTGTACTTTTTCTTATTCGATGTCGGTGTGGACTTGGGAGCGCTGGGAGCAGGAAATCGACTGGATGGCGCTTCACGGAATCAACATGCCCTTGCAGATTGTAGGTCTTGATGTGGTATGGATGAAATTGTTAACGGAATATTACAATTACACTTTTGAAGAGGCTAACGAATTCATCGCAGGTCCTTGTTTTCAGGCGTGGTGGGGAATGAACAACCTAGAACAATGGGGCGGTCCTAATCCAGAGTGGTGGTACGAACGTCAGGAGATTCTGGCGAAAAAGATTTGCGATAGGATGCGTGAACTCGGCATGCAACCCGTGCTTCCAGGATTCAGCGGCATGGTGCCAAGCAATTTCACTGAGAAGACTGGAATATCGACAAATAGTCAAGGCAACTGGTGCGGTTTCACTCGTCCTTATATCTTAAATCCTAACGACGAGGCTTTTAAGTCGATGGCTGACAATTACTACAAGGTGCTTCATGAAGTCATGGGACCGTCAAAATATTACAGCATGGATCCTTTTCACGAGGGCGCTAATACGAGCGGCGTCGACGTGGCGAGCGCATATAAGGCAATCGCCGATGCTATGTTTAAGGCGAACGACGACATCGACGAGAAATGGGTGATTCAATACTGGCAATGGAGCTGCGACCAATATAAAGTCCTCGACCAAGTTTCAAAGGGTGACTTGATAATACTCGACCTTTTCTCTACGGCACACACTCATTTTCAGGAATATAAAGGTCACGACGCGGTCTATTGCATGCTGCCTAACTTCGGTGGTCGCAGCGGTTTCATGGGACGTTTCAACGGAGTGATAAACGGATATTTTGATAATAAAAATTTATTTTCCAACATAAAAGGAATCGGGGCGACACCAGAATCTATCGGTGCCGTGCCTGTCCTCTATGACATCTTATTCGAACTGCCTTGGCACGACAACAAACCCGATCCGGAAGAATGGATGCGTAATTATACCATAAGTCGTTACGGCAAAGAAGATTACAACGCTCAGCAGGCATGGGAGTTATTACGTAATTCGGCACTCAACTGCGAGACGAGTCTTCAAGGTCCGCACGAGGCAGTTGTCTGCGCCCGACCTTCTCTGACGGTCGACAAAGTTTCATCATGGGGAGGAACGGAAATATTTTACGACCATAATGACGTAAGAGAAGCTGCACGTCTGTTGTTGAAAGCTGATTTGTCAGGAGAAAACTATAAGTTCGACCTTATTGAGATATCGCGACAGGCATTGATGGATTATGCTTATTTCTTGTTAAAAGATATTAAGAGAAATCATGAAGAAGGTGATTTACGTAACTTTAAAAAGTCGAGTGATGAGTTTTTGTCTTTGATAAAGGACATCGACATCTTGCTCAACACGGATAAAAACTTCATGTTAGGCAATTGGACACAGATGGCTCGCGACATCGCTGATGAGGTTGATGGAACTACAGATGCCGATAAAGACTGGCTTGAACTTTATAACGCACGTACTTTGATAACGACATGGGGTGAGGAGGTCAATGCCAATCAGGGTGGCCTGCACGATTATTCCTACAGAGCATGGGGCGGAATGTTAAAAGATTTTTACTTGTCACGATGGGAATATTTCTTCGAAAATGGACTTCAATCTCCACCAGAAGGCTGGTATAAGATGGAAAGAGAATGGAGTTTAAACACGAAAATAAATTATTCTGACGAGGCTCATGGTGATACCAAGAAAGTGTTAAGAAAAATCTTGTTGCGGAAATCTTGAAGAGGCGTATCTGCGTCCAAAAGTTCGTAACTTTAAAAACAAAATTTATGAAATTTAATTATCGAAAATCGCCACGTGCACAATGGCATGGTTATATGTGTGCAAATTATTTTGTTACTATATGTACAAAAGGAAAAGAACCATACTTTGGAATTGTAAAAAATGAAACTATTTATTTAACGGAGATTGGAAAATTTCTTCAAAAACAAATAGATGATACAATTATGATACGACAAGGTGAAATAAATATTCCTTGTTATGCGATAATGCCTAATCATGTTCATTTGATAGTTTGTTTTGAAGAAAATAGATTAGAACAAAATTATGATGAGGTGACATCATTTGGTCCACAACGTAAAAATTTAGCATCGGTTATAAGGGGAATAAAGTCGTCTGTTAAGAAATTTGCTAATGATAATAATATTACTTTTGAATGGCAGGGCAGATATAATGATAGAATAATTAGAGATCATAATGAAATGAATTCAATTTCGGAGTATATTGAAAATAATCCGATAAAATGGGATTTGAAAAATAATTTGTGATTTTTTGTGTAATGTAACATATTAGGTACATTGGGGAGCTTTCTTTTTATCGTCGGTTGTTTTAAGGATACATTCGATGTGTCCCTACAGATTTTATTGTCCCCCGCATGATTTTGTAGGGACGCATCGAATGCGTCCAAGTGCAGCGTCGAATGCATTCAAAAGTTATAAGGACACATTCGATGTGTCCCTACAGATTTTTGTTTCCGCATGATTTGTAGGGACGCATCGAATGCGTCCAGGTACAGCGTCGAATGCATTCAAAAGTTATAAGGACACATTTGATGTGTCCCTACAGGTTTTATTGTCCCGCATGATTTGTAGGGACGCATCGAATGCGTCCAAGTGCAGCGTCGAATGCATTCAAAAGCTATAAGGACACATTCGATGTGTCCCTACAGTTTTTTTGTCCCACAAGATTTTGTAGGGACGCATCGAATGCGTCCAAGTGCAGCGTCGAATGCATTCAAAAGCTATAAGG
>JAFZDU010000106.1 GCA_017561025.1 Bacteroidales bacterium | reverse complement strand
CTTCTTCCCTAAATTCTTAAGCCCGATAAAGCTTAAAAACTTCGCCAAGGAATATCAGCCAAGAACCACATTGACAGTTGGTTACAACTTACAGGAAAGACCTATCTACACCAGACAGATAGGTTATAGAATAAAAGCGTGTAGGGACGCGATTAATCGCGTCCTTACTTTATTTGATTCATTTAATTTATTTCCGCACGGCATTTAAGAGCTCCGTTAGGAGCGACAGACAATAGGCAGGTGATGAAGCACGCAGTGCGAAATCCCTGCAAAATAATTTCCACCAGAAAATCAAAGTGCTGTAGGCACGACAGAGACTAAAGACAAAAGTCTAATGGCTAAAGTTTTTTGTCGAGAAGCTAAGACGCTAAGATTTTAGATGAAGTATTTTAAACCTCGCGTTCCTTTGCGTCTTTGCGAGAGACAAATATATACCCAAAGTCTGTTGTCCTAGAAAAAAGTTCTATGTTCAAAGTTCAGAGTTCAAAAACTCCACAAGTTTTTGAGTCGCTCTTCCTCTGTGAGAGATTTTGTTTTTTACTTCCATCGACATCTCTGCGAAAGTCTGGTCAAATCCGTCTGGCAAGAAGATAGGGTCGTAGCCGAAACCTTTTTCGCCGTGTTGCTCTTTAGTGATGACGCCTTCCACTTTGCCTTCGAAGAAATGCTGTTCGCCGTTGATATTAAGAGCGATGACTGTTCTGAAACGAGCCTTGCGATTTTCAACGCCTTTAAGCGCTTCTAAAAGTTTAATGACATTATCTTGGTATGAACATCCTTCGCCTGCGTAACGCGCCGAATAAACGCCAGGAGCGCCGTCTAATGCGTCTACTTCCAATCCGGTGTCGTCGGCGAAGCAGTCAATATGGAAATTGTTGGTTACAAAGTCAGCCTTAATCTTGGCGTTGCCGTCCAAAGTGTCGGCGTCTTCAACGATTTCTTCGTGACAGTTGATGTCTGTCAAACCAATAATCTCAAAATTCTTTATTATAGCACGAAGCTCTTCCAGCTTATGAGCATTATGAGTTGCAAAAACTAGTTTTTTCATATTATATACTTGTTGTCTTGTTGTCTTTACCCTAGGTTCCAATCAATAGGTTTAATATTATTGCTTACAAGGTATTCATTTGTTTTGGAGAAGTGGTGGCATCCGAAGAAGCCGCGTGAGGCGGATAGGGGAGAAGGGTGAACAGTTTTTAATATAAGGTGTTTGTTGTGGTCGATGAGGTTTTCTTTGGCGATGGCGTAGTTGCCCCAAAGGATGAACACGAGATGTTCTTTCTTTTCAGAGAGCGCCTTGATGGCGGCATCGGTAAAGCGCTGCCATCCTATCTTGGCGTGCGATGCCGCCATATTGGCTCTTACTGTAAGTGAAGCGTTGAGCAGAAGCACTCCTTCTTTTGCCCATTTCTCTAAATTTCCATTAACGGAGATAGGTATGCCTAAATCCTGATTCAGTTCTTTGAAGATATTGAGAAGGCTTGGCGGTCTTTGTATTCCGTCAGGTACTGAGAATGCCAGGCCATGAGCTTGTCCCACGTTATGGTAAGGGTCTTGTCCTAATATAACGACTTTGACGTCATCGAAGGGCGTCAGATTAAAAGCATTGAAGATAAGAGGTGCCGGAGGATATACTATATGCTGTTTCTTTTCTTCTATGAGGAAGGATTTTATCTCGGCGAAATATGACGATTCAAATTCTTCTTTCAGGGCTTCAAACCATTTTTCTTCTATGTCGGGTCTCTTTGTCAATGTCATCAAATTTATTTTTGTATCAACATACAAATATCGATAAAAAATCGTTTCTTTGCATTATGAAGTGAAAAATAAATTTAATGTTAAAATATTATGAAGAAGTTGTTTTATTTGCTTATCGTAACTGTATTTGTAGGAATTGTTTTAACTTCATGCCATCAGAGCAAGCCATGTCCGGCATATAACAGTTACAAGCATTATCAAAAAGAAAGTGCGTTTTAAGAAAAAAGGTCACTTCATTTTGAAGTGACCTTTTATGTTATTATTTACGTCTTTTTCTCAAAGCGTAAGCTGCTCCCATACCTGCTAATAATAACAAGCCAGAGCCTGTTGGGACTGCCCATTGGTTGTCGTATATTTCACGTCCTGGTAATAATGGAAGTATTCCTTCTCCAGTCACCTCACGATATTCAGTTGGCAAGGTGTTGTTAGTAAAGAAACTATCTGTACCTGTTTGTGAATACTGAAATTGAGCATTGACATTAAAACCTAATGCTGCAATGATTGATATTGTTAATAATATTTTCTTCATCTTATTTCTGTATTTTGGCGGTTTAAAGTTTAAAGCCGTGTGACTTCAAACCTTAAACCTTATTCTTTAAACATTAATCAATTACTACTTTTTGTACTTTAACACCGTTATCATCTGACATTTGGATGAGGTATACTCCGTTACCAAATACTGATGTAGAGATTCTTGCTGATTCGTAAACATTGTAGTTAGCTACAGAGCGGCCCATTACGTCGTAGACTCTCAATGTGCCGTTGCCTGCAATGTTGTCGATGACCATTTCATCATTGCTGATGTAGATGAAGCTGCTGTCGTCGTTTGTCTCTTCTGAAACGAATTTGATTGAGAAGCGATCAGCATTGTCTTTTGATGTAGCGATGAATGTATATTCGCCGTTGAGTAAGTCAGTTTCTTCGCCTGTTACTTTGTCGAGGAGATACATTTCGCTGAAATTACAGTTGTTAGCTTTAACACTGATTGTGTATTCGCCCATTGTTGTTGCTCTGAATGATACAGGAATTTCTGTAACTTCTTTGTTCATGACTGCAACAGCATAGTCTTTGCCGTTGACAGGAACATAGATCATAGGAACGTCAGAGTTGCGGTGGTTGATCTTGTTAAGACCGAAACCTTCGTTGAATGAAACGTAAGCAACGTCTTCGTAATTGTTGTTGTATACAGAGATTTCCAATTCGCCATTGTCAGCTTTTCTTGTTTCAGTAGCTTTCTTCTTGATTGTTAAGTTAGTGTTTTCACCGTCTGTCTTAACGAGGATAGCTTGCATTGGAGCTATTGTACCATTTGTATTTGCCAACCATGCTCCGTCAGCACCTATTGTATAATAACCTTCAGCGAGTGTAGCACCTGTTAAGTGAGCTGCGCTGATGTTGTGAGTAAATGGGTTGCCGATGAGGTTGAAACCTGAGAGTTTCAAGTTGTCTGTATAGCTTAATTCGTAAGCTAAGTCATCGTTGTTGAGCTGGCCTGCGAATGTCAATGTTACGTCGTTGTTGTTAGCGTAGAGGTAACCGCGACCTGCGTCTAATGTTTCGTAAACATTGTCTTCGTCTGTAACCCATTCCCATTGTTGTTCTGTTTCGTCATAACGATAGAGTTCGTGTTTGTCAGCTGTAGGGATTGTAGTAGCTATTTCGCTGCCGCCTACTACAGGAGTGCTGATTGTGTTCCATCCTGTTGTTGAACCTTCGATATTTTTCTTGATAGTTGTTGTGATGCCATTGTGGAATAACTGGCCATTTTCTTGCATCAAGATGTGGCTTCTTTCTGCTAAGTTAGCTGCTGTGATGTAAAGTGTAGCGCTTACTTCGATAGCACCGTCGATTGTACCTGTTGTGTTGACAGTAACTGTTGTGAGTTCATAGCCCCATGATGTTTTGTCGCAAGCGTCGAATGCGTAAGCCAAAGCACCGTCGTTATTAGCTATGATGTTTGTCTTGCCGCTTATGTTTACTTCGCCGCTATTGTTTGAAAGAACGTATGAGTCACCGTCTGTGAATGACCATTTATCCAAGTTTGTACCGTCTAATGTCATGTCTACAACATTGAGGTTAGCATAGTTTTGAACGAGGATGTAATATTTGCTGCTGTGTTCTGAATCGACATTCAATTTACCGTTCTTGAGAGTTACATCATTGCCTTTGAGGATTTGGAAGCCGTTAGTTTGTGTTCCTGTTGAACCAACAGCTGGCTCTGTGAATGAATATGTGAAGCCACCGAAGTCGATAGTAATGCTCTTGTTGATAACGATGCCTTCGCCTTCTGAGTTGCGAAGAACTTTGATTTCATCACCATCTTTAGCAGCTGCTATAGCTTCAACAAGTGAAAGATAATTAACGTTACCGATCTTTGCAACAGCTCCAACAACTTCCCAATAACCTTCAGCATCTTGAACTGCTGTGTAACCTTCAGCGCAGAAGTTTGTATTTGCTCCTTCAGCTGCATTGTTTTCTGGGTTGAAACCATAGAACTTACCGCCTGAGATAGAAACGATAGCTGTACCGTTATTGTAGTTGGCGTCAAAGCAGTTGATGAGGTATGTATAAGCACCTTCATATGGTTCAGCTGAAAATTCGCCACCTTCAATTACGAGCTTACCTTTTGTTACAGAAGCAACTGTTGTAGCGCCATGGAATTTGCCGCTTTCGATTGTGAGGTTACCAACTGATGAACCGTCTGATGCACCGAGAACGAATACATAATCTGTTGCATTTGTAATGTTAGCGTTTTCAACTGTCATTGTAGCGCCGTTTTGAATACGGAAAATTGGATATACGTTTTCACCTTCAATATTTAATCCAGCAAAATCATATGTTGTAGTTTCTGTGACAACTACAGGGCTGATAACTGTGATTGTGTTGCCTTCTTGTGCTGCTGCATAAGCTTTGTAGAATGTTGTGTAGTATACATCACCGATTCTTGCTTCAACTGCAGGAACTACTGTTGTTGGCTGTTTTGCATAAATGCTACCAACCATCTTGCTTGCGTTAACATTTTCGAATGTTGTGTTAGCAACTGTCAAACCGTCGCTTACCATTGTACCAACTGCGATAGCTGCGCTGTTAACCCAGTTTGGTTCAGTTGCTGTGAGAGCAACGTTCTTAACAGTATTGTTATCGATGATGCTCTTGCTGCTGCTTACGAGACCTGCTATGCCACCAACCAAGCCTTTAGCTGTGATGTCGATGTTGCTTACTGAGCAGTCTTCCAAAGTGACGATGCCAGCTGCGTGACCTATGATTGCGCCGCTGCCTGATACTGCTGTGATTGCAGAACCTTCGTTAGCCTCTACAGCACAGTTTGTGATATTGATATTGCCTGGTTCGTATGAATATCCTACTATAGTACCTACTGCATATGCTTTAGGAGCATTGATGCTGATATTGCCTTTAACTGTAACGTTTTCGATAGTGGCTGTCTTGTTTGCTATTATGTAAGCGAAGCCTACAACTGCTGCAACGTTGTTGCCAGTGTATTCAGCTGTGCTGATATTGACGTTTTCAATTGTCAAGTTCTTGATAACAGCATTGCTATAGATAGCGCCGAAGAGACCAGTGCAGATGTAACCGTCAGCTTTTTGAGTTGTTTCTGTGCTGTTTAAGTTTGAAAGTGTAAAGCCTTTACCATCGAAAATACCGTCGAATGTATAGTTGCAATCGTCACCGATATTGTTGCTCCAGTCTTCTTTAGCCATATCGATATTAGCTGCTAAAGCTACATGAACGCCTTCTGCATTATATTTTGTCTTGCCATCATTTACATGGTCGCGGAAGTACTTGAGTTCTTTAAGATTTCTGATAATGAATGGTTCTGTTTCTGTACCTTCACCCAATAAACCTTCTACAACTGTAAATACATTTTCGCTTGTTTCTTTAACAAAATATCCTTCAGCGCAGAAGTCTGTGCCAGCGCCTTCAGCTGCGTTGTTTTCTGGGTTCCAGTTGTGGAATGTACCGCCTGAGATAGCTACTTGTGCTGTGCCGTTTGTGTAGTTGGCATCGTAGCAATTAATAAGGTATGCATAATTTCCTTGGTATGGTTTAACTGAAAATTCACCACCTTCAATTACAAGATTACCTTTTGTTACAGAAGCGACTGTTGTAGCTCCATGGAATGTGCCGTTTTCAATTGTAAGGTTTCCTGCTGATGTTTCGTCTGCAGAACCGAGAACGAATACATAGTCTGTTGCATTTGTGATAGAGCCATTGCCCGCAATGGTTACGTTAGCACCATCTTGTACACGGATAACAGGATAAATGTTTTCTCCAGCTGTGATGTCTTTGCCGTTAAGGTCGAGGGTGATGTTTTCACGAACAACAACAGTTGAAGTTATTTCGTTGTCGTTTGTAACAGTTACGATGTCGTTGTTTTGTGCGTAGTTGACAGCGTCTTTAACGCTAGCGAATTTAACGTCACCTATTTTAGCTACTGAATTGAAATTGATAGCATATGGAGAGCTCAAGGATCCAATGTATTCATTGATTATGATCTTTAAAACATTATTGGAAACATTGTGCTCATACATTGTTTGTGCGTTGCTATCATATAATTTGAAAGTGATAATGTCATTTTCGTTTCCATATACATTCAATTCGGCTATGTATTTGCCATTTGGTGCCGCTATGGTTTTTCTGACAGGTCCACGTCTTTCGTTGCCACAGAAAGGTGCAACTTCTAGTGTTGGATTAGACTGTACATCTCCATCAATTTCGATGCTTGCAAGAACTGTCATGTAATTCGGGTAAGTGTTGACTGAAAATTCTCCCCAATCAGGGCTTTGTCCAAAAACAAATGAACAAAACATTGTTAGAAATGTTAGAATAGTTAATTTTCTTTTCATATTTGTTATTTTAATTTAGTGGGTTCAGTTTGTTATTGTTAGCTACAAAAATAGGTAGAACCGCAATGCCCTATTTTTATAACATTATGTTATATTTGCATTTAGAATGCATTTTCACCAATCTGCAAAGATATGATATATTTTTAACAAAAGTATATTTTTTTTTAAATTTTTTGCAAAAAAAATAGCCCCGATTTCTCGGAGCTATTTTTATAATGCACCATGCAAAGACGCACCGCCGTGCGTCTCTACGAGGTTTTATTATTTAACGATAAGTCTGCAGTTTTGTACTGCGCTGTCGTTAGTTACTCTGATGACATATACGCCAGCTGCTTCCATGCCTTCGATTCTGTCTACGTTTCTGTATTCAGCGACTTTTGCGCCTAATGAGTTGAATACTTCAACCATGTCGAATGTTGTTTCGAAGCTGATTGCTGTGTTTGTTGTTGTTGGGTTAGGGTAGATGCTG
>JAFZDU010000105.1 GCA_017561025.1 Bacteroidales bacterium | reverse complement strand
TATAAGGACACATTCGATGTGTCCCTACAGATTTTTTGTCCCACAAGATTTTGTAAGGCCGCATCGAATGCGTTCAAAATAAAGAGGCCGTTTAACAAAAAAAAGTGAAGTGAGCCACAAAGTTTTTTGTCCAAACTTTGTGGCTCACTTCACTTGTTAGACAGCCTCTTTATATTATTCCGTTCATATTTGCGCAGGGGTTCCGTGCTTCGCACTTCACCGCCTGCCTGGGAACTGTCGTCCTTTCAGGACTTTTGAATTGAAAATTGCGTCTTTTTTTGTCAACGGTCAACGGTCAACAATACCTTTGAGAATAAAAGATTGTTGATGCGTCTTTTCAGTTAGGAGTTAGAATCTGATAAAAAAAACAAAATAATCCTTGATATTTTTATGTAATTCTAAAATTATATTTTATATTTGCATAAAAATAAAGGGTTATGGTAAAAAGAAATCTACAAGCAAAAGTATTGGAATTGTCAAGAAAATTTCCATTCGTATTAATAACTGGACCGAGACAGTCTGGTAAATCAACTTTGGTGAAGATGACATTCCCTGATTATACTTATATTTCATTTTCAGACTTGGACATTCGAACTTTTGCCAAGGATGATCCTCGTGGTTTCATTGCCACATATCCTGACAAGGTAATTATTGACGAGGTGCAAAAAGAACCTTCCATATTGTCATATCTTCAAACTCACACTGATAATGCCAATAAAGAAGGAATGTATATTCTTACAGGTTCTCAAAATATTTTATTGATGTCATCGGTTGATGAGAGCCTTGCTGGCAGGGTCGGAATATTGAATCTGCTTCCATTTTCCAATGAAGAGATGATGTCTGCTGGTATTAATAAAAACACAGTTGATGAACAGATTTTTTATGGAAGTTATCCTCGTATTTATGACAAAGACATCGCTCCGACGGATTATTATCCTAATTACATAAGAACTTATGTTGAACGAGATATCCGTAACATAAAACAAATAGGCGATTTGTCTTTATTTGTCAAATTCATTAAGTTATGTGCTGGACGAATAGGTCAGCTTTTGAATAAGGCATCATTGGCAAACGAATGTGGCATTTCAGAACCGACAGCACAGTCGTGGTTGTCGATGCTTGAACAATGTTATATAATTCATCTTTTAAGACCAGATCATAAGAATTTCTCAAAAAGGCTTGTCAAAACTCCGAAGTTGTATTTTTATGATACGGGATTGGCTTGTTCGTTGCTAGAAATTAGTTCCTCATCGCAGATCGCTTCACATTATCTCAGAGGTGAACTGTTTGAAAATATGGTTGTCAATGAATTAATTAAAAAGGAGTATAATAGAGGTGAAAATCCTGATTTTACATTCTGGCGTGATAGCAATGGTAACGAGGTTGATTTGTTGCAAAATAAAGACAACGAGGTTTTTGCTTATGAAATAAAATCAGGAGCTACATACAACAAGAATTATTTTAAGGGACTTAATTATTGGTCAAAATTATCTGGTGCCGACAGCGATCATAAAGCCGTCGTGTTTGGTGGCAATAATGCAATGACATGTTCTGATGGCAATGTGCTACCATGGAATAGGATTTAAAATTGAAAATTTGTATAGACGCATCACACGACACAGATAAAATGAACAATATGTCGTTGATGCGTCTTTTCAGTTAGGAGTTAGGAATTTAAGCCGAGGTTCAAAGTTCAAAAAAACTTTAGCCCTTAGCATTTAGCCTTTAGTCATTTTTCCTATCTTTGTAAAAAATATCTCTATGAAAATATTAGTGACATACGCTTTTGATGAGGAAATAATTCCTTTTGAACTTCAAGGTGTTGATATTACGTTTCTTAAGACGGGGATGGGTAAAGTGCTTTCGGCTTTTAACTTGACGAAGGTGCTTTGTAATGGCAATTACGACCTTGTCATGAATGTCGGAACTGCCGGAACTCTGAATCATGAGGTGGGAGATATTTTTGTATGTCATCGTTTTGTTGACAGAGATATGGAGAAGATTGAGCTTCCTGATGTGTGCTCGGATATTTCTTTTGTTGAAAAAGTCGGGATAGAAATTGTCGACGCTTATGATAAAGTTGGCGTCTGTAACACTGGCGATAGCTTCGTGACCAATGCTGCTCATTTCAATGGTGATGTCGTTGACATGGAGGCTTTCGCTCAGGCGATGGTATGTAAGGAGATGAATGTCGATTTTGTTGCGGTGAAATATATAACAGACATCATCGGTCAGAACTCAGGTGAGATATGGTTGGACAAGCTTCGTGATGCGCGCGAGGCCTTAAAAGAATTTTTCGCATGAACTTATTAGATTGGCTTCCTATAACAAAGAAAGAGACTGACTTACGCGGATGGGGCGAAGTCGATGTCGTTATCATCACAGGTGACGCTTACGTCGATCATCCTGCCTTCGGCGCTGCTGTGATAGGCCGCGTCCTCGAACATCATGGATATAAGGTGGCGTTGATACCGCAGCCTAACTGGCGCGACGACCTCCGTGACTTCAAGAAATTCGGCAAGCCACGTCTTTTCTTCGGAATATCTGCCGGCGCCATGGACTCTATGGTGAATCATTATACCGCCAACAAACGTCTGCGTTCCAACGACGCCTACACTCCAGGAGGCGAAGCAGGTTTCAGACCTGATTACGCTACAATAACATATTCCAACATACTTAAGAAATTATATCCAGACACTCCTGTCATCATCGGCGGCATCGAGGCTTCTCTGAGAAGAGTGACGCATTATGACTATTGGGCTGATGAACTGAAGCCTTCTATCATGTTCGACTCCAAGGCTGACCTCGGCGTTTATGGCATGGGAGAACTTGGAATAGTGGAGATAGCCAAGGCTTTGGACGAAGGCAAGAAGATAGACGAGATAACGAATGTGCCTCAGACTTTCTTCCTTAAGAAAAAAACTGTAGGGACGCGACTTGTCACGTCCGAATGGAATGACTTACGTCTAGCGTCGCATGAGGATTGTCTCAAAGACAAGAAGACATATGCTTCTAACTTCAAGAATGTAGAGATAGAATCGAATAAGAAAAAAGCCAATCGTCTGCTTCAGGATGTAGGCGATTATACCTTATATATAAATCCTCCTTATCCGACGATGACAGAGTCGCAGATAGACGCTTCTTTCGATTTGCCATATACTCGTCTGCCGCATCCTAAATACGCGAAACGCGGCGTCATTCCTGCATACGAGATGATACGTCATTCCGTCAACATTCATAGAGGATGTTTCGGCGGCTGCGCTTTTTGTACCATATCTGCACATCAGGGTAAGTTTGTGGCATCGAGAAGCAAGGCATCTGTCATGAAAGAAGTGAAGCAAGTCACGGAGATGGAAGACTTTAAAGGTTATATCTCAGACCTCGGCGGTCCTTCTGCCAATATGTATCGCATGAAAGGCAAGGACGAGAGTCTCTGCGAGAAGTGCATACGCCCGACTTGCATTCAGCCTAATATATGTAAGAATCTAGACACCAACCATCATCCGCTTATTGAATTATATAAGGAAGTGGATAAGTTGCCTAAAGTAAAAAAAGCAACTATCGGTTCTGGAATTCGTTACGACTTGTTCCTGACTAATGAAGATCCTTCTGGCAAGTTGGGTTATGACGAATATTTCGAACAGCTGATGCAACGTCACGTGAGCGGTCGTCTTAAAGTCGCTCCGGAACATTCCAGTGACGAGGTGTTGCGTTTGATGAGAAAGCCATCTTTCAATCTTTTCGTCAAGCTTAAGAAGAAATTCGATAAGGTTAATGAGAAATATCATCTCAATCAGCAGCTGATACCTTATTTCATATCAAGTCACCCTGCGTGTACTTTGACTGATATGGCGGAACTTGCGGTGAAGACAAAAGAACTTGGTTATAAGTTGGAGCAGGTTCAGGATTTCACGCCGACGCCGATGACATTGGCGACAGAGATTTATTATTCTGGTTATGATCCATATAGTTTGAAACCTGTCTTTGTGGCGAAGACGAAACAAGAGAAGCTGGATCAGCAGAGATTCTTCTTCTGGTACAAGCCAGAGAACCGTCAGTATGTGAAAAACGCCCTGCGTAAGATAGGCAAGGCGTTATGGATTGATAAACTTTTCAGAAATTGAAATTTGTGAATAAAAAAAGAGGAGGCTGTCTAACAAGTTTTAGACGGCCTCCTTTTTGTAAATTATTCAATTACCAAGCGGAATCCTGTGTTGTAGTCGCGGTAGTGGATGCCTTGTTTGTAGCGAGCTGTTACTCTAGCCTGTTGAGCGTTGGTGTTCCAGCTGCCTCCGCGGTGTACGCGATAGCCGCTATATTCTTCGCCTACAGGATTACTTGCAGCTTCTTCTGTGTAGGAGTAATACCAGTCTTGGCACATTTCCCAAACGTTGCCGCTCATGTCGTAGAGGCCTAATGCGTTGGCATTTTTCATTCCGATTTCGTTGCATTTGTCGCTGTTGCTATCGATCCATGCTACGTCTTCGACTATGTTGCTGCCTGCGTATAATTCATAATTTGTTGAAGCACCGCCTCTTGCGGCATATTCCCATTGAGCTTCTGTTGGAAGGGCGAAGTTCAATCCTGTGATTTCATTCAATTTGCCGATGAAGTGTTCCGTTTCTTTGAAAGAGATTCTGTAAGCTGGATAATTGTCGCCTTTACCGAATTTGTCTTCCCATTGCATGTCTTTTTCGTTGTTAGGAGTTGCATTCATGACGGCTTCCCAGAGATTTTGTGTTACTTCATATTTATTGATGAAGAATGAGCTTACTGTCACTTCGTGAATTGGAGCCTCCCAGCTTGTGGCGTTTTCGTCGTAGTTGAGATATTCAACAGAGTCGCTTTGAGCGCCCATGTAGAATGTACCGCCGTCAACTTTAACCATATTGCTGATCATCTCTCTGATGGCGTCTTTTTCTTTCTTGTTCAAATTGCCAGTCCAGTTGATGTCGAAACCGTTGATTGTTTCATTCTTGGTATTGTCTTTATTGCATGACTGTAATGCTAAAAAGCAACATAAAACTATTAATAATTTTTTCATAATAATATGATAATAAATGATTTGACAAAATAATAAAAATGAAAATGCAATAGAAGAGTCACACTTTCTTTTCGATTGTAAATATACGATATTTTTTAATTATATAAGGGTGTGATAAATTTTTATTTTCCTATCTTTGTGATTTAAAATGCTAGATAATGAAAAGACTTTTCCACATTGATTCTTGTTTGAGGAGCGGTTCGAGGACGAAGCTTATCGCTGATGCTTTAATTGATAGACTTTCTGAAAGATATGAAATTGAGACGATAAAATTGTCTGACTATGATTTTCCTGTTGTTAAGGATGATATTTTAAATGAAAGGAGCAGCGGTTATGTTCCGGATGAATATGTTCAGATTGCAAAGAAAATAGCTGCAGCTGATGTGCTGGTGATATCGGCTCCATTCTGGGATATGAGTTTTCCGAGTGCCTTGAAGGTCTTTCTGGAAAATATGTCGTTGTTCAATGTGACCTTCGCTAGCAATGAAAAGGAATGTTACGGATTGTGCAAGGCGGAAAAAGTGCTTTATATCACAACGCGTGGCATGAATATCAAGACTGGAGATGAGATGGAGCAGGCAACCCCTTATATTAAGGCGATAAGTAAATTATGGGGTCTTGGTGAATTACATGTGATAGCAGCGGAAAATATTGATTATAGTAGCCCAGAACAAATCGAAGAAAAAATCCAAAACGCCATTAAGGAAGGTGAGGCGCTGTGTGATGCTTTTTAAGACAAAAGACTAAAGGCAAAAGGCAAAAGAAATAACTTTAGCCTTTAGTCATTAGCCATTAGCCTATAACTAATATTATGAAACGTGATGTTGCTTTGAAGAAGATTCTGCATTATTGTGATTATCAGGACAGATGCAAGAAGGAGATTTTTACCAAGCTGGATTCTTTTGAACTTTCAGATTCTGACAAGGATTTTATTATTGATTTCCTTTGTGATGATGGATATATCAACGATGAACGTTATTGTCGTTCTTATGTTAAAAGCAAGCTGAATCTCAAGAAATGGGGCGTCAATAAAATTAAGTTGTCTCTTCTGGCAAAAGGCATCGATAGAGAAATTATTGACAATATCATTTCTGAGATTGATCAGGATTCGTATAAGGAAGAACTTGTCAATCTCCTTAAAAATAAGAAGGTAAACGAAAGTGACCCATATAAGAGAAAGGCGAAACTGATACGCTATGCCGTTGGAAAGGGCTATTCGCTTTCGATGGTGATGGAAGTTTTGGGGAGTTAGGGGATGTTGCTGGAATTCAAAAAAAGTTTGTGTCATAAAAGAATAATCCCTAAATTCGCAACACATTTTTTATATCAAAATTTAAAGTTATGTTAAATAAGCTTTTTGGGTTTGACCCATTGAAACATAAGATTCGTACAGAGATTCTTGCTGGTATAACGACATTTCTCACGATGTCATATATTCTTGCTGTGAATCCATCGTTGTTTGCTTCTCTTGAAGGAATGCCTGCTGGTGCTGTCTTTACTGCGACTGCGCTTGCCTCCATCATAGGTACTCTTGCCATGGCGTTCATCGCTAAACTTCCGTTTGGGCTTGCTCCGGGAATGGGTTTGAATGCCTTCTTTGTATATACGGTCTGTAATCTTATGGGATATTCGTGGCAGTTTGCTCTGACTGCTGTGTTTTTGGAAGGTCTGCTTTTTATTTTGTTGACAATTACCAATGTCCGTGAGGCGATAGTGAATGCTATTACCAAGAACCTGCGTTATGCTATCGGGGCAGGTATAGGCTTGTTTATTGCATTTGTAGGTATGCGTAATTCAGGCATTATTGTCAGTGAAGGCACAACTTTAGTTGCTCTTGGCGATATCACTTCGGGCTCGGCTCTTTTGGCTTTGATAGGTCTTGTTATCACAGGAACGCTCTATGCTTTAAATGTAAGAGGTGCTATGTTGATAGGAATTCTTGCTACTACACTTATTGGCATTCCAATGGGCGTCACTGAGTTTAAAGGCGTTTTGTCGTCACCCGAGTCTATAGAACCTATTTTCTGTAAATTCGAATGGAGTAGCATTTTTACTTTTGAGATGCTTATAGTGGTGTTTACATTCCTTTTCATTGATATGTTCGGAACCATTGGAACATTCATCGGCGTTAGTACTAAAGCTAATATGGTAGATGAAAAAGGCAATATACCTCGTTTGAGACAGGCTTTTATGGCTGATGCCATAGCTACTACGGCAAGTGCTGTACTCGGTACTTCAACCACTGCGACATACGTTGAAAGTGCTGCAGGTGTGGCGCAAGGCGGTCGTACAGGTCTTACTGCTTTTGCAGTAGCATGTTGTTTTGCGATAGCATTGTTCTTTTCTCCATTGTTCTTGTCGGTTCCTGCAGCAGCCACGGCACCTGTACTTATCATCGTCGGTATGCTCATGATGGAACCAGTAAGAAATATCGACTTCGACGATGCAACAGAAGCGATACCAAGTTTCATCTGCTTGATTATGATGCCTCTTGCATATTCAATCTCAGATGGCATCCTCATCGGAATGATTTCTTATGTAGTTATTAATATGTGCTGTGGCAAATTCAACAAACTCACACCGATGATGTACATACTTGCTGTGTTGTTTGTTTTGAAATACATTTTTATGTAAGGCTAAAGGCAAAATGTCAATGGCTAAAGGATTAAGGAGCTGCTGTGAATAATAGCAGCTCTTTTTTTTAGAAAAAAACTTTAGTCATTAGTCTTTTGCCATTTTTTCGTATCTTTGCAAATCAAAAATTTAATTTCAATTTCATGATAACAATAGAAAACTGTAAAGAGTTAAGTAAGAGGATTGAATCCTTGAGGAGGTATCTTTGACATCGACAGTAAGTTGATGCAGATTAAAGAATTAGACGAACAGACCAATGCCGACGGTTTCTGGGATGACCCTAAGAATGGCAAGATTATCATGCGCAAGATGCGTGACGTGAAGAGCTGGGTCACTGCTTACGACGACATAGTAAAAGCTAACGAAGACCTTGGCGTGTTGTTCGATTTCGCTAAAGAAGGCGAAGCAGAAGAGGAGGAAGTCGATAAACAATATGAAGAGACTATACGTCTCGTTGAAGAACTTGAGTTCAGAAACATGCTTCATGAAGAAGCTGACCAGATGAGCTGCGTCTTGAAGATTAACTCAGGCGCCGGCGGTACGGAGTCACAAGACTGGGCACAGATGCTCATGCGTATGTATCTCCGCTATGCAGAGTCACACGGTTATAAAGTTAGAATAAGCAACTTGCTCGAAGGCGATGAGGCTGGTATCAAGACCGTCACAATGGAAGTAGATGGCGATTATGCCTACGGCTACCTTAAAGGTGAAAACGGCGTGCACCGTCTCGTCCGCGTCTCTCCTTACAACGCACAAGGCAAACGTATGACTTCATTCAGCTCTGTCTTCGTAACACCTCTCGTTGACGATTCTATCGAAGTCGTCATCGACCCTTCAAAGATTTCTTGGGATACATTCCGAAGCGGTGGCGCTGGCGGACAGAACGTTAACAAAGTTGAGTCTGGCGTACGTCTCCGTTATCAATATAAAGACCCTTACACAGGCGAAGAAGAGGAAATCCTCATCGAAAATACAGAGAGCCGCGACCAGCCTAAGAACAGAGAGAACGCACTTCGTCTCTTGAAGTCTCAACTTTATGATAAAGAGCTTCAACATCGTATGGAAGAGAAAAACAAGATTGAGGCAGGCAAGAAAAAGATTGAATGGGGTTCTCAAATCAGAAGCTACGTCTTCGATGACCGCCGCGTGAAAGACCACAGAACAAACTATCAGTCAAGTAACGTACAAGGCGTTATGGACGGCAAGATAGACGAATTCATCAAGGCTTATCTGATGGAGTTCGGACAACAAAGTTGATTTAATTCATAATTCATAATGCAAAATGCATAATTAGCTATGAGCCGTGAGTGTGAGCGTTTTCAATGCTCGATGCCCATGGCTCATTGCTTTTAAATCAGGTACTCTCACAACAATTTTCAATTTTCAGTTTTCAATTTAAACTAATATGATAACATTTTCAATAGCATTAATAGTTCTCCTCTTAGGATCTTACGTTTACGGAAAATATATCAGCCGTATGTTTGGAGCTGATGAGAAACGTGCTACTCCAGCAGTGACAAAAAAAGATGGTGTCGATTATATCGAAATGCCAACATGGAAAATCTTCATGATACAGTTCCTTAACATAGCAGGACTGGGTCCTATCTTCGGTGCTATCATGGGCGCCAAGTTCGGAACCTCGTCTTACCTTTGGATTGTGTTCGGAACTATATTTGCCGGCGCTGTACATGATTATCTCTCTGGAATGGTGTCGCTGCGTAACGGTGGCGCTAGTCTTCCTCAAATTGTGGGTAAATATCTCGGTAAGAAGGTAGAAAAGGTTATGATAGCGTTTACATTGATATTAATGGTCCTTGTTGTGGCTGTCTTTGTATTGCAGCCAGCACAGCTCATCGCCGGAATGACGCCGACAAAACTCAACGTGTATTTCTGGGTCGTGGTGATTTTCGCTTATTATCTCATCGCTACGATATTGCCTATCGATAAAATTATTGGTAATATATATCCATTCTTTGGTGGCGCCTTGATGTTTATGGCGATAGGAATATTAGTTGTTCTCTTTGTCAAGCAGCCAGATCTTCCTGAGATGTGGGAAAGCTTCGGAACGAAATATGAGAAAGGTCCTATATTCCCTATGATGTTTGTCTCTATCGCTTGCGGTGCCATCAGCGGCTTCCATGCCACACAGTCACCTCTCATGGCACGTTGTCTTGAAAATGAGAAACACGGACGTCCTGCCATATTTGGCGCTATGGTGGTAGAAGGCATCGTCGCTCTGATATGGGCCGCCGCTGCAACGACATTCTTCCAAGAACATGGAAGCAACTTCACCGCAGCTCAAGTCGTGGACTTCTTATGTAAAAACTGGCTCGGTGCACTCGGTGGAATACTAGCCATCTTAGGTGTCATAGCAGCGCCTATCACATCGGGCGACACAGCGATGCGCTCTGCTCGTCTCATACTCGCCGATATGCTACATATGGAACAGAAAAGCATCTCCAAACGCTTGCTGCTCTGCGCCCCTTTATTCCTGGCTTCACTCGGATTGTTGATATTCAGCATACTCAACGCTAATGGCTTCACAATAATATGGCGTTATTTCTCATGGTGTAATCAGACGCTCTCAGTGTTCACGCTCTGGGCTTTGACAGTATATCTCGTCCTTGAAAAGAAAAATTATTTCGTCACATTACTGCCAGCGCTCTTCATGACATGCGTGGTGACGACATATATATGCATCGCGCCAGAAGGATTCCAAATCATGCCGATGATATCATACGTGATAGGTGTCGCCTTGACATTGGCATCAGCTGTCGTCTTTATGGTATGGAAAAAGAAAAATTCTAGTTTAATGCTTAAGGGGACTTCTATAAATTCCCCGTTTAAATAATTTTTGACAGTAACGATTAAAACTTTTGCATGCTTTATGTTTTTTCTTGGAATCTTTTCGCCTTTCTTTCAATCACATAGCTCGCTATGTTCTTTCAAGAAAAAC
>JAFZDU010000104.1 GCA_017561025.1 Bacteroidales bacterium | reverse complement strand
TTTACGAACTGTTTCGTGTTCGATGTTAACGCCTTCAAATTGAACTGGCATGTCAAAACCTGCGAAAGGAACCATCTTAGCACCCATTTCACGGTGCATTTCGTTAAAAACGGTCTTCTTTAAATTTTCTGTATTTTCCATGATATAATGTTATTATTAAATAAAATTCTTATGAGCAGCAAAAATAAAAAATTAAATTCAAAAAAACATCAAAAAAGAATTTATTTTTTCATATATTCGCATCATGGTTATTGCACTTAAAATATTAATAGGAATAGTAGTTTTTATCATAGCGGCGTATTTTATTTTATGCGTCGTATTTGCTGCCATTCATGGGTATCGTCTTTTGACCGGCAAGATTTCCAAAGAAGAACAAGAACGTTTGCTGGAATTGCATAAGCGAGAAAAAGAGCGCAAACGCCAGGAACGCTTGAATAAAAAGAAAAACAGAGGCGGTGGAGGTGGCATATGGGAATCTCTTTCATATCCTTCACCGTTAAACAGATGGGGACTTTGGCATTAATTAATTGATAAATTATGATAGGAACTATTTGTGGAATAATAATAGCAATTTGCGTTCTGTATCTTCTGGTCAAGTTTTTAATAAGATTAGTGCCAGTGGTGGCCGGCTCTATAGTCGCATATACAACTCTAGTATTAATTATTGTATTCAATATATTGTTCTATCCTTTTACAAATAAAAGGAAAGAAGATTTTATAAAAAATCCCACATCGACAAGGATAGCAATTTTTCTTTGGTTTATAATGTGGTTGATGATTGCATTTATAGTTATGGTTTTGATTTTAGTTAAAATAACATAAACATGATAGTATTGTACCTTGCAATTTTTGTGTATTTAGTGTGCCATCTTTTTCCTATTGTGGCAAAATGGATGCTTTTCATAATATTGTTTCCGATTATGCCTTTCTTTTGGTATAGAGATAAGCAGATTAGGAATGAATATCCTGTGATGTCAAAAGTAGCATTGGTCATGTGGATATTAGCGTTGGCGTTAATGTCGTTCGTGCTTTTGATGGATAAGTTAGTAGGTTGAATTTCTATCGCTTATTTTCCTGATTTTTTGTTATTTTTGCACGATAACAATCTTTGCAATTAATGAAAAAATATCTTTTAATAATATTATTGACTTTACTATCAATAACAAATCTCAATGCTGCTTACATCCTCATCCCGATGGACGAGACGCAGACGAATCATCTGAAGGCTTACGGCGTCGCTTATTGGATTCTAGAACGCGAGGTGGAGATAAGTTGGCTCCTTAATTATAAAGGCGGCAGCTACCTCATTCCCTACCACGATATGTTTGAACGCGAATGCAAGTTGCGTAACGTCTCGTTCCAAGTCATCGCCGACGTCCAAGCAGAAGGCATACTCGCCGAGATAGCGGATCCTAACGTCAACATGGACGAGATGAAACTACAGAAAGTGCCTCGCCTCGCCGTCTACGCTCCTAAGACAATCTTGCCTTGGGACGACGCCGTGACACTGGCGCTCACCTATGCCGAGATTCCCTACGACATCATCTACGACGACGAAGTGATGGAAGGCGTGCTCCCGACTTACGACTGGCTGCACATGCACCACGAGGACTTCACCGGACAATTCGGAAAATTCTGGGCTCGATATCGCAATTATCCTTGGTACCAGGAAGACGTCAGGAAACAAGAAGAGACAGCACGACGTCATGGATATAATAAGGTGTCGCAACTGAAGCTCGCCGTCGTGAAAAAGATACGCGACTTCGTCGCTGGCGGCGGTTACCTCTTCTCCATGTGCTCAGCGCCCGACAGCTTCGACATCGCATTGGCAGCCGACGGCATCGACATATGCGACGTGATGTTCGACGGCGACGGCATGACTGCAGGCGCTCCCCAGAAACTCAATTACGACAACTGCTTCGCTTTCACCGATTTCACCATATCAACAAACCCTCAGGAATATGAGGTATCTAACATCGATGTAACTTTAAACCGCTCTAAGTCGATAAAGGAAAACAACGACTACTTCCTCCTCTTCGACTTCTCCGCAAAATGGGACCCAGTCCCGACAATGCTCACGCAGTCGCACGAAAGACTGATAAAAGGCTTCATGGGACAGACAACAGCCTTCGACAAGAGATTCGTCAAGCCAAACATCGTAGTTCTTGGCGACAACGCAGCACTGAACGAAGACAGATACATACACGGCAACTTCGGCAACGGATTCTTCACATTCTACGGCGGACACGACCCTGAAGACTACCAGCATCTCGTCGGCGACCCACCGACAGAACTCGACATGTACCCTAATTCTCCAGGATACAGACTCATATTAAATAATGTGTTATTCCCAGCAGCGAAGAAAAAGAAACAGAAAACCTGATTAATGTCAAAAGTCAAAAGACAAAAGACAAAAGACAAAAGACTTATTAAATAAAAATCATCTATTGTAAATAAATAATTCATTATGAAAAAACTCTTTGTAATAATATCGGCACTGTTTTTTATGCTTCCTTTATTTTGCTGCAACCACAAGCAAGAACATTCTGAAACATATTTAAAAGCTCTGAATTATTATGAAGAAGGCTGCGAATTATCATCTGGCACGCCAATAAAAAACGACAGTCTGTTAAAATCGTTTCCCAAATTTATTGATGCCGCCAGATTGTTGGAGCAACTCCCCGAAGATATGAGCAAAGAAGAAATTTCTCTTGTCTCTAAAACATACTATGAAATGTCTAAAATCATGTTTTTAAAGATGAGCAGACACACTCAGATTGACGCTCTCAAAAGAGCACTTTATTATCAAGAGATGAACATCGACTCCAACATGATGGCAATATTGGCTGCCGATTTAGCATTGGCATATTCTTCAACAACCAACGACACTACAGAAATAATGCATTACATCAGATTGGCAGAACCTTACTTGGACACCACCACCGATTTTATCGAGCCTTATTTAAAAGCAAAGACGGCACTGTCAACGGCATTATACTATATAGAAGATGACGATTCCAGTCTTATGGTAGAACGAGAAAGGATAGCATTTAAGAACAGACGAGGATTAGACACAAGGAGAGATTCGGTAGGCTATGGTATGTGTTTATACGATACACCAGGTTACAAACTTGAAGCAAAACCATATCTGTTGAAGGTTTTTAATATAAAGGAGTTCCCTGAAATACAACGCTGCGTCATAATGGAGTATTTAGCAGATATATATGAAGAAGAGAATAATATTGACAGCATGAATTTATGCAAAAAATATTATGAAACTTATTTCAAATTACAAGAGAATAGACATCGTGACGATGTGTATTTAAGCGAACAATACGACAAATACAAGATAGAACTCAAAGCGAAATTAGACACTCTGCGCAAACAGAAAGACAAACAAAAAAGAATCATTCTCACTTCCATCATCATAGTTGTCGTCTTATTAGCATCATATATATTTATTTTCAATAAAAAACAATATAATAAAAACATACTCGAACAAGAAGAGATAATCAACAATGTACTACGACAAAAAGTATTTGCGATTTATCACAAACAGAAAGACAACATTTACGAAAACATACTAAAAGAATTCAATACGTTTTATCCAGATGCTTTTGAAAAGTTCAAAGGCACATACCCTCAGCTGACAGAATCGCAGCAAGCTGTTTGTCTGCTTTCTTTCCTCTCATTCCGCATAAAAGATATAGCACTCATCATGAATCTACGCGAGAACACCATCAGCAAGTACCGTAACTCTATCATAAAAAGCACTGGCGTAAAATCATTGGATGAGATTATGAGACCTTTCACTAATTAAAAATGATATTTTTTCACCCCATAATTCCATACATTTATCCCTACGACAAAAAATAGATATGGAATTTCTATCGTATATTTTATTGAATATCACAAGTTTTATATAAAAAAAGTATTGACTACAACACACGCAATACTTTTTTTATATTTTTTTTGTATATTTTTGAGAATCAAATTTTAGTTTTATGAAAAAAGCCATCACATTTTTAACATTATTACTCTTATTAGGAGTCAAGCTGTTTTCCCAAGGCAGTCTTTCAAAAGAAGAACTTATAAATCTGCGTAATTCGAGAACTTATAAGGATGAATGCATTAATGAAAAAAACAATTC
This sequence comes from Bacteroidales bacterium, assembly GCA_017561025.1. GTDB lineage: Bacteria > Bacteroidota > Bacteroidia > Bacteroidales > F082 > Limimorpha. The sequence goes on along the minus strand of JAFZDU010000104.1, from coordinate 11,263 downwards.
TAATAGAACTCCATATCTATGGGAATATACCATATCTAATAACCCTAACAGCGATGAAGAATTTGTTCTCTATGACGCCAAGGGACTGTCAAACGGCAACATTGGCGTAGCTTCCTCATTATTTTATAGAAGCGGTTATGGTGATTTTTATTCCGCTCACCCAGCTGTAATGATATTGTCACCAGATGGAAAAGAATTGGCTCGCAACAGTTTCTTCCGAGAAGGATATACAACAATGTCATACACACCTTATCTTTTTGAAAATAACGGAAATTTATATGCGCTTTCAACATATAGTCCGGAACATGATTCTCTAAGTTTCAATCATTTTCTTAATTACGACAATCCTCCAACTGATGCAAAATTGGTTTTGTCAAAATTAGATAATGAACTTAATCTGCTTGAATGTTATGAACATAGCTTCCCAATTGATACATTCGAAAATAGAGGTTGGTCAAATTGGGATTATCATCCAAACGAATATAGTGGGAATATTTGTCTATTTTCAGCTTTCGAAGATGAGGATAACATTATAGGTGCATACTTTAAAATCGTTAGTTCAGATTATGATAATCCACGAGGACATGACTCTTTGTTCTTTTTCAGGATGAATTTCGATGGGGAAATATTGAATATAAAAGGATACGAGAGAAATACGAATGGAGGCTGGATACAATCCACCGTACGTAGAAATCAAATGGTTAAAACAGATTCTTATTATATTCTTTATGAAAGAGTCAGTGGCAATGTTGATGGAATGATTGTATATTATGACAAAGATTTTAATCATATAGCGACAAAATATATTAAACAACCTGATTACAATAATAGCATGTTTGATTGTCCATTAAAAGACATTTCTGTTGTTAAAGCAAATGACAATACAACATATCTATCTGTTACGGCAAGCTGTATCGAAAAACCGAATAGTTATATGTGGAATGACGTCAGATTATACAAATTAGATGACAACATAGAAAACTCATCAGATTATTTGTCAACTGACAATTACATAATCAGGGGATATTCCAATACATACGATATTTCACCGCTAATGAGAGCAGTTGATACCGCTCCCGACAGCACGTTATATTTCGCATGTGTTTATGATTGGGAAGGCGATCCATACAGCATCATCGAGCACCTAGATGAGGATATGGATACTATCACCACATTGTTTTACGACAAAATCATTCATTCTATAAAATCAACAAAAGGCGGCAGTCTGCTAATTTGCGGAAGTGAAAGCATCGCCAAAATACCTGCATCATTATTTGGTTTTGAAGACACGGAGAAATTACACGAACACGGATTCCATCTTGCCGTCGCCTATCCTAACCCAGGCAGCGATGTGATGAACATAAGAACTGGTTTAAGAAATGCTATTTTAACCATTTATGATATTAACGGAAGAAAAATCCACGAACAGAAAATCACAGATGAAGTTACTTCAATAGACGCTTCTAAATGGCAAAGTGGAACCTATATTTGGAAATTAGGAATGAGGGATGAGGAATTAGGAATGAAGGAAGTGGAGAGCGGAAAGTGGGTTAAGTGAAGAATTTTAGAATTCTAGAACTTTAGAAGTTTATAAATTTCACCTATAGTCGCACAACCGTGCGACTTTTTAATTATGAAATAGTTCAACGGTTCAAAGTTCAACGGTTCTAAAAAATCATTCCTAACTAAAAAAACTTGTAGTCTTGTAGTCTTGTAGACTTGTTGTCTTTTTTTCTTATCTTTGCGAAAAATTTCGCGATGGAACCAGCATTACTTATATTAACATTAGGCACTTTAGTCTTTGCAGCGCACTGGTTCGCTGAGATATTCAGCAAGAAAAGAATACCAGACGTCTTGATGCTCGTAATTATCGGCATTATTATAGGACCTCTTTTGAAAGTCGTAGATGCCGACAAACTAAGTTCCATTGGAAATGTCTTCGGACAGCTCACACTGGTAACACTCTTATTCGAAAGCGGAACAGAGCTGTCATTCAGAACCTTAGCCGATTCCATTAAAAATACAGTAACCTTAACAATTGTAAACTTCCTAATCACATTTATAGCAATAGGAGCCCTAGGTTGGCTGGCTTTGGGAATGAACCCTGGCATCAGTTTCATGTTAGGAGCGGCTTTAGGAGGATCATCATCAGCAGTGGCAATTCCTTTAGTTAAACAAATCAGCATCGGAGAGAAAAGCAAGACCATACTCATACTAGAGTCTGCGTTCAGCGCAATCCTCTGCATCGTCGTAGCATTGGCCATCTTCGAATCATACAAATACGGAGAGTTTAGAATAGGCATCATCTTCGGACAGGTTTTCTCATCGTTCTTGCTAGCATCCATAATCGGATTGTTGGGTTCGATATTCTGGTCATTGGTACTCGACAAAGTAAGAACCATCAACAACTCCATTTTCACCACACCAGCTTTCGTTTTCATCATATACGGAATCAACGAACTGTTGGGATATAGCGGAATAATCTCCGCTTTAGCATTCGGGATAGGATTAGCTAATATGGATCTCATACACCACAGATGGCTGACTAAATTCACCAAGAGAAAGCCTACTCTGCTCAACCCTATGGAAAAGACATTGTTCAGCGAGCTTGTATTCTTGATGAAGACCTTCTTCTTCGTATATGTGGGCATCTCAATAAAATTCGACAGTTTGATTTCACTATTAATAGGACTCGGCATTTCCGTGATCTTGATAATTTTAAGAATACCTATTGTAAGAATTTCATTGCCGGCTGACATTAACAATGTAAGCAACAAAGACAGAGCATTTCTATCGATGATGATACCTCGAGGACTTGCAGCGGCAGTACTTGCCACCATGATTTCACAATCAGGCCTTACAGGTTCCGAAGGCGTCAGCAACATTGTATTCTCTGTCATCTTTTTCACTATAATTTTCACTTCATTACTAGTGCCATTCCTAGAGAAATCAGAAAGATTCAGAAGATTCTACATCAAGTTGTTATATTTCCCATCATTTGGCAACAATATAATAATTTTCAACGACGAAAACACTGCCGATTCAAGTACAGAAAGCATATCAAACAGCAGCATTTTTTCCAATGAAGAAGAAGAAAGAGTGAGCGAATGTGATGATGATGAAGATGTTCCTAACATCCTTTTATAAAAAAAGACTGTAATCACAAACAAGATAAAACAACGTAAGTATTTAATAATCTATAACTTTAGGGCTAGTAAGAGATTATATTTTCAAAAAAAATTATTTTTTTTAAAAAAAGTGATTTTAAACAAAAAAAGTACTATCTTTGCAGTCCGAAAGAAAAAAGAAGAAAAATAAAAGATATGTATTTAACTGCAGAAAAGAAAACAGAATTTTTCAGTGCATACGGTAAAAATGCACAAGACACAGGTTCAGCAGAAGGACAAATTGCATTGTTCACTTTCAGAATCAAGCATTTAACAGAACACATGAAGCAAAACAAAAAAGACGTTGCTACAATGCGTTCATTAGTTAGTCTCGTAGGTAAAAGAAGAAGACTTCTTGATTACTTAAAGAAAAAAGATATCGAAAGATACCGTACTATCATCAAAGAATTAGGTATTAGAAAATAATAGCACAAGGTGCGTGATAGCAAAAAAAAGGCAATTTAAATTGCCTTTTTTTTGCGTATATTTTATTTTCATACCGCAGCGGAATATTATTTATATATAAACAAACAAACAAGACGAAAATGGGTCCAGAAGGAATTAAACAAACCATCCAACTCGGCAACGAAACAATCACAATCGAAACAGGCCGTCTGGCAAAACAAGCTGACGGAGCTGCAGTCGTAACATGCGGTAAAACAATGTTGTTGGCAACTGTTGTTACAGCTAAAGACGCTAAAGACGATGTAGACTTCTTGCCACTCTCAGTAGATTACAAAGAAAAATATGCGGCAACCGGCAAATTCCCCGGTGGATTTTTTAAACGCGAAGGAAAACCATCAGACTATGAAATCTTAATCTCTCGCTTGGTCGACAGAGCATTGAGACCATTGTTCCCAGACGATTATCATGCAGAGACACAAGTTCAAATCACTCTCATCTCTGGTGAAGTCGGCGTATTGCCAGACGCTTATGCAGCTCTCGCAGCATCAGCAGCTATCGCAGTATCTGACATACCATTCCACGGTCCAATCTCAGAAGTTCGCGTAGCTTACATCAACGGCGAATACGTCATCAACCCTAAAGAAGAACTCCTCAAAGACGCTGACCTCGAACTCATGGTTGCTGCTTCAATGAAAGACATCTGCATGGTTGAAGGTGAATCAAAAGAAGTTTCTGAAGAAGTGATGCTCAACGCTTTGAAAGCAGCTCACGAAGCTATCAAGGTTCATTGCCAAGCTCAGATCGACCTCGCTGCTAAAGTTGAAAAAGCTCAGACAAAACGTGAATACTGCCACGAAAACAACGACGAAGAGTTAAGAGCAGACATGATGGAAAAATTATACAAACCATGTTATGACTTCGCTCTCACAGGCAACGCTAACAAACACGAACGCGAAGCTAACTTCGGCGCTATCCTCGAAGGTTACCTCGCTAACTTCAGCGAAGAAGAACTCGCAGAAAAATCTTCATTGGCAAAACGTTATTTCCACGACATACAACGCAAAGCTGTCCGCGACGCTATCTTGATTGAAAGAAAGAGATTAGACGGCCGTAAGTTAGACCAAATCCGTCCTATATGGACAGAAGTCGACGTCCTCCCTTCAACACACGGCTCAGCTATATTCACTCGTGGTGAAACACAAGCTCTCGTAACAGTAACATTAGGAACAAAATTAGATGAACAAACTATCGACGGCGCTGTCGTTGAAGGCACATCTAACTTCATGTTACATTATAATTTCCCAAGCTTCGCAACAGGCGAATGCAAACCAAGCCGCGGCGTAAGCCGTCGTGAAATCGGTCACGGCAACCTCGCCGAAAGAGCTCTTAAATCCATGATTCCTAGCGGTGACGAAAACCCATATACAATCCGCGTCGTTTCTGACATCTTGGAATCTAACGGCTCTTCATCAATGGCTTCAGTTTGTGGCGGAACTCTCGCCCTCCTCGACTCTGGCGTAAAAATGAAGAAACCTGTAGCTGGTATCGCAATGGGTCTCATCACTGACAACGAAACAGGTAAATACGCCGTCTTATCAGACATCTTAGGCGACGAAGACCACCTCGGCGACATGGACTTCAAAGTCACTGGCACTAAAGACGGTATCACAGCATGCCAAATGGACATCAAAGTCGACGGCCTTTCATACGAAGTTCTCACAGAAGCTCTCGAACAAGCTAAAGCAGGACGTATGCACATCCTCGGCGAAATGGCTAAGACAATAACAGAACCTAGAGCTGACTATAAAGAAAGTGTTCCTCGTATCGAGAAAGTCTACATCCCTAAAGATTGCATCGGCGCTGTTATCGGACCTGGCGGAAAAGTCGTTCAAGAAATACAAAAAGTAACTAACACTGTCATCGTCATCACCGAAGAAGAAAAATGCGGCATCGTTGAAATCGCTTCTACAAACAAAGAAGACCTCGAAGCAGCTAAAGCTAAGGTACGCGCTATCGTAGCAGTTCCAGAAGTAGGCGAAATATACCAAGGTACAGTGAAGTCAATTATGGCATTCGGTGCTTTCGTTGAAATTTTACCTGGCAAAGACGGTTTATTACACATCTCTGAAATAGACTGGAAACGCCTCGAAAACATGGACGGCATCTTCAAAGAAGGCGATAAAGTTGAAGTTAAACTTATCGAAATAGAACAAAAGACAGGTAAGTTACGCCTTTCAAGAAAAGCCTTGTTGCCAAAACCAGAAGGTTATGTTGAAAAACCAGAACGCCCACGCAATGAAAACAAAGGCGAAAGAAAAGGTAACGACAAAGGCGGCAAACCAGAACACAAAAACAAAAAATAAATAAAGTGAAAAGTTGAGAGTGTAGAGTTTAGAGTAGTTGCTAGTAAATCTTCTACTCCACTCTCTAAACTCTAAACCACTTTAAACTCTCAGCTATAACTCTAAACTAAATTTTAAATATGAGGCAGTTAAAAATTACCAAACAGGTTACAAACAGAGAGACAGCGTCACTCGATAAGTATTTGCAAGAAATCGGTAAGGTTGAACTTATCACAGCTGACGAAGAAGTAGAATTGGCACAGAGAATCAGACAAGGCGACAAAATCGCTTTGGAAAAACTCACCAAGGCTAACCTTCGTTTCGTGGTTTCCGTTTCTAAGCAATACCAAAATCAGGGATTAAGTCTTCCTGACCTTATTAATGAAGGTAATTTGGGTTTGATCAAGGCTGCACAACGCTTCGATGAAACCAGAGGCTTCAAATTTATCTCTTACGCTGTATGGTGGATCCGTCAATCTATCCTCCAAGCTCTGGCAGAACAATCACGTATAGTCCGTTTACCACTTAACAAAATCGGCTCTATCAACAAAATCAACAAGACATACGCCAAGTTGGAACAAGAGTTTGAACGCGAACCTAACGCAGAAGAAATCGCTGAGGCATTAGACATCACTGAGGCTGAAGTAAAAGAATCAATGAAGAACGCAGGTCGCCACGTATCAATGGACGCTCCTCTCGTACAAGACGAAGACAACAACATGTACGACGTCTTGAAAAGCGATGAAGTAATCACTCCTGAGACTGAGCTCCTCTATGAATCATTAAGAAAAGAAATCGACCGCGCCATCTCAACATTGACTCCACGCGAAGCCGACGTCGTCCGTCTCTACTTCGGTTTGAATGGCAGCCACCCTATGACATTGGAAGAAATAGGCGAGAAATTCGACCTCACACGCGAACGCGTAAGACAGATAAAAGAAAAAGCCATCAGACGCTTAAAACATACTAGCAGAAGCAAGATCCTCAAGAGCTATCTCGGATAATCTCTACTTCTCAAAAAAAATACGACTCAAGACCTCGGAACATTCCGGGGTCTTGTTTTTTTGAAACTCAGAAATTCAGAAAGGTCGTTGAGCAAGACGAGGCGCCGAACAATTTCTCGCAAAGACATAAAGAAACGCAATAAACCTACATTCCCACCACCCTGAAATCCTGAAACCCTCTACTCCATCTCCCCCTTTTTTTAACAAAAATTTCTTTCCCCTTTTACCCTTAGTCTTTAGTCTTTTTATTATATTTGCAAAAACATTAAAAAAATAATGTCATGCAAAAAATAATATCCCCTTCCCTGCTCTCAGCAGATTTCTTACATTTGGCAGACGACATCACAATGCTGAATGAAAGTCAAGCAGATTGGTATCACCTCGACATCATGGACGGTGTCTTCGTCCCCAACATTTCATACGGAATTCCAGTTGTGCAAGCCATCAACAAAATGGCGACAAAACCTCTCGACGTACATCTTATGATTGTTGACCCTGACCGTTATTTTGAGGCATTCAAAGAAGCAGGCGCAAGCATTATAACATTTCATTATGAAGCATCTACTCATGTGCATCGTTCAGTACAGAAAATCAAGTCTCTCGGAATAAAAGCCGGCGTCGTTCTCAATCCGCATACTCCAGTATCAGTATTGGAAGATATCTTAGGTGATTTAGACCTCGTATTATTGATGTCGGTCAACCCTGGTTTCGGAGGACAGAAATTCATTGAACGTACATATTCTAAAATTGAGAAGTTGCGTGACATGATTGACAGAAACGGTTACAGCACGCTCATCGAAGTGGACGGAGGCGTCAATACAGAGAACGCTCCTAAACTTTTCGCAGCAGGTGCCAACGCCCTCGTAGCAGGCAACGCCGTCTTCAAGTCAGAAGACCCTAAGAAGACAATAGAACTTTTAAAATTATAAACAGACATAAAATAATTAAAGATATGAACGAATGTGTTTTAAATCTCACACCTGAATGCGTATGGAAAGAATTCCACGGCATTTTGGCAGTGCCACGTCCTTCAAAGAAAGAAGGCAAAATGGTTGAATATCTCGTCAATTGGGCTAAAGAACATAAAGTAGAATATATAGTAGAAGACTGCGGCAACGTCATCATGAAGGCTCCTGCAACACCAGGATTCGAAGACCGCAAGACTATCATCTTACAAGCACATACCGACATGGTATGCGAAAAGAACAGCGATAAGGTTCACGATTTCGAAAACGACCCTATCGAAGCTGTCATCAAAGGCGATTGGCTCCACGCTAACGGAACAACATTAGGCGCTGACGACGGCATCGGCGTAGCAGCAGCTCTCGCTGTCATCGCTGACCCTACAGTACAACATGGTCCTATCGAATGCATCTTCACTGTTGACGAAGAAACAGGTCTCACTGGCGCAGAAAAGCTCGACCCTAAAGACTTCAGCGGACGTATCTTGTTAAACCTCGACTCTGAAGACGAAGGCGAAATATTCATCGGATGCGCAGGCGGCATGGACACTATCATCAAGGTTTACTACAAGATGGAACCTGCACCAAAAAGAAACGCAGCTTATAGAATTATGGTAAGCGGTCTTAAAGGCGGCCACTCTGGCGACGACATCAACAAAAACCTCGCTAATGCTAATAAGTTGTTAACACGTATCTTATGGCAAGCAACAAACGAATTCGACCTTAGAATCTACGACATCCAAGGCGGCAACTTACGCAATGCTATCGCTCGTGAAGCTATGGCTGTAGCATTCGTGCCAGAAGAATTCCAAGAAGAGTTCGAGGAATTCGTAAAGGTAATGGAAGAAAACTTCCGCAGAGAATATCAGGTTACAGAACCAGGACTCAGCGTCAAAGCTGTCATCGAAGAGAATCAGCCAGAACTCGTCATCGACGAAATGACTCAGTTCGACTTATTGAACGCTCTCTACGCATGTCCTCACGGCGTCATCGCAATGTCACAGACAATTCCTAACTTCGTAGAGACATCAACAAACTTGGCATCAGTAAAGAAAAAAGAAGGTTTCTTCTTCATCCAGACTTCACAACGCAGCTCCATCGAATCTTCAAAAGAAGACGTAGCCAATATGGTTGAAGCTGTTTTCAACCTCGCTAACGCTGAAGTATTGCATACTGACGGCTATCCAGGATGGACTCCAAACCCAGATTCAGAAATCCGTAAAGTCGCTGAAGAATGCTACAAAAACCGTTTCGGTGTAGAGCCTAAAGTCAAGGCTATCCACGCAGGTCTGGAATGCGGCTTGGTAGGAGACAAAATCGCTGGTATGGACATGATTTCATTCGGCCCGACACTCCGCGGAGTACACTCACCAGACGAACGCATCGAAATACCTACAGTACAGAAATTCTGGGACTTCTTGAAAGATATCTTAATTAATGCACCCAAAGCCTGAAAGACTGTTACAGATATGACATACGGTAACAACGTATGAACTATGAATGAATAATTAACATAAATAACAAATAAAAATGAGCATAAGAAATTTAGAACCTAAAGGATTGTGGAAAAACTTCCATAGCTTAACACAAATTCCACGTCCTTCAAAAAAAGAAGAGAAAGTTGTTGCTTTCGTTAAAGAATTCGGAGAAAATTTAGGTCTTGAAACTATAGTCGATAAAGTTGGTAACGTCATCATCCGCAAACCTGCCACTCCAGGTTACGAAGATCGCATGGGAGTTATCTTACAAGCCCACCTCGACATGGTGCCACAAAAGAACTCAGACAAAATCCACGACTTTGAAAAAGACCCTATTGAAACATATATTGAAAACGGTTGGGTAAAAGCTAACGGCACAACATTAGGTGCTGACAACGGCGTTGGTGCTGCTGCTGCAATGGCAGTTCTCGAAGCTACAGATTTAGTTCACGGCCCTATCGAAGCTCTCTTCACAATAGACGAAGAAACAGGCATGACAGGTGCTAACGCTTTAGAAACAGGCGTTTTGAAAGGTGACATCCTCATCAATACAGACTCAGAAACAGAAGGCGAACTCTACGTTGGCTGTGCTGGCGGCATCGACACATGCGGCTACTTCACTCCAAAATTCGAAGAAGTACCTGCTGGCTCAAAGGCTTTCCAATTAGTCGTTAAAGGATTAAAAGGTGGTCACTCAGGTATGGACATCATCTTAGGCCGCGCTAACGCTAACAAGGTGATGAACGAATTGTTAGCATACGCAACAGAAAAATTAGATGCAAGAGTTGCTGACATCCAAGGCGGTAGCTTACGCAACGCTATTCCTCGCGAATCATTCGTAACAGTAACAGTTTTAGAAGACAAAGCAGAAGAATTGGCAGCTTTCGTTTCACAATTCGAAACTATGAAGAAAGAACAATTCGCAGCTGTTGAACCTGAAATGAGCATCACAATCGCTCCAGCTGAAATGCCAGCTCAAGTCATGGATAAAGCTACTATAGCTAACATCATCGAGGCTGTAGCTAAATATCCTAACGGCGTTATCGCTATGTCGAAAGATTTTGAAGGCACTGTTGAGACATCTTCAAACTTAGCTATCGTAAAATTAATCGATGGCAAAGTCATGACAGCTTCATTACAACGCAGTTTGGTTGACGCAAGCAAAGACGCTCTCGCAGCTGAAATGCGCGAATTATTAGAAAGATGCGGCGCTGAAGCAGAATCAACAGGCTCATACCCAGGATGGAAACCAAACATCAACTCTCCTATCCTCCACACCATGAAGAAAGTCTATGAAGAAAAATATGGCAAGACTCCAAAAATCATGGTTATCCACGCTGGTTTGGAATGCGGCATCTTAGGTTCAAAATATCCTAACTGGGATATGGTTTCATTCGGACCAACATTGGTGTTCCCTCACTCACCAGACGAAGCACTCAAAATCGACACAGTGCCATTGTTCTGGGAATTCTTGGCAGAGACATTGAAAAACGTTCCTGTTAAATAAGTCAACAAGACTACAAGACTACAAGTAGAGACGTATCAAAATTCTGCGAATTTTGATACGTCTCTTTTTTTATTCATTGATGCATATCTCTTTTATTCACATCACAGCTCTCTCTTTTTATATCTTTTTTTCGTAAAAAATATTGTCAAATATGCTAATACAAGTACACCGCCAACCATTCTGCAACATAACACATTGAATTATAAAGAAATAAATATTATTATTTTTTTTTACAAAATGTTTTTTCTTTAAGAAAATTTTACTACTTTTGCAACTCAAAATAAAGGGAAAATTAAGAAGAAAAAATACATAAGACAATGAAACGCACATTTCAACCATCAAACAGAAAACGTAGAAACAAACACGGCTTCAGATCAAGAATGTCAACAGCCAATGGT
>JAFZDU010000103.1 GCA_017561025.1 Bacteroidales bacterium | reverse complement strand
GGAGAGTCTATCGGGGAACAGACATTGACCTGAACTTGATGTCCGACCAAGAAATAGTTCAAGGTATTCTGGATAGAGATGTCGAACTGACAAAACAATATCTATACCGGGAATATTATCCTCTGTTCAAGTCCGTATGGAACAAGTACTATACGGATTGCAATTCCTGCGTGGAGTTTATCAATACAATCTATGTCTATATAATGACTCCCGGCCCCCAGTCAGGGAAAAGTCCTCTCGAATCATTCGGATTCCGTTGCCATTTCGTTCTATGGCTTAAGATTGTGGCAGAAAACTACTGCAAGCAACTTTTCCACAAGAGACTGGAAATCGCAGATGGATACGAAACAACTGATAGAAATGTCGGAGAACCATCCACTTTAGATATAAGTGCAATCAACCATAGAGACATCGAAATCGTACTGGCTCAGATGCCGAATACGAGATACAGGACTCTCATACGTTATCGCTATCTGGAAGAAAAGAGCAATGAAGAAACGGCCCAGCTGCTGGGAATGTCGATGGACAACTACTACAATAAACATAAACTGGCTAAAGAGCAGTTTGTCACAACGCTCAAAAAGGAGGGAATATGCTGAAACATTTACAGCCGCTGCCAATATCGGAAGAAATGCTTGGGGCATATCTTGAGGGCAATCTGACTGCGGATGAAGTCGGATATGTGGAGTCATTCCTGGAAACTGATGACGTTTTGAAGGGGCTTGTGGACGAGATAGATTTTTTTCAAGATGATTGGACTGACATGCATGAGAATGACTCTGATCTTGTATTTGAACAAGAGATTGATAATTTTATATTGCCGGAAATAGGTCTCAACATGATTAATAGTATAGGACTTATGAATAGTGAAATGAATTCAGATTATAATGTCTCTTTTGGACAACTAACTCCTGAGGATATTCATCAGAAATATCCGGATACTTGTGCTATAAAATCCCAACAGATAATTTTGGAATCCGTGGGTATAGAGGTGTCAGAAGATGAATTGCTTGCTGAGTCAATCGAGAAAGGTTTATATATACCTGGTCAAGGTGGTACTGCAATGCCTGATGTAGGGGTTCTGATGGAGGACCATGGCATGACAGTCGACAGATTTGTAAATGCTTCTATAGATGATTTGGCATTGGAACTGGCTCATGGTCATCATATTATTGTCGGAGTTGATTCCGGTGAACTATGGGAACCCGGCAAGTGGGAGAGCTTTGAGGATTACTTAGGATATTTAGTGGATGCAGGAGGTGCAGACCATGCCTTGATAGTCAGTGGAATACAGGTAAACCCGTTGACGGCAGAACGTGAAGTCATTTTAACAGATCCAGGTACTGGTGAAATCGCTCACATATATACCGTCGAGCAGTTTTTGGATGCTTGGGATGATTCAGCAAATTTTATGGTTATAGCAGAATAAGATTATGAATTGGGAACAGATGGAACCTCAGGTGAAACAATTGAGTTCAGGCCTGAAAGAAATTATCCGTAGGATAGAAACTCTATCAAGATATAATTCCGGATATCCTCAGCCTAGTGAGAACTTCATAGCAGCAAAGAATTGTATCGAACAACCGATGTATGATATCGTTGTATGTGGTGAGGTAAAGAAAGGCAAAAGCACATTATTGAACGCAATAATAGGTCAGGATATTCTACCTGTAGATAATGAGATTGCAACATCTCAGGTATTCCGTATCACTAACAGTTCAAGAGAATCATTTGAACTTGTCTTCAATGACGGAACCAGACGGACAATTTCTCGTAGTGATTTATCAAAATATGGCTCTCAGGTGGATGCCAATATTCAAGGCGAAAAATCGTTTGATGGGAAAATGTTGTCATATATACAGGTAAATGTGCCTGTCGCTTTCTTACCGGAAAATGTCAGTCTGGTTGATACTCCGGGTTTGGGAGCAATATACAAGTCGCACGAATGGATTACGCAGAATTATGTGAAGAAAGCGGCTGGAGTTCTCTTTGTTTTCGATCCAAAGACACCTTTGGTTAAGCAGGAACGTGATTTTATCAATAAGGTTTTGGATATAACTCCTTATATGATGTTTGTGATGACCAAGATTGATACTGTTGCTCCTAGTGAGTGGACCTCTCAATTAAGAAGGACAGAAGAAAGTCTATCGGAGGTGTTTAATTCCCGCAAACTTCCATCTCCGACTGTTTACCCTATTTCTAGTACTATTTTGAGAGAAGCAGCCGATGAGGATGAAGTTGATTTCAGAGTAGAGAATATGCGCATAAGTATGTTTCCGGCAATTAAAGATGAATTGATGAGAATCATTACCATGGCGGTAGCATTGACTCACACATCTTTTGCATTATATGAGTCCCAAAATCATGTTATTAAAGTTCGAACATATATAAACGATCTTTTAAAAGCATCAGTAGAGGCGGAGCAGCAGCTTGACATTAAGTTTAAGAGTGAAAAGCTTGCATTGCAGAATAGACTGCAGCAAGAATGGGGAGCGGGTAGTGTTCAAAACAAACAATTGGCTGAGGATGTTTCCAGGGTTTGCAACAATGTAGCAAATAGAGTGTCACAGATGTTTCGTCTGACTAGTCCGATTCGTGAGCATTACATCAATTTGATTAAGAATTTGTCTACTATGAACGAAGTTGAGGCATTAGGAAAAACAATGCCTCAGTCCGTAGTCAATGATGTTGTATCTCAGTGGGAGTCAATTATGTCAGATGCGGAACATGAGGTGGCAATCTTGATCAGTGATGCAGATGCATGTATTGATTCAATATCTCATGGCTCTGTTGGAAGCGATGCTACTAGCATCACTACTATAAAATTGGATTTTAATCAGAAACTCTCTTGTGTTATGAGGGATTTTTGGAGAAATTCTTTTTTAGGTAAAGCTGCGTCTATAATTATAGCTCCTTTAGGTCCAATCATAGCAATTGGTAAAACACTATGGGATTTTCTTACAGGAGGATCATCTGCTGATGAAGCAGAGATTGAACGTAATAAAGCTCATTTTAGAGAAGAGTTTGCTAAATTGATGGATAGATTGAATTCTCAATTATGTGATGTGTGTGGCGGAAACAACCGTTCAATTGTTAATGAATTTATCTATGCCTTAAAAACGGCTGCGGAACAGTCTCTTTCCAAATCTGTGGCAAATAAAAAACAGGAAATGCAGAGCCAATTGATAGCATTTGAAAATCAAGCAAAATTGAGCGTTGAGGAAAAGAAGAAAGAGTGTGAGTCATTGAAAGGGGAGTTGATGAAATGGAATGATCTGGTTCCGTCTCTCAAACAGATGTGTGAGTTACGAGAAAAAATAGAAAGTGTACTAAAATAACAGAATATGGCAAAAATTGGTATTGATTTCGGAACTACATATTCAACGGTATCTTATATTAATAATAGGACGCAGGAGGCAGTTCCTATAAGATTTAACGGTAAGGAGAAGATACCTACAATGCTATATTTCCCAGAAGATGGAGGTCGTCCTTTCATTGGCGAAGCTGCGTATGCGAAATACGAGGCATGCCAGAATGCCCAGACATCCGAAGAAGCAGATTTGGTTTTGAGTGGTATTGTTACTGGATTAAAACGTAATATGTCGCGTACCGAGAGAGTAGCGATACCAGGAATGAAGTCCATTACCTATGTAGAAGCGATATCCTTATTCTTCAAGTATATCAAGCAATATGCTGAGAAGACTTGTTTTGAAGGCGAAGTTGTTACTGACGTATGTGTGACATATCCAGTTTCTTTTGATGAAACACCTTTCAAGAAAGAAATCTTAAAGGAGGCTGCACAATTAGCTGGATTTAATGTGATAAAGTTGCTGAAAGAACCTGTAGCAGCCGCTATGGGATATTCTGGTAACAGAGTGATTAAGAATCAAGGACTTCTTATTTACGATTTTGGAGGCGGAACATTTGATGTGGCTTATGTGAAGTTTGATCACAATGGTGAGTATATTACTTTACCTCCAATGGGAAATTCAGATTGCGGTGGAGACAATATTGACAATGCCTTATATGAAGTATGGGATAAAATAGTTTATAATACACGTGGTAGACATATTTCGGAATATGAAAATGAGGTATTCTTACCTATTTTGAAGATGGATTGTATGAAGCAGAAAGAGGCGATGTCCTTAGGAATTTTTCAAAAACACATGCTTTTTTTGCCACCCTGTGCTTCAGATATATTAAGGCTTAATCCTTTGACGCCAAATCAATGGGATGACATAGTTTCACCGTGGATTGATAAGACCATTATGCTTACTAAACAGATGATCGCAAAAGTTAATGCTGAAAAGTCTAATGGTTTGAGTATTGATAAAGTTATTCTTATTGGCGGTAGTTCACGATTACCTCAAGTCACCGAGAAACTTAAGGAAATATGTCCTGTCGCTCCAATCCCAGTTCAAGATATAGATGTTGCTGTTGCTAATGGTGCAGCGATATATGCAAATGCAGGAAAGATACAGGCTCAAATATGCTATTGTATTCATGATGGAACAAAATTGAGAACTGATCAGCAATTCTGTATTTATTGTGGCAAACCTAATTTTAGTTATAATTATTGTTTTGATGATTTGTAGAAAATGAATGAAGTTCATAATACTCAGAAACTAATTTCTGATGTTTTATCGTTTCTTTCTAAAACGCCTTGGGAACCATATTATAAAGCTAGGCTGGAAAGATTGTCGTATCTTTCAGATATGCCTTGTGAGCTAGCTATAGCAGGCAAGGTCAAAGCTGGTAAAAGTTCGTTCCTTAATGCCTTGCTTGGAATTGATCTGGCAATGGTCGGAACTACTGAAACTACAGCTACTATTAATTATTTTAAATATGGCCATCCTGAAGACCCTAGTAAACCAGTAATGGTCTATTGGAATGATGGACGTGAGCCTGAGGCTCAGACCAAGGAATTCCTTGATTCTTTGCAGGGACATAGTAAAGATGTTCTTGAGCGTGCTGAGAGAATCGATCATCTTGAATATTTGGTTCCACATCCGATTCTTAAGAATATTACGTTGATTGATACACCAGGAGTCGGTTCAGTAGAGGATGTGCATGAGCAAAGAACAGCTGATTATTTCAACCCTCAACGTGTTGCCCTAAGAGAACTTCATGCAAAGCAATCGGATACTTTGACAGAAGGGGCAGATGCAGTAGTATATATAAGCACTCCGGTTCCAGAAAGTAGTGCCCAGAAGTTCTTTGGAGAGTATATGCCTAATATATCAGCACTTAATGCTTTAGGTGTTATGACTCAAATTGATAGGGAAAACAATGCGGAGCCAGAGGTAATAAACAGGATGGTGCAGACTCTAGTAAATTCATACCGTCGTGAGTTAAGTACTGTTGTTCCTGTATCAGCTGGGGTATATCATGCTGTCAAAAAGTTGCAGAAACAAGGAACTTTGGAAGACCTTCAAAAGAAAGTACGTCAAATTCCGGAAGATAAATTCCAAAAACGTTTCAAAGACAGTATAACCTTTCTTCAAAAGGATGGAGCTTACAATACCTTGTTTGAAAGTTGTGGGTTGCCGTATGATACTAGAATATCCATGGTAGCAGATATGCCGTGGAAGGTTTTTTATACCATAGCCCTTGCTCTGTATTACAAAACTCTTAATGAGGCTATTGAATATCTTATAGACTACTCTGGTATGGAAAAAGTTAATAAGATCTTGGAAAAGCAATTTTTCAGTCGTTCCCGAGCCATTAGGTGTTCAAAGATTATTAAAGAAGTTCAAGAAATTCTGGTAGATCTGAAGAATGTTGCATTACCAGAGTTGAAGTCTCAAAACATCAGTCGTAGAGATTATTTACAAGTAATAAATAATTCTGAAGGCTACTTTGATAGGAATCTGTTGAATTCTTTCAGACACTTTGTTGAGAAAAACATTCCGGATTTAGGAAAATGTGATAGTTATTCGAACGATATAGACATGTTACTTATAAAAGCAGATGAATTAAGGGAGAGTCTTGCTGGTAAAGAAAAGTCTTCAGAAGGTCTACATTTGTTAGCCAAAATGTCTCATCTTCTTAGGACTAAAGAGGAAGTAGAGGAATTAGAGATATTATTTGGAAAATATCCGGATAAACAGATGCCAACGGATAGAGTGTATCTAATAAATCGTCAGAGGATTTGGAATGCAAGATTGCAAAGGGTACAAAACAATAGGGAATTTTCAAGACTTTTGACTTTAGTATATGCAATGTATGGTAAACTATTAAATGAGTAGAGTATGAATATTATTAAATGGTTATTTGGTATACGGAAGCATGATTCATATTCTAGGCCCGATGAATTTGAGCAAAGCAATTCGGAATGTGTAAACGAACCGATTCAAGTGAATGTTGATGACAAGATGCCAGACTTCTTGACTGAAGATGTGTATGAAGGGCCGACAGATTATGTTTCACAAGAATCTTTAGTTGATGAGAACAATGATGCCAAAGGACTTGTCGATTATGAACCTAAAAAGAGTTCTGACTCTTTATTGGATAATCGACCATTGGTGAAGATCTTTACTGAGTGTGCAGATTTGTTGAGCGAGATAGATCGGATCTCACCGCGATTCAAATCACCAGATAGCCGATTGCTATTAGACTTGGTTAATGAGAGGTTGAGAACTGCTTTATATCTATCAGGAGGAAAACCAATTGATGACGATGAAACTTTTGATTCGGTTAGACATATATGCATTGATAATCCTGTGGCAAAGGAAGGCACACCAATAAGCGAAATAATCGAATTCGGTGTTGCATTGGAATCACGTGTTTTTGTTAAGGCAAAGGTAAAACTCACAAGTTGTAGTCTTTAATGTTAATTTTTGATACCAATATGGAGAAGAATAGTAAAAGCGTAGGGTATTTCTGGAAGACAATCGTATTGCCTTTGATCGTAATGGGCGGTTTATATTTTGGTTTATTGTGGGGACTGCTGGCTATTGGCAATAAGGCTGTGACTTGTGTACTTATAATAAAAATAATTGGATGCAGTGTTTTAAGTCTTTCCTATTTGTTAGGCAATCTTCTTGTTTGGCGTTATGTTATAGAAGATATTAAGCTGGAACAGATAAAGACAAGGAATAACTCTAAAGGCTAGTAGTATTAGTATGGAAAACCCAAAGAAGCATGATCTCGGGACCAAACTCTTGAATGAGTTGATGGTTGATATAATAGGAGCTCTGATACCGGGTTTCTTATTTATCATCGTCGTATTTATAAGCGTCGTATTGCCGTTAATTATCTATTATGATGGAGACAATAAGTTCATGGAAGCTATATTTGGAAATGGTGGCTTCTGGTGGGTATTGTTAATCATCTGTGTCTTTTTCTCATATGTTGTCGGTCATATATTTTATAGAGCAGATATATCTGTACCAGATAAAAAAGATGTAAAGCGACAGGTTACACGCTTTCTTAAAAGTGTTAAGAAGTCGTTGATAGTATCGGATCGCGCAGAAAATCAAAGCATCGACTTATATAAAAGCCTGTTAAGACAAGAGATTGCAATTCTCAATAAAAGGTTGGTTGATTTACTTCCTGAGTCTAAATCAGCTACTAAAGATAAAGACTCACATTTGGATTCTTTGAAAAAGGTTTGTGGGGATGCTTTGGAGGAATTGAAATCTGATAATGAACATGTTGATATCAAGAAGTTTTGGCCCGTACTGTTTCCGGAAGATATTATAAATAATGGTGAGTTCGCTCTTTCTCCCAATTCTGAAAATGTAGTTAAGAAATATAAAGAATACTTTGCTTGTTTGGAGCATACTTGTTCGGATGGCTTATTGAACCTTGTGATATGTTATTGCATACTGCATAATCAGATGGATATCGGTTGCGCAACATCTGACCGAGGCGATTTTCCATATACTAATTACTATAAGTATCTGCTGAAGCGTAACATGCTGAAGCTATTGGAACATGTTGATTGGTATAGAATGGAAGAGAGGTCTAAAAATAAGATAAACTCTCTCAAAGTAAAGATCCAGATATTTGCAAACGAAGCATATCCGCTTATCAATAAGAATGAATCACATATCAGAATGTCCTCTTCAACGTGGCATATGTCTTCTCTTTTGTTTATAGTGACAATTGCGAGTTCGATTTGTTTTGCTGCAATTCTTTTTTGTAATATGTTTACCGATAGTTCAGATAATCTGAAATTCATACACTATATGGCTGCTTTATTGCCTTTAACTATGCTGCTATTAGTATCTTATATCAGATATAATATCACTCATTATATTCACTATCAACGTATGCGTGAGATACAATATACATTGCAGATTTATGATCAGTTCAAAGATATTATTGATTATCGCCGTAATCTGTATTCAGGAAAAATAGTTCCTGAAAGAGAGTCTGATTCCACGAGAAAAGATTGTGAAGTTAAGGTAAATGCAAAAATAGTTCAATTATGAAATGTGTACATTGTAACGGGGAACATCCCGACGGCTTTAAGTTCTGTCCGGTGACGGGAAAGGAAATTGTGCAATCGTTTAAAGCCTGCACGAATCCTGGATGTGTTGATTTTAATAAACATATTTTGCCTCCCGATGCATTGTTTTGTCCACGGTGCGGGCAGAAAATCGATAAGATTGGTGCAGAGTATGAGGGAGAGTCTTATAATTACGACAACCGGCATACTAAGTCAGATAATAATGATAAAGTCGTTTCTAGGACCAGTTATGCCTTGGGGATGAGTATAGCTCAAAATATCAGGAACTCTGGCATAACTTCTGTAAATATTGATGATTTTATAGTTGGTGCAAAGGCTATTTTTGCCGGGGCAAGGCCAGCGATATCATTCCAAGACGCGACAGAAATTCTGGATAAATATTTTGCCAAGTTGAAAGCATAAACCGGGATACGACTGTAAAGATTCTTCACCATGGTCTTTTAGAATCATCTGAAGTGTCTGATAGATTTACGCTATTTCTGATTCTATAAATATAAACCAGTTAAATTATTATATATATGTTTTCAAATTTGTTAGATGATGTGCTATCTGGTACTACTCTAGATGGAGAAATTGACGTAACTGCTGATTGTTCGGGCTATGATTTGTATCCAGAGCCAGGAGAAGAGTTTGGAGATTTTGTTCCAGATCCTTCACCGTATGATTTTCCTAGTCCCATAACAGGGGATTTTTTCCCAACTGAAGTGGAAACCCCGTTTATCGCCGATGACGGTGAGGACTTGAATGTTTTCTCTCCTACTTTCGGTTGTACAAGAAAGTAAAAGTCGTACATAAATGAATCTTAGATATGGAATGCCCTCATTGTAATCAAGAGCATAGTGAAAATGCTTTGTTTTGTGAAAATACAGGCAAGAAGATTGAGAAGTCGCTAAAGTCCTGCACTAATCAGGAATGTCCAGATTTTGGTAAATATTTATTACCGATTGAAGCCGCATTTTGTCCTAGATGCGGGCAAAAAATCGGCATCAAAGCATCCAATTTATCAAATTGTTTGTCATTTAAGGATGAATTATCTTTAAAGGGGGAGATTTACGACCGCCTTTTCCCGATTTATGGAGTTTCACTTGGTAAAACTATGATTAATCAAGTAGATCATTCTAAATTGGAGGAATGTGATGGTGATTTTTGGTATTCTCCTTTTGATGGCATTGAATTTCTAACTGGAAATAAAGATTTTCCTTTTGAACATATGCTCCTTAATAATGGGAAGATGCCACCTAAATGGAAAAAAGAATTTGATTTTTCTTATGATAAATCCTTTGATGATTTGATAACCATCTTGAGAAATGAACAATTTTTCTTTCAAGATATTCAAGTGCGCTTTAGTGATATTATGAATAAGCCGGTAAGCGAGGTTATTGTTTGTGATATTTCAGGCAAGCTGGAATTGACCTTTTCTTACATTAATTATCGATTAGATAAAATTGGTGTCACCTATCGAAGCTATGAAACAACGATAACACAATCGCAAAAGAGTGAAAGTGAAGAGGTATATATGAATTACATTAAGGAATATGCTGGTAAAAAGATTGCGCGAGATCTATTTGAGATGAAAATTTCTGAACAGTTTCGACGAATAGGTTGTCCAGATATTGCTGTTGGATATATAAGTTCAGGATCTATAGATATCGGTGATATGGTAGATGTCTTGGATGAGAATGGAAATATACTCGAAACTCAACCAGTTGTGGGAACATTCCTTATTGGCGATCTATCTGAGTTAAAACGTACCTTTGGTCTTCTAGGCAGTGTGGTTCCGCACGATAATATGAGATTAGTAATGGATAAACTAGATTGTTCATCTGGTTGTGTTGGAATATCTGTGAGAGGTGTGGGAGTGGAGTATGGAAACCTTAAAATAGGAGGATTCTTGAGGAGGAAATGGGATTAACATTGATGAATAAACTGTAGCTAATATATGTGATATGAAAATTCTCTTGCTGGTACTTATCTAAGCGATATCCATCCTGGAGATCAAGATGGGGTTGATTATAGCGAAGCTGGTATAGTATTCGCGCAGGATTATTACAATACTTATGGTGTTGACCTGCCTTCTGCTCTTGTCTGGAATATTTTAAAGAGATAGACTCCGATAAATTTAAGGTTTATATGATGATGAACTCACAACTTTTATCCATTATTCATCTCTACGATATTCTTCTTTCGGTTGTATTAGAAAAGTAACATTATTATATAATTGAATATTCATATGAAATGTCCTCATTGTAATCAAGAACATAGAGATGATGCATTGTTTTGTGAAAATACAGGCAAGAAGATTGAGGGGCAATTAAAGGCCTGTACTAATCAGAGTTGTCAAAGTTTTGGTAAATATATATTACCGAAAGAAGCAGCATTTTGTCCAAGGTGTGGTCAAAAAATAGAGGCTTCTCATATAGGTAATTCATCTGCCCAGAATGCTGTCAATAAATTGCATCAATCCCCTGTGTCAAAACCATCTCCTGCGTCAAAACCAGTCGAACCGGAAGTAGTAGATCTGTTCCAATTAGGGTTTAATTATGAAAACGGACGTGGTGTGACTAAGGATCTCAATCTTGCCCTAAAGTATTATACTCAAGCTGCGAATAACGGTGATTGGCGAGCCCAGAATGCCGTCAATAGATTGCATCAATCCCCTGTGTCAAAACCATCTCCTGCGTCAAAACCGGTCGAACCGGAAGTAGTAGATCTGTTCCAATTAGGGTTTAATTATGAAAACGGACGTGGTGTGACTAAGGATCTCAACCTTGCCCTAAAGTATTATACTCAAGCTGCGAATAACGGTGATTGGCGAGCCCGGAATGCTGTAAACAGATTGCAGGAGCATGATTGTGAAAACTCTACATCGGATTCACAACGGGCTGAGTCTTTGTTTTGGTTGGGATATAATTATGAATATGGTATTGATGTTTTGAAGAATCTTCCACTTGCTTTTCATTACTATACTCAAGCCGCAAATTATGGTCATCAGCGTGCTATTAATGCCCTTGAGAGATTATCTCTTTATGGGACTAATAAAATTAGATTGAGCCGTAATGAAATAGCAAATAGAGTTAGAAAAATAATTGTAGAGAAAATGGGCGTTGCGGATTGTGAAGTTATTGATTCAGCGTATTTTATATACGATTTAGGTGCTGATTCTCTTGATTCTGTTGAACTAATAATGGAATTCGAAAAGGAATTTAATATAGAAATTTTGGATGAGGAAATTTCTGATAATGTCAATACCGTAGGTGATGCTATAGACTTCATACAAATGAAAATAAATGGATTCAGATAGCCTTCTGATTATTGAAATAGATATAAGAAAATGGTGCAATCCTTGGCTGATAGGTACGGAGTTACTAGGATAAAAGGCTAGAGGTGAGTGGCGCAGATATTAAAACATAATTCGAGATAAGTTCCTATGAATATCATTGAATCTTACCAAACCTGCTTCATTAAAAAATACGCAGATTTTAAAGGAAAAGCCTCCAGAAGTGAATATTGGTAGTTCTGGTTGATCTACAACTTGATGTTTTTCGGTCTTCTAATCCTTGCGTTTATATTTGAAAATCCATCAGGGGGAACTCTCTATAATATCGGTTATGGTGCTTTGGGGCTCGCTTGGATACTAGGCTCTTTGGGCCTGCT
>JAFZDU010000102.1 GCA_017561025.1 Bacteroidales bacterium | reverse complement strand
TGTTTTTCTTGAAAGAACATAGCGAGCTATGTGATTTAAAGAAAGGCGAAAAGATTCCAAGAAAAAACATAAAGCATGCAAAAGTTTTAATCGTTACTGTCAAAAATTATTTAAACGGGGAATTTATAGAAGTCCCCTTAACAAAAACTGTGATCTTTCCGTTATCAGAATGATATTTCATGTCGGACAAGAATTCTTTATTTTCTTTAACTTTCTGTTTAAGAATCTCATTTTCTATGATAAGATAATCGTAATCGAAAGTGAGACCATTCTTTACCATATCATGTTTATCGAACATCGCAGTATAACCTTTTCTGTTCATAAGAATAAATGGCGTGTTTTGCGGATAGGCATATAATGTCAATATCTTAGCGTCCTTAGAGATATTCAAGGAATCGAGATATTGCTCAGCACCCATGTAATTTTTTATCGTTCTTTCTGAATCAGGACCACGCCATCTCGCTCTCCTTTTCGTCTGTATTTCCTTAACATCTTTTAACATATTGGAGACTAAGAATATCAATACAACAAAAGCAAAGATACCGTATTTGTAATTCGTAATTCTAGGCAGACTTTTAAGCAACAATATTAACAAAAACAATATCGAAAAAAAGAAAGTATCAATAAAATAATAATCATGATTAGGAAATTGCTTTACCATCGCTATTAAAAAGCATATACATCCAAGCAACATTATTCCACAAAGACACCATAATGAAAGACTTACGTTGTTTTCCTTCTTGATATCATTTTTCTTTCTTCTGAAAAAATCATAAATATAGAATAAGAGTGAAGCGATAATAGCAAAAGCATAAAGCCTATAATGAACATTTGTAAAATAATGATACAACCAATTATCTTTTGCCTTTGTCATCCTATAAACGAAATCATCCCAATTATTTGCAGACATCAATTCACCTAAAAACAAGGTGCCATTTTCAGCTGCAAGATGCTTGTTCCAAAGATAATACATCAATATTATCATAAAAGAAATTAACACAGGAATTATTTTGCTGATATATTGTGTCTCTTTTCTCAATATTCTTAAAAACTCAAAGCCTAGCAACGAAACATAAAAAACAGCAAAAGAAGAACGCACCAATACCGAAAACATACAGAATACGATTGCCGTCACGAACAGCTTCTTATCATTGTTATTCAAATATTTAATATAACAATAAAAAGCTATTATCATAAATGTCAAGGCTGGAATACTAGGAATGAAACCATTATAATAATAAGCATAGACTGGAGACGTCATAGCCACGGCAACTACCAATACGGACTTTATCCAGTCATTAGTGATTAAGAATGTTAATTTATACAGGAAAAACATTCCGACGAACGCGACTATCAAGGTACACAATCTAAAAATCCACGGATCGGTGTTACCGCTGATTTTCATTATTATAGCTACAAAATATTCAAGTATTGGAAAATCTACTGAGGTTATTGTGTTTTCATGTGGAAAACTCCATTGATGCGGAAACTGCTTGTTATAGATAAAAGTCTCTGGATGGAAAAGATCTAAATCATTGTTAACAAATCCCAATGCCAACGCATATCTGTCTGTCTGCGACCAAGCATGAATGAAAGAAGGAAACTCGTTCATATACGACCACTGAATAAATAATCCAGATATGATTATAAAAATCAACGCTATAATCCATCCTTTTCTATTGAGTTGTTCGTATCGCATAATCTTTTTTTTAGAGTAATGAAGTAATTGAGTAATGTAGTTAATACATTACTGCATAACCACACTAACTCTTTAAGCTTACAAAATTATGAAATTAATCACTCCAGCACTATCAGGAACGTCACTTTTTCCTCTGTGTTTTTCGAGAGATGAAGAGTGCCGCCATGAAGTCGTATGATTTGACGTGAGATAGCGAGACCGATGCCGGATCCTTCTCGTTTTGTGGTGAAGAACGGCATAAAGATATTATCCGAAACCTCATCAGGAATCTTTCCTGCGTCGTTGCTCAACTCAATATGTATTCGTTCTTCTTTGTCGATAAACGCATTTATCTCAATGTTATAGACTTTATTTTCGTCCTCGCATGTGTCGATAGCATTTTTCAAAATATTGAGCAAAACCTGCGACATCTGACTTCTGTCTGCATAAAGCATAATGTCATCAGGATTTATGTTGATGTCAACTTTTATATTTTTAAAATCGAGCAGCGACGCCACATTATCTATCAATTCGTTAAGATAGAAAGGTGATTTCTGTGGCACAGGAATTCTCGTCACCTGACGGAATGAGTTGACAAACTGCATGAGTCTGTCGCTGGTAGAATGTATTATCGCCAATCCCTCCCCTATCTTCTCCTTATCATCGAGAGAGGTCATCATAGTGCTGCTTATCGAAGTGATTGGCGCTAGAGAATTCATAATCTCGTGAGTGAGGATACGCGTCAGTTTCTCCCACACTTCCACCTCCTGATTATCGAGTTCTTTTCCGATATTACCTATCGTTATGACTCTCAGATTCTTCTCTTTATATTTTATCTCAGCACAACTTAAAACCAAGTTCACCTCGCCGATTTCAGTGTAATACCTGACAGTTTTCTGTTCAGTAGGTCTTATGTTTTCCAAGACCTGAACAAGTTCCTCCGACTGCATACGAAGATACGAGATGTGACTTATGCGAGGCATCGAGAAGATTCCTAACGCCTTGGAATTGGCATGAACCACCGTTCCGTTATCCATCAGCAACATGATTCCAATATTGGCACATTCCATTATCAGTTCAAAGTTCTTATCGTCTTCACGCATGAGACGTTTCTTCTCATCCATCACCTCCTTGATTTGGTTGAGAGAATGATTCACGAAAGAATTTTCCGTGCTGTTGGGATTTTCCGAGAAACGAAATGAATAGTCATCGTTTTTCACAGCTTTGATGATGAATGAAAGACGACCTATGATGCCATTATAAACGGATATCAATTTAAATACAGATAATATCAACAAGGGCAAACATACGAGAAGCAAGGCGTACATTTTAAAGGCTACGCACAAGCACGACGCTGCGCTCATCAATATCAAGAAAATGATATACAATATTATACGTCTATATGAGACTCTGCTGTTTCTCATAGACCATAACGTTTTATTTTGTTATAAAGAGTCTGACGAGTGATGCCGAGTTTCTGTGCCACGAGAGAGAGGTTGCCGTTGCAGGAGTTTATCGTCTCAGCGATGGCAGCACGCTCAATATCTTCCAATGTAGCGTTATTATCTACGGCAGAATATCTTACTGATTCATACAAACCTAGATGTTCAGGTTTTATGACATCGCTGTCGCACATGATGACCGCCTTCTCCATAGTATGCTGAAGCTCGCGTATATTACCGTCCCAACGATGAGCAAGCAGTTTCTCTGCCGCTGACTTTGATATGCTTATATTTTCTTTTTTATATCTTTCTGAATAAATATCGACGAACATCTCTGCCAAAGGAACGATATCGTCTTTTCTGTTACGCAGAGGCGGGATATTGATATGTATCGTATTGATTCTAAACAGCAGATCCTGACGGAACTCATTTCTCTCTGCCATCTCGAAGAGGTTACGATTAGTTGCTGTTATGAGACGTATGTCTATACTTACCGGATTATTCGTTCCGAGACGGGTGACGTTTCTGTTTTGGAGCGCTGTCAGGAGTTTAGCCTGCAAATGCATAGGCATATTGCCTATTTCGTCCATGAAGAGCGTTGAGTTGTTAGCCGCTTCCATCTTGCCTATTCTGTCGGCATTAGCGTCGGTGAAAGCGCCTTTCTTATGTCCGAAGAGCTCGCTCTCAAAAAGCGTGTCAGGTATTGCTCCCATATCGAGAGTGACCATCTCGTTGTTACAACGTGAGGAAAGAGAATGAATCTCACGAGCCAGCACCTCCTTACCGGTACCGTTCTCACCTGTTATCAAGATGTTAGCATCGGTGGATGCCACGCGTTCCACTATGCTTTTGATACGCATCATCTCAGGGGAAGAGCCCCAATACATAGAAGACTTTTTATCCGAAGAGTTGTCTTTCTTTGCCGACGATTTCTTATTTCCTTGATTACAAGCGTTGAGGAGAGTCTCGATAAGTTTCTCGTTATTCCAAGGTTTGACTATGAAGTCGTGGGCGCCGTCTTTCATGGCGCGTACGGCGAGGTCCACGTCGGCATAAGCAGTGAAGAGCACCACTTTGATTTTAGGGAATTTGGCATTCACCTCATTAAGCCAGAAAAGACCTTCGTTGCCAGTATTGATACCAGCATGGAAATTCATGTCAAGCAGAAGCACATCAGGCGATTCTGTCTGTATGACAGATACCAGAGACTTAGGAGAAGACAAAGTCGTCACTTTCTCGAAATGACGCTCTGTCAGCATCTTGACAGCCGACAAGATATTAGGATTATCATCAACGACAAGGAGTTTACCTTTTTGGGACATAAGAGGAATATTTATAGCAAAGATACATTTTTTCCGTTATTTTACATGTGAAAAAACACATTTTTTCCGTTATTTTAGACATCTAAAAATACATTTTTTCCAAAATATATTTATTCAGATTTCAAAATCTCATCTATATAATTTTTACCGAATTGTCTGTAACGCTTGCTATCAGCATCATAGTTGATGATATTCTTTTCCTTATCGCATAAAATCATCACTGGCATATAATTAATTCTTTCTGGATTTTTGAATAATTTCTTTAAAATCCCGTTAACTCTTGTCTTATCAACACCTGACAGCGACGGCAACAAGATCGGAGAGTATTTCATGATAGTTTCATTATTTTGAATGACATTTCCTGAGTCAAAGAATATGACTACGGTTTCAACATTATCGTAGTTCTCATCAATTATGTCTATCATTTTATTTTTAAAACCAGATATGCACGGACCGCACCAATGTGCTCCAAAATAAATAATGGTATAATCATTATTTTCAATGACACCATTAATATAATCAACGATTTTATCAGTTTCTTTTGTGTTGCCGGTTCCGCATGATACCAGCCAACAAATCATCATAATTATCAACAATCTGAATTTCATAATAAACATTATTTTATATGCAAATATAATCTTTTTAGTTTAAAGTTTAAGGTTTAAGGTTTAAAGTAGTTTTTAAGTTTTAAGTTAATAGTTTTTAAGTTAATTGGATTCTATTTCCTTAAACCTTAAGCATTAAACCTTAAACCAGATTATTTAATTTTCAAATTTCAAATTTCAATTTTAACATTACACTTCTCGGACAAATATGATAGGACGAATAAAAATTGTAAATATCAGTAAAGTATGAATATACAAATGATTCTGTATTTAGTATATTGTTACATTCCATATTGAACTTCAGATTCTTATATGTATAAGACAGATTGCAATCCCATAGCATGAAATGTTGTTTACCGTAATTATCGGAAGTGAAATAATATTCAAAACTGCTTCCAAACACAAATCCGAATGGCAGCACAAAGTCGATATTTGCGTTTTCAACAAAACTCAGGATATTGTCATTTGGCTCCGTTTGACCTTCTATAGATGATTTCATGTCGCTCCAGCTGAACTTGTTGGAGAAGATGACAGCATTAGTGATATTCATTGACGCTGTTACATTTGCATTCCATCCTTGGTTATTATATGTCGCAATATTATCTTGAACCAACTGCGGAGACTTACCGAATCCGTATGAACATTTACCATTGATATTCAATCTTTTCCAGTTAAAGCCTTTTCCGAGATAAAGAGAGAACGACAGATAGTCGCCATAACTTCTTTTATCAATAGTATTGATTATTATATAATTATCTTCAAATGTCTGCGAATACATCACTTCATTGACTTGATAATTATAATTCATGGAAATGTCACCGAAGATAAAATTCATCACATCATTAAATGACAATTTTAATGATGAAGTATTGCCTTTCGTATCGGAGAGATTACTGTCGTAACGCGTCAAAGTCCTGTAATTCCTTAAGATATAAGAAGAATATTGTGTGTTTAAAGTTGGCGTCGTATTATAGATACGACTTGTCGCTGAAACATCCAAACTATTGTTCAGCTTATATTTCAGATTCACATCTGGTTGAAACAGAACTTTGGTTTCCGCCTTAGAATTTTCGTTGATGTTGTCGTCTAAATCAATATGACGAATTTGAACAGGAAGAGTCAATTCTGATGTAAACCTACGTTTCCTATAATCGAACCTAAATCCTATATTACCTTCTGTCTTAAGCCAAACCAAATCATTGTTAAAATTATCATTATAATCTGTAACGTTCTGATTATCATTAAAACATAAAATAGAACTATTCAAGGTCTGTCTTTCAACATTGACAATTGCATAAGGATGTATAGAAATTCTTTTTATGACGAAAAGCGTAAGGAATCTAAACGTGTTATTGCTTTTAAATGACGTGAAATCAACATTTTGCTTAGTCATATCGTAATTGATTCCATTATTTAATTCTTCCGGGAAAGAACCTGGCGACACATCTGAATAATATGGCAATATATTATATGTGTTTCTTGAATTTATCTCGATTCCTTTTTCATTGTCTGTCCTGCTTTTTCTAATCCAACGTATATATGCTTTCGCAGTAAGATTCTGATAATCTTCTTTTTGTCTTATCAAAGAAGAAGATTCTATATCTGAAGAATTGAGTATATCGTTACCCAAGACATTGAAATTTATCTTTAAATAATCCAATTTCGTATTGAGATTATAATTAATATCTGTTTCTAAGGAATAAGATTTTTCTCCGTAATTCATTGTCTCATAAATATTGATGCTATCGATTTCAGGAACGAGATACGAAGTACGCGCAAACGATGATTTTCTGTTTTTATCGAAACCACCCAAGATATTCAACGACAATTCCGCATCATTGTTTAGTTTTTGCAATGAGTTAAAAGTCAATCCGTATGAATCGTTGAAAGTCGTCCTTGAATCGCCTATATTCGGGACAGAAGGTTTTATCGTTGAAGCGAATTTACCTGAACCGCCATTGCTTTTGTTTGATAAATTGGAACCGTTGTTATTTGTCTGAATTGTAGAGATGAACTGCATCTTTTTTCCGAAGCGCATACCAGCGATGTTGACATCCCATAACATATCCTCGTCGTAACCTACACCTAATTCATTCATCAGCACCAAAGTTCCTTTTGCTTCAGCTTTAAGTTTAATATTCAAGGCAACAGCATCTGTGAAATCGATGTTTTTCAATGCTTTGACCTCTTGATGATTCTCCATTACCTGAACAAGATGAACATCGGAAGCAGGTATATTATTAGTAGCGATATTATAACGACCTTGAAGCATATCCATATCCTCGATATAGAATTTGGAAATTGCCTTGCCTTTATATTCAATCTTTCCGTCATCTTTCACTTCAATGCCAGGCATCTTTTTCAAGACATCAGCGATGACGATATCAGTAGTATCACGGAAAGCATCAGCGAGATATGAGATAGTGTCGTTATTTTCCCAAACCTTCTCTGACTTTACGCTAACCTCCTGCAAAACAATCGGTTCTTCTTTGATAACAATATCTATATGCTGAGATTTATTCTCTATTTTACATATCTCCTTTTTTATGTTGAAGCCTTGAACATTTAATGCAAGAAGAGAATCATTGCTATCATAAGTGACGCTGAACAATCCGTTCTCATCTGTGGAAGAATATCCAACGATAAGATTGTCGCTGATATTTTTTATCACGACAGTGACGTTGAAAACATTCTCCTTCTTTTCATTTCTAACATTTCCAGAGATTGTAGTCTGAGCAGAAATATCACATAATGAAATGAGCAACAACAGTACAAATAACAATCTTTTCATAACCATGATTTGGGCATATCCTTTATACAACGATTTACATCTCTATAGGGTTATATGGTTTTGGCACAATCTCATTTGGTCCCACATCACGAAATGTCACTTTACCGGTGACTTCATCTCTTTTAGCGATACTCAATCCTCCTTTTGGATCTATCCTTCTGTTGTATGCGTTGAAATCATTATGACATTCTATCAAAAAAGCAGAGACTTCTTCGTAAGTAGATTTATCGTAAAAATAATCATATAACAAGATTTGACGTTTCTCGTTTTTGATTTTTATACATTCAAAGACATAATCGCCTTTTTCGCTTTCAACTCTCATTATTAGGCCAGGAAGTCCATTGAATTTCCAAGGACCGTCTTGAAGAGGGATATCCATCGTAAACCATGCAGCCCAGTTACGTCCGCGAAAATCACATGTAGCCTTTATGCATGCAAAACCAAGTATCTCTTTCATCTCGGATGTTAATTTCCAGTCAAAGAGATTCATATTCTCTTCATACTCGAATATAGGTCCGTCGCTCGGAGTCCTTTGGTAGATGGTCATTTTCTTGTCTTTATATTTCTTGACGACATCAACAGGAAATGCACTTGACTTAGGACTCGGATAGTTATGAGCACCCTTTCTATTAGAATCGGTATAAGTAGAGTCGTATCTGTAAGTTTTGTAACTATATGATTTTGACAATTCACTGCCTATCTCCAAGATTATCTCATCATGATATATCTTATCAAGCTTGCTTGTATCATTGACATAAGACATTTCATATACAATGACGTACTGACTCTCCCCTATCTGTTTATAATCGTCGATGCTCAAGGGAGATTGCGCCATCATTATATTAAAGATGAGCAATAATAAGGCCGTTATAAATAGTTTTATTTTCATAGTATTTTAGAATTTTGAACTAAAGCTGTTGAACTCTGAGTGTTGACTATTGAACATCAATTCCCAAATATATTTTATCAAGGAAATTCAATCGTCGTGTTCTTGTTGACAAATCTAAGCCTTTGTATGTCAAATTGGAACTCTCCTTCTAAGAAAGCAAATATCTTCAATAATGGCAGCCCCTTTATGGTGTTATCGTTTCCTTTCATAATTCCTTCAAAGTTTTTTATAGGAGTCCATTCATAATCAGACATGTCGATATCGTTGCTTATTGTGATGGTTTTACCAGCAAGAGAATTTGCATTTTCTCCATTCAATCCATTGACGACCGAGACAAGCCAAGCGAAACCCGCTTCATCTGATATTGTGATATTGCCATCGTTATCAACTATAAAAGTCTCAGGCTTTGAAGTTACGACATCAGTCCATTTCTGTGCATTGCCGATAAACGTCATCGATAACAATAAAATAATAAGAGAAAGTTTTTTCATGGTAGTTTTTTAGTTTAGAGTTTATGGTTTAGAGTTTAGAGTAGTTTTGAGGTTGAAAGTTTTAAGTTTAAAAGTTTATAAAATCCAACCTTAAACCTTAAGCATTAAACCTTAAACCAATTATTTAATTTTCAATTTTCAAATTTCAATTTT
>JAFZDU010000101.1 GCA_017561025.1 Bacteroidales bacterium | reverse complement strand
TGTTTTTCTTGAAAGAACATAGCGAGCTATGTGATTTAAAGAAAGGCGAAAAGATTCCAAGAAAAAACATAAAGCATGCAAAAGTTTTAATCGTTACTGTCAAAAATTATTTAAACGGGGAATTTATAGAAGTCCCCTTAATTATGAATACTCTTAAAAACTCTCGTAACTCTTAAGTTCAATCAATGTGGCGTTCATCTCATATTGCGCTGAATATAATTCTATCATGGCATTTTGATAGTATTCAACTTCGTTGAGATAATCGACAAGATTGATTTCTCCTGACACAAAAGCTTTAAGTAAGAGAGACTGTCCGTCAAATTGTTCTAATGAACTAGCGAGGTTGCTGACATTTTCCTGTAATGCTTTTGCCTTTGCGAAGAGGCTGCTGAGATGGTTGTATGTCACTGCTTTCTCGTTCATGAGTAATGTCTCTGATGCTTCTGCATGCATCTTGGCGCTCTTCACGCTGCCTTTGTTGTGCCATAAAGGAAGCACCAATCCTATCGATGGTCCGTGTTCGCCTTCTTCGTTGCCTTTGCCAATCTCAGCTCCATAGCCGATGCTGAATTTAGGGAGCCATTCCGCTTTGCTCAGCTTGACCTTCTGTTGGTCGAGTACTAGTTGTTGGCGCATCTGTTCGAAGACAGGGTTTTTCTGCTCAACGTTTGCATACCATTCGTCGAAGTTTTCTGGCAATACGACGATATCATAATCTTCATATTGGAATTCTATGTCCTTGCCACCGTTCATGGTCTTTAAGCTTGCCATGAGATTGTTATGATGAATCATTTCCAGGTCGTAATTGTTTTTGGCATTGGCGAGGTTAATCTTAGATTTGTTATAGTCCAGGATATTCACTTCACCTACTTCCATCATCTTTTGATATGCGTCGGCAATCTTGACGGCGTTGTCGTAGTTCTGTTTGAAGAGAACGAGTTTTGTCTTGCAGAAAATCAGTTCTGTGCATATCGCTTGTGCTTCTGTGAGAATAGCTATTCTATCAATATCATATTGACTGCAGATGATATTGTCATTCATCTTGATGATTTTCTTTTGATGAGAATAGACTGTAGGGAAGTCGAATTCTTGAGAGATGCCAAGTTCAATCTTGTCGCTTTCGCCTCCATAGCCGAAGATGTATCCGGCTTCAATCTCAGGATTCTCCACCAGAGCATATGCGTTGTTCTCAGCCATGTTAGCCTCCATCTGTTTGTGATGAGCAGCCAGGATGGTGCTGTTGGCTTCTATTGTACTTAAAATATTCTGATAAGCATATTGTGCAAAAACAGTGTTGATGCTCAATGCAAATAATAATGTCAATAAACTTTTTTTCATGGCTTAATCATTGTTTTGTGATGAATGTTTTTTAGCATGAATCATTTCATAAACGATAGGGATGACATACATATTCAATAATGATGATGTCAGGAGTCCGCCGAGAACCACGACTGCCATAGGGCTTTGGATTTCGTTGCCTGATTGGTCGCCGTTGATGACCATAGGGATGAGTGCCAATGCTGATGTCAAGGCGGTCATGAGGATTGGGTTGAGACGGTCTTTAGAACCATCTACGATTGACTGACGTAATGTGATACCTGCGCTTTCTCCATGTTGATAACGAGAAATCAACAAGATACCGTTACGTGTAGCGATACCGAACAGGGTGATGAAACCGATGATGGCAGGAATGCTGATAGTGTTGGATGTGATGAAAATCGCGATTACACCGCCTATCAATGCTAAAGGAAGATTTAATAAAACGATGGCTGAGAGTGTTATGTCTTTGAATTCTCCGAACAAGAGGAGGAATATCACGAAGATAGCGATGACAGTCATGATGACGAGTGTTCTTGAAGCTTTCTTGGCGCTTTGGAACTGTCCTCCGTATTCTACTAAATAGTTTTCAGGGATATTGACGTTGTTGTTTACTCTTTCTTCAATCTCATTTACGATGCTTACGACGTCGCGGCCTGCTGTGTTGGCAGAGATGACAATCTTACGTTGTACGTTCTCGCGGCTGATGCTGTTAGGACCGCCTACAGATACTATCTCGGCTACCTCCTCAAGAGGTATCATAGTGCCTTCAGAGTTGATGATTATCGCTGACTTGATGCCTTCGATACTTTCTGTATAGTTTTTATTAAGACGTAAGACGAGGTCGAAGCTGCGTTGTCCTTCATAGACTTCTGATACTTTCTCGCCTGAGAATGCGAGGTCGATATAATGGTTGAATTCTTCCATAGTGATTCTATGACGAGCCAACATCTCGCGATTAGCACGTATCTGAAGTTCAGGAGTCTCCGTCTGTTGTTCAACGCTGACGTCAACAAGACCTTCTATGCCTTCTATCTCAGCCTTGATGTTGTTGGCAGTCATGAACAACTGTGTCAAGTCAGGACCGAAGATCTTGATGGCGATAGATGCTCTTGTACCGGTGAGCATGTGGTCGATGCGGTGACCAAGAGGCTGACCTACAGTAGAAGCGATTCCTGGGATAGAAGCGAGTTTTTCACGTACCTCGTTGAGGAACTCTTCTTGTGAACGGTCCTTCAATTCGAAGTTGACGTCGATTTCAGCGCCGTTGGTTGACTGAGAGTGTTCGTCGAGTTCGCCGCGACCTGTACGTCTGGCTGTAGATGTGACTTCAGGAATTGAAAGCAATTCTTTCTCAATGATTTTTCCGAGTGTGTTGTTCTCGAATAATGAAACGCCTGGCTTGCAAACTGCTGATATTGTCAATGAACCTTCGTTGAAGTCAGGCAAGAAGCTTTGTCCCATATTGAAGAATAATCCTAAAGCGATCAATAATACGATAATTGTTCCGCCTAAGATAGATTTCTTGTGTGACAAGGCCCATTCTAATGAACGGCCGTAAATGCGTGTTAGGTTCTTGGCCAACCAGTTTTCTTTCTCTTGTTTTGTGAGATATTTGTCGGATGTGAGCATCATCTTACATAACAAAGGTGTTATTGTAAGAGCGATGACGAGCGACATCAAAGAAGCGATGATATAAGCTATTCCGAGTGGTTTCAACATTCTGCCTTCCATTCCTGAGAGGAAGAAAATTGGTGTGAAAGCTACGATGGTAATCAAGGTGGCATTTAAGATAGAAGTACGAATCTCGCATGAGCCGTTAAACACTACATTGAATGTTGACTCGCGTTCTTCTTTTGGTTTTAGGTAGTTTTGTCTCAATCGTTTGTAAACGTTTTCCACGTCGATGATAGCGTCGTCTACCAATGAGCCGATAGCGATGCACATACCGCCTAATGTCATGGTGTTGATATTCATTCCGAGGAGATGCATCACGATGAAGCTGCCGAGGAGAGAGAGAGGTATGGCGATGACAGAGATGACTGTTGTTCTGAAGCTTCCCAAGAAGAGAAGGAGTATGACGATAACCAAGATGGCGCCTTCTACTAAAGCTCGTGCCACGTTGCTTACTGAAGCCTCGATGAAGTCGGCCTGACGGAAGATCTTAGTGTCCATTCTTACGTCGGCAGGAAGTGACTTCTTGATTTCTCGGAGGTTTCTCTCGATATTCTTTGTTACCTCTAAGGTGTTGATGTTAGGCTGTTTTGATATTGAGAGGATGATAGCGTCTTCGGCGTTGAGTGAAGCGTAACCCATCTTCACAGCGCTGCCGAGTTTCACTTCAGCGACATCAGAGACGAATACAGGTTTGTCGTTGATGGTCTTGATATAAGTCTTTCCAAGTTCTTCGAGGTCTGTTGTTCTGCCCATGCCTCTGAGAGCGTATTCGTTGCCGAAGTCACGGATGACGCCGCCCACTGAGTTGACGCACATGCTTTGGCAAATCTCTGCCATCTCGTGCATTGTGATGTCGTAATGAGCCATCTTGACAGGGTCGACGAGCACCTGATATTGTTTGAGGTCGCCGCCGATGATAGTAACCTGCGACACGCCTCCTGTTGATAAGATAGCAGGTTTGACCACCCATTCCGCCATGGTTCTTAGGTCCATCATGGATGTGGTGTCGGCTTGAAGACCTACGAATAATATCTCGCCCATAACACTTGACTGTGGAGCGAGAACTGGTGTGACTCCGTCAGGGAGAGCTTCTTCCAATGTCACCATTTTTTCACTCACTATCTGACGTGCGAGATATACGTCCATGCCCCAGTCGAATTCAATCCATACGAAAGAATAACCCATCATGGAAGCAGAGCGCACACGGCGTACGTTGGTGGCACCATTCATGGCTGTCTCAATAGGGAATGTGACGAGACGTTCAACTTCTTCAGCTGCCATACGATGAGCGTCGGTCATGACGACGACGGTAGGTGCTGTGAGGTCAGGAAAGACGTCGATGTCCATCTGACGCATAGAGGTATAACCTCCTATTATCAACAAAACTGCTCCTACGAGTACGAACAATTTGTTTTCTAATGAAAACCTGATGATTTTATTTAACATAGATACCTCCTCGAATTAATGAACGTGACCAGCGTGTGGATCCAATGCTGCTGAGCCTTGTGCCAATTTAACATTTACAGCGCCTTTGCTTACGACTCTCTCGCCAGCTTTGACACCGCTGAGAATCTGTGTGTTCTGTCCGTCTGTAATACCTTTGGTGATGATGCGTTTCTCGAATGAGTCGGTGCATGTCTGTACGAAAACACAGTAGATGCCCATTTCTTCAACGATAGCGCTGTTAGGTAACATCACACCCATCTTGTTGCTTTCTGCAGTGATGAACATCTCGACGAAAGAACCTGGGATGATGACACCGTTGTTCTTGATTTCGAATGTGACAGGGATAAGAGGATTGCTGATGTCTGTGGTCTTGCCGTATGACAAAAGACGGCCTGACAAATCTTCTAAGGTGTATACTTGACCGTCGTTTAAAGTCTTGATATTAGCTGTTTTGATGTCTTTCAAGACAGGATAATATTTTGATTGTAAGTCGGCGCGGACGTAGAGCCTGTCGTTTTGTGCTAATGTCATGATAGGCTGGCCTGCTTCGACGTATGAGTTGTTAGGAACCATGATGTTGTTGATAGAACCAGTGATAGTAGCTCTGTGGAGAGTCTTGCCCTGTGGGAAGTTCTGGTTCATGTTTTCGTAATGTTTCTTAGCGATGAGATATTCTGTCTCGGCCTCTAACAATTCGCTCTCTGAGATAATCTTGTCTTCTGCGAGCGCTTGCTTACGTTCGTAATTAGACTTTGCCTTTTGATATTCAGATTCGATTTCTTGGCGACGTGTGCTGAGGTTGTCGTCGGCCATTGTTTCATTGTCGATGCTGAATAATATTTGTCCGGCTTTGATCTCGAGGCCAGGTACGATGTCTTTGTTTTCAAAAGAAACGATGCCGCTTGTCGTTGCTGTCAAGATTTTTTCGCCTTCTTGTGATGGAACTACTTGTGCTGAAGTTCTGATGATCTGATAGAGAGGTTCTGTAACAACTTCAACAACTTCAAAGTTGATCTTGTTTTGTTGTTCCACTGAGAATGTGATGGCGTCTTCGCCGTGATTATGCTCGTGACTATGAGCGTCTTGATTATGACTATGGCTTGCTGAATGATCGTGATTATGAACTGAATGATCATGACTGCAGCTTTCTGAATGCTGATGACTGTTTGCAGAATGATCATGATTGTGATCTGAATGATCGTGATTGCAGCTTTCTGAATGCTGATGTGTTGAATGGTCGTGATTGTGAACTGATTGTTGTTTGTTGTTTGTGCATGAAATCAAACCAATGACTAATGCAGCAACTAAAAATATTCTTTTCATTTTTGTTTTGTTTAATTATTTACGATATAATTTCAGACGCATAAATTAATATGGAGGAATTATCGGCACGTCTCTACATTCCTAATTCCAAATTCCTCATTCCTAATTAAACGGTGGCGCTCTCAATCCGAAGATGGAATTGACATGCGGATTATGATATATCAAAGAGATGAATTCTCGTCGGAATTCTATGCCTTTGTTTTTAAGAATATTTTCTATTGATATTTTTATTGTTGAAACGATGTATATGTTGAAAAACGAGCTGTTGTTCTCAAGATATGTCTTGACCTCGTGATTTTCTTTAGTGGAGAAGAAGTCGTCTATTATGCAGTGAGAATCGTTGTTTTCGTTGTTGTTGGAGTGATTCGCTGCTCCTTGTGAGTCGCAGCAAGTGTGTACGTCTTCACATTCGTTATGATTGAACAGGCTGAAACACACTATCTTGTCGGAATGGTGATGATGCGGAATCACTGCATGAAGCATAAGAATCATGCAAGCAGAGAAAAGACACATTTTCTTAATAATGTTTAACATATCCGCAGTCAAATACCTATTACTAATGAGTTTACAAAAATAGTAAAAAAAACAAAGCGTAAACTATTTGTTTTACAAAACTATATCTCTAAATCTTGTTGAATGCATTTGTAAAAATCACTATCTTTGCAACAAAATAAAAATACACATAAATACTATGAAAGAAGTACGCGTACGTTTTGCTCCAAGTCCAACAGGTCCGCTTCATATCGGCGGCGTCAGGACAGCATTATATAACTATCTTTTCGCTAAGAAAAATGGCGGTAAAATGATTCTTCGTATCGAAGACACCGACCAGACACGTTTCGTTCCAGGCGCTGAAGATTATATCGTGAAATCTCTCGACTGGTGCGGCATCAAATTCGATGAAAGCGACATCGTCGGCGGCGAATATGGTCCTTACAGACAAAGTGACCGTAAACCTTTATACAAACAATACAGCGACGAGCTTATTGAAAAAGGTTTCGCATATTATGCATTCGACACAGCAGAAGAACTCGACAAATACCGCGCAGAAGCAGAAGCTGAAAAGAAAACCTTCATCTATAATGCAGAAAGCCGTAAGACATTACGCAACTCTTTGACAATAAGTGCAGAAGAAGTTGAAAAGATGATCAACGACGGCATTCCTTACACAGTGCGTTTCAAAATGCCTGAAAATTATGAAGTAAGAATGCACGACATCATCCGCGGCGACATCAAAGTCAACACCAATACATTAGACGATAAAGTCTTGTTCAAGTCAGACGGAATGCCAACATATCACTTGGCAAACATCGTCGACGACCATTTGATGAAGATCTCACACGTCATCCGTGGTGAAGAATGGTTGCCTTCAATGCCATTGCACGTTCTCTTATACCAAGCATTCGGTTGGGAAGCTCCTGAGTTCGCTCATCTTCCATTATTGTTGAAGCCAGATGGCAACGGAAAACTCAGCAAACGCGACGGCGACCGCCTCGGTTTCCCAGTGTTCCCACTCCGTTGGGTCGACCCTAAGAGCGGCGAAGTATCTTCAGGCTATAAAGAATCAGGATATTATTCAGAAGCATTCATCAATATGTTGGCGCTCCTCGGATGGAATCCAGGAACAGAACAAGAAATCTTCTCAATGGAAGAACTTATCGAAGCATTCTCATTCGAACACTGCACCAAATCAGGCGCTCGTTTCAATGTAGACAAGACAAAATGGTTCAACCACGAATATCTCTTGAAAAAAGATAAAGAAGAAGTCGGCGAAGAATATCTCCAATGGCTCGAGACAGAAAAAGGCATCAAGGCAGAAAAAGAATACGTCGTTAAAGTGGCAGGTCTTGTTAAAGACCGCGTCAACTTCGTGAAAGAATTATGGGAACAAAGCTTCTTCTTCTTCGAAGCTCCAACATCATACGACGAAGTAACTGTCAAGAAACGCTGGAAAGAAAACTCACCAGAGTTGATGAGAATGGCAAAAGAACTCATCAGCGGCATCGAAGACTTCTCAGCAGAAAATATAGAAAAAGTCCTCAACGAATGGATTACATCTAACGAACTCGGCATGGGACCAGTCATGAACGGATTACGTTTGATGCTCGTCGGCGCAGGCAAAGGACCACACATCCACGAGATACTCGAACTCATCGGCAAAGAAGAAGCAATGAAGAGAATCGATAAAGGATTGGAAGTTTTGAAATAATAATGCTGTGAGCAATGGGCTATGAGTTGTGAGCTATTTTCACTGCTCATAGCTCAAGGCTCGCTGCTCGAAGCTAGAAATATGTCACTCATCACAATAGAAAACATGGAATTCTACGCCTATCATGGTCACTTTGAAGAGGAACAGAAGATAGGCACTTGGTTTAGTCTTGACCTTATTATGGATGTCGATACAAGCAAGGCTGAACTCTCTGACGAATTGGAGGACACCGTGGATTATTCAGCGGTTTATCAAGTCGTTAAAGAACAGATGATGATACCTTCAAAATTGTTGGAAAATGTCGGAAGACGTATCTTGAATACAATCAAAGAGAGATTCCCAGAGGTAAAAGACGCACAGCTGAAAGTCAGAAAGATGAATCCACCATTAGGCGGAAAGATGGCGTTCGTGTCTTTGGAGTTTAAGATGAACTAGAAAGGCTAAAGGCTAAAGACTAAAGACTAAAGACTCAAGGTTTTAAATACACTTAAGAACCTTAAACTTTAAGCCTTAAACCTTAAACTGAATCATTAAAACTTTTTTTTAAAATTAATGTTGTAACATTAAAAAAAAGTTGTATCTTTGCACTCGCAAAAAGGTATCATGGCCGAGTGGCTAGGCAGAGGTCTGCAAAACCTTGTACGGCGGTTCGACTCCGTCTGGTACCTCAAACAGAAGACATCACATTTGTGGTGTCTTTTTTCGTTTATATTTTTTATTTTTCTTCTGTAATTTTTCCCATTTCTTTGCGACTAAATAAGAAAAAGTTTGAAATGAATCTTAAAGAAGAGTTTGTGGAATTGGTATCTCAGTATAAAGATGTAATCTTTAAGGTTTGCTACATCTATGCCGAAAAAGATGAACTTGAAGATTATTATCAAGAGGTGTTGATTCAGTTGTGGAGAAGCCTGCCTACATTCAGAGGCGAAAGTAAGATTTCAACATACATTTATAGAATTAGCTTGAATACTTGTATTTCTCATGTCAGAAAGAAATCGAAGAATATTGCTAATAGAGTGCCGCTTATTGATGTCAATATTTCCGAAAATAACATTGAGAAAAGAATGCAAATAGAAGAACTATATGAATTAATCAATAAGTTGAATAAATTGGAAAAAGCTGTTATTCTGTTGTGGCTAGAGGAACGTGATTATGAAGAGATAGCATCAGTAGTTGGTATTACTAAATCTAATGTTGCAGTGAAAATCAACAGGATTAAAGAAAAACTAAGGAAACTCTCAAATCAATAAATAATATGGAATTGGAAGAATTAAAAGAGAAATGGAATATACTATCAGAAGAAGCATCTAACCAGAAGATAGTGAATCGAAATCTGCTTGAAAAAATGTTGAAAGACAAAGTCAAGACAAAAGTCTCTGATTTTAATTATGGTATTGGATTATTGTATGTTTTATTAGTTGTGTCGTTCTTCTTGATATTTAAATTTAATATCCCTTTTAAAACATATATGATAGTCATACTTGCATCAATAGCTGTTTATGGAATATATGGCATATTTGTAACAAACAATCTGAAAAAGATAATAACGCCAACATTAAGTATATGTGAGAGAGAGAAGAACTTGGTACAATATAAAAAGCACGTGAAATTATCTTATATATTTGCATTGTTTATTTTTATACCAATGGCTGCGATATTTAAAGTGATTTTCGATATTGAAAGAGGAATGCCTTGGTGGTTTTCAGTAATATCTATATTTCTAATGATTATATTGCCATTTTGTATTTCATATAGATATGGCAAGAAAGAAATGAAGAAAATAGAAGAAAGTTTTAAGGAATACAAAGAATTTATGAACGAATAGTATAAAGGGGACTTCTATAAATTCCCCGTTTAAATAATTTTTGACAGTAACAATTAAAACTTTTGCATGCTTTATGTTTTTTCTTGGAATCTTTTTGCCTTTCTTTCAATCACATAGCTCGCTATGTTCTTTCAAGAAAAACA
>JAFZDU010000100.1 GCA_017561025.1 Bacteroidales bacterium | reverse complement strand
TCGGATACAGATACTGACTCCGATAAGCCGGTAGATAACATTGAGGTGAAGAAAGATGTTACACCTAAGAAGAAAAAGGAGCAACATGTAATAATCCGAGTAATCAACCAAAATCAAAAGTCGGTTGAAGATGAAGTTGTCAAGGTTCGTACAGAAAATGGTATCTTGGAAGGATACACTGACGAAAATGGAGAGTATGATTTAGGAAATCTTCCTTATCACTCCACTTTCGGGGTACAATTCCCTGATATGTCCTCCATACAAGAGCGTACCTTTGAAGTAGAGCCCAAAGTAGAACGCTATGAGGTTTATATCAAAAAGTATGTAAACTACTCACCTGTACTGTTTGTAGAGGATCAGAACGGCAACGTTGTTGATAATTACAACGTGAAGGTTGTAATAGCCGGACAAGATACGACTCTCAATACCGGAAGTAATGGCATGATACAGCTTCCTACAATGCAGGAAGGCCAGAAGTTTATTGTCATTGACTCTGCCAATTATGCTAATTCTCAGGAATATTCTGTTACTCCAGAAAATGTAAAGGCTCCATACCATTTTACCATAAAGAGAACTGTTAAATCCAAAGTTGGAATTACGGTGCTTGATAAGGACGAGAGCCCGATTGAAGGTGTAACAGTTGACGTAAACTCCGGGGCTACGCCATGTCAACAAATCACAGACAAAGATGGTCGCGCTGAATTTCCTTCAGATGTATTCTCTTCCGGAGAAGTCGATTTAACCCTTTATACAAAGGGAAAGGGTACAATCAAATCCAAGTTAAATTATACTCCAGAGACTACTGAATACACAATTCAATTACAAGGGAAGAAACCGGGTCCGGGGTTCAATTGGAAATGGCTAATGCTTCTTCCGTTGCTCTTATTGTTAGGTTTTGGTGGAAAATGGTTGTATGATTATATTAATAAATCTGATGTGCCGACGATTGCAGAAATGGAGACTGGTGTCGTGATGATAATCGGACAGGGTCGATTCTATGCAGACTTAAATATCCCAGATTTATATTTCAACGGTAAAAAACTGGAAAAGGCCTGGTTTGATTATGATGAACAAGGCAAATTAGTAGGATATACATATAATGAACAGGAAGCACGGCCATTAGAATGGTCAGGGACTGGTTTCCTTATTTCCGACGATGGTTTAATCGCTACAAACAAACACGTAGTTGACCCTGCACCGGAAGAAGATTTAATTAAGTTGTTAAGGCATTCGATGCAAAATGAGAAAGAAGATTATCAAACAATGAGTGAGCGCCTTAATGACAAGTTACAGATATTAGGAGCTATGGGGGCTTTAAATCAAGAATACGTAAATACGAGAGACAGCTTACAGAAATGCCAAACTATGGTTCGTATTCTTGATAAAATACTAAATACTGGAGACTTTAAAGTAAATAAAGAAATCCGAACTTTCGCCGCTTTCACTGGCACAAGAGTAGAATTTTATGATAATCTGG
The DNA here is from genome assembly GCA_017561025.1 of Bacteroidales bacterium. Classification (GTDB taxonomy): domain Bacteria; phylum Bacteroidota; class Bacteroidia; order Bacteroidales; family F082; genus Limimorpha. The sequence goes on along the minus strand of JAFZDU010000100.1, from coordinate 3,283 downwards.
TTTCTCTCTCTAAACCGAGGGCAGTAGGAGAACCTGGGGGAGTAACCGAGAATGATCTTGCCATCGTTCAAATCAGTAAACAGCAAGATATTCCAACTGAAGCTTTCGTGTTCACTGTCCCAGAGGAAGATTTGATGGATCAAGAGGTGCCTGATAATTACGATATAACAGTATTGGGATATAATGCAGGACCTGGCCTTCAAGTCTTAAAACATCAAGATGCAATTAAACCACAGGCTCAGCATGGCAAAATATCGAATTTAAGTCAAAAATATAGAATTGGATATGATGCTCCTACACTGGGAGGTAGTAGCGGATCTCCTGTTGTAAACAACCAAGGCGAATTGGTAGCTATAAACAACTCAGGGATTCAGGGAACTCAAGGATTTAGTTATGGGGTAAGAACTAAATACCTAAAAGAACTAATAGATGGTTTGAAAAATAGTAATAATAAAGGGTCTAACGACTCAAAAGACATCAAAGGAAAAAGGAAAAATAGATAAAATGAAGCGTGTAATAATGATAGCTATGCTGATAGGTACAATCCTATTATCATACGCAACCGGATACAATGCCAAACAAGAGGCACTAATCTCGGCAATCGAGAAAAATCTGAAAGAACAGAGCTATTCAGTCGAGCGTCAAGATGACGGGCTGAAGTTCAAGAGTGAGGGTGTCACCTACTATATTGAGGTGGATAAGGATGAGACCAACCCCATGTATGTACGCTTGTGTCGCTATGTTAAGTTTGATGACAAAATCAAACGAGATAAGGTTATGAAGAACCTCAACGACCTCAACGCAAAATATGCTGTAAAAGCATACTGTAAAGAAAAGAACGTGATACTCTCAGCAGAAATGTTTGTGACATCAGCGGCTCAATTCAATTACGCATTCAACGACATGCTGTCGTTGATGAAGAGTGCTTACGCCACAATAGAATAAAAGACAATGAAAGCAATTAAACATATTTTAGCATTAGCTGCGCTTACCCTCTCTTTTAGTGTAGTTGCAAAGACTTTCAACAAGGAGCAGCAGATGTTGCGTCTTGACATTGTGAAGCAACTAACCGCAGATGGGTTAAAACCAAATATTGATGAAGACGGTGATGTCTCTTTCACAAAGAATGACATTAAATATTTTGTCATCCTCAATGAGAACTGGAACAATCCGTTTATATATACTATCTATTCTGGATTTTCATACGATAGAGAAAAGGACTTTTCCCGTGAGAATATGGAAGCCCTTATCTCACTGATAAACCAGAACAAGACAGTTAAACTGTATTGTGATGATGGTGGATATACTCTTCGCACGGATGTCCTTTGCAAAGATGGAACAATCTTCAAGCCAACTTTCGATGCCATTATAAAACAGCAAGAGAAAGCTCGTAAGGAAATTGTTGAGACAATAACCAATGGACTCGGAGGATTGGATTTGACAGGAAACAAGGAGACTATCTTTGAGCGGGCGATGGGTTATTACCAAGACGAAGATTATTACAAATCTTACAAGCTCTTCAAATATCTTGCAGACGAAGGTTATGCCCCTGCATACAGCTTCCTTGGCGTTTCTTATCAAGATGGTCTTGGTGTAACTAAAGACGAAGACCTGATGGTTGAAAACTATGAGAAAGCCATAGATAACGGAGAGACATGGATAGCGTACAACCTCGCAGACTATTACTATGGTAAGCGAAAGTATGACAAGGCTCTTGAACTCTATACTCTTTGTAGCGGAAGTGACAATGCTTTCCGTTCGGATGCCTATTATATGATTGGCCAAATAAATGAAAAAGGTCGTGGAATCCCAGTCAATTTGACTAAGGCAATTCAATGCTATAAAAAATCTGTAGAATATTCAACGGAGCTTGAAAGCAATGCTCGTCTTGCCCTCATACGTCTTGAACAGCAAGTGGAAAATCCAGCTGACTTCGTGGATATTTCCAAGAGTCTTCTCGTTGGACTGACTCCTCAGGAGATGTTTGAAAAAGGATATGAGTATGAGCATGGTTTGAACAACCGTACCGTATCTCTTCCCAAAGCATACGGATATTATAAAGCTTCAGCAGATAAGAACTACCCTCAGTCATTTGCCAAAATGGGAGAAATCTACATCAGTGACTTCTATCCCTTTAAAGATAAGGCCAAATCGGACAAGTATTATGAAAAGGCCTATAAAATATTTAAACAACGTGAAGGATATGATGCAGATGCCGCATATCAACTTGGTATGATGTTTAAGGAAGGTCGTGGTGTCTCCAAAGATCAGGCACAAGCCGTCACATACTTTAAAAACGCCGCTGAAAGAGGTAATACGGAAGCTAACTATGAGCTTGGGTTAATCTATCAAGGAGAAATGGAGCCAGTCGATGCATTCGACTGCTTTATGAAAGCGGCAGACAAAGGGCTTGCTAAAGCAATGTTTGAAGTGGCAAAAGCTTATGAGACTGGCATGGGAACCGGTCGTAATCGTGAGCAAGCAATTTCATGGTACACCAAATGTTCAGAAACTGATTCACGTATAGCGAATGAGGCTTCTGCCGCTTTAAAGAGACTTGGTAAGGTTGATGACAAAAAAGAATAGCCATATTACTGATGGCCTCAGAAAACATAGGGCTAATTTTATTAGCTCAATCTTGCGAGCATTACTCGTTGTAAACATCCTTTTGTTCGTATTGGCTGCGATTTGGATGTTCTTCACGAGTAGTGCTCGTGACGTTTACATATTTGGCATAATAAGTTGCTCGTGTCTGATCGCTTCTGTAGGATTCCAACTGATAAGTCGGTGGAATAGATTGGGATTTTATGTGGTTATTGCTGTATGTATATGTGCTTCCCTGACGTTGTATTCCCTGTTTGACACCGAATTGACTTCTTTCATGGGAAGTTACGGCGCATTCATGCCATTTGCTCTTTCTGTGGGCTTAATCTTGTTGCTTGCCATCCTTTTGTTTCTCGTTAAGGATAGCAAGTTTGGGAAAAACTGTTGGTCGCAGATGTCAGATGGTCTTGACATAAAGCATTTCAGGCATATATATCAGCTGACTTCTGTACTTATATTGACATGTGTAGGGTTGACGTATTATTTACCGTTAACAAAGTCGGCTTTGCCTAATGAAGAAAAAGCTAATTATCCGGAAGTTGCTACGAATAGAGTTCTATCTTATGCCCTACTCGATTCTGCCAATGTGACACTTGACGAGGTTATTGCTATAGAACCCATGATAGATTCGATACCGACGAACCTTCAAGTGATATATAATAAGCGTATTTTCGCCTTG
>JAFZDU010000099.1 GCA_017561025.1 Bacteroidales bacterium | reverse complement strand
TAAAATGCACATTGCGCCATGCCGCAGAAATAGAAGCCATGAACATACTGCTTTCCATGGCCGACGAGCTTAAATTAGGCCACAAGAAATTGGAAGATTATAAAATCATCTGGGAGGAGTGAGAATGAACTTCTACAGCAAACAATTATATCTCCACATGCAGCAGCTCCCGAAGGGAGACTACATAAGGATAAGAGACGAGCTTTGCGAGTTTCTGAAGTGGACACTCGCAAAATACTACAACAAAGTGATGGGCAAGAGCCGCATCAATTATCAGGAAAGAATTCTCATAGAGTCTTTCTTCAACAAGAAAATTTTTAAAATAGATTGATTTATGATTCGTCAAGAAGACATATATGCTGCCACCAATGGCGGTCTGAACGTGCTTTGCCATTTCTATAAGGAAATAGACCCTTCCAACCCAAAGAAACCTCTGAAGCTTCGCTCTGATGACAAGCGCGCTTCTGCCGGTTGTTTCTGCAAAAACGGCATCTGGTTCATCAAGGATCATGGCGGCAGCGACCAGAAGGCATACAATGCCATTGAACTTGTACGCGAGAAAATGAACCTGGATTTTGGCGAAGCCATAAACTGGATTGCGTCCACTTTTGCGCCTCATCTGCTGGCATCCGCGCAAGGCAACAATACTTTTGCCTTCAAACCGAGCATGAAGAAGGAAGCGCCGTCAACGGAAATGCGTCTCATCAGACGTAAGTCTGGCGAGTTCACCGAGGCTGAATTAGAATGCTTAGGCTATAAGATTACTCAGAAAGTTTGCGACGAGTTCGGTCTGATACCATTAGACGGCTACATCACCAAGGCGAAGGAAGACCACTCCTGGCGTATCGAGTCGAACGACCAGTATCCAATCCTTTTCTACGATTACGGAGAATGGGGCAAGATATACCAGCCTTACGGAGATCTTCGCTTCATGTATTACGGCGAGAAGCCAAAGGATTTTATCTTTGGGACAAAAACTTTCCTTAAGTTCTGGAAGGACGCTCTTAAAAACAAATATCCAATATCTAAAACAGAATATGATAAGGAGTTTTCTAAACCGGAGGATGAACAGAATTCGGAGGTTATGTCGCGTTCTGTTAAATTCGAGAATCTTATCCTGTGTTCCGGTCCGTCTGACGCTCTTAACGCCTACAGCGTCGGCAATTGCGAAGTGTGCTGGCTTAACTCAGAGTCTGAACCGTTGTCGAACAATCATCTTCAGAAGCTGAAGAGAATATGCGAAAACCTTTTTGTCTGCTTCGACAGCGACGAGACTGGTTTGCGCTGTGCGCAGAAGATAGCGTTGCAGGATCTTGATGTCAGGGTTATAGAATTTCCTGAAGACTTCGCCAGTTATTCTACGAATAAACGCGACAGCGACGGCAACGCCAAGCCATGCAAGGACATCAAGGATTTCATGGTATATTACAAGCGCGGACAGATGAATCCGCACTATGAATTTGAAAACAGACTTATGAAGCTCGCCAAGCCGCTTAAGTTCTGGACCGAGATAATAAGCGAGAAGGGACGTGTCAATTACGACATTTCCAACGCCTGTCTCTTCAAGTTCCTTTCGGCTACAGGCTTCTATAAGATGACCGTAGGCAAGGACGGATGGCGTTATGTGTTCGTCAAGGACAAGGTTATTGAGGTCATTCCGGAAACGTCTATCGTCTCCAGAGTGAGGGCGCATCTGGCCAGGTTCATCAACGACAATCCGGAATATTACAGTTTAGGACTGGAGAATATGATACTTCGTAACAAGGTGCTTTCCGCCGATTCTTTCCAGAACCTGGAGCAGCGCAGCTTTAATCTTGATTCGTTCACAAAGACCGAGGAATACTTCTTTTTCCGCAATGTGATAGTGCGTGTGACAGGCGACAGAATAGAGAAGGTAAATCCATTGGAATGTCCGTATTATGTCCTTAAAGACAAGATAATACAGCATGATCTGTTATTGTCGGACAAGCCTTTCTATACTGTGGCTGATTCGGATAACTATAAGTATGCGCATGATGTTCTGTCGCAGTATTCCCCCGACACCCCCGAATATTCCGAGATAAAACAGGGAATTGACAATACGACAAATTCTGATCGTTACAAACTCGAGGTTTTCTCAGACTTCGACATGATAAGATACATATATAATACAGGCAACAGGTACTGGAAGCAGCAGACAGCCGACACGGATCTTACGCCTACAGAAAGAAACATCGTAGACTTGAACTTCATCAACAAATGTACAGCATTAGGCTATTTGTTGTCGAGATATAAATCACCGTCAAACGCCAAGGCTCTCTATTGCATAGAGACATCCATTTCAGAAGAGGACGAAGGCGAACACAACGGAGGTAGCGGTAAATCGTTATTCACATCGCTGGTAAACTACATGAGAAACAGAATATCAGTCTCAGGACAGCGACAAATGGACTTCAATTTCATCTATCAGAGCATCGACTTTGATACGGAAATATTCCACATCGACGACTTGAACTCAAAACTGGACTTGAACGTATTTCTTCCGGACATCACCGGAGACTTGCAGGTCAATCCTAAGCATAAATCAGCGTTCATACTTCCATTTGCGCAGTCGCCGAAGTTTTCGTTCACATCCAACCACGCCATAAGCCGTTTCACTGGATCTTTGAGAAGAAGAATATTCTTCTGTGAGTTTTCCGACTATTATCATAGTGCCAACGAGAAAGGACTGAAGGAAATGTCGCCTAAAATAGAGTTCGGCCGTGACTTCTTTACAGACTACAGCGAAGAGGATTACAATACATTCTATAACTTCATGCTTCAGAACGTGCAGCTTTATCTGAAGCGCGGTCTGATCGAGACAGATATGACCAATATCGAGGAACGTCAGAAACGCTATACCATCGGTCTTGACTTCATCGACTGGGCAGACGTTTATTTCCAGGATAAGTTCAATATGAATGTTGATAAGGAAGAGGCGTTTATAGATTTCAAGAACTCGCTTTCGCAGAGGTCGCAGTCGTTTGTCAAGAAGAAGACGTTTACCAAGAAACTACAGCTGTGGTGCGAAATCAAGGGCTACACATATAATCCTGAAGAAGTAATGCGTTATAAGTCGGAGACAGAGAAGAAGCGCAACGAAATACGCTGGCAAAAACCAATATTTAAAGGCAGTGATGAAATGAAAAACGCTTACGGTTTCTGGATCGGCAACAAGGACGCTGATGTTTTTGATAATATGTAAAAAATTGTGAATTTTACCAAAGGTAAACCTCAAGGAATGATTTTTGTGTATATTTGCAAAGAAATAATTTAAAAATCAAGAGCTATGGCAACAATCACATTAGAATTTAACGCAAGAAGCAAGAAAGCGCAACATTTGGTTAGTTTCTTGAAGACCATTGATTATATCAATGTCAAGGAACATAAAGAACCAGCATTGCCTAAAGAAACATTGCAGGCTATTAGAGAAATGCAGAATGGTGACGTAGTGGTATGCACCAGTATGGAGGATTATAAAAGAAAAGTACGTCATGCGTAATATAGTTTACACTAAGCAATATCTGAAGGATTTGGATAAGCTTAGAAAAAGCAAGAAGTTTGACGAAGAGGAATTGGATAAAGTTATTGATAAGTTGGCCAATGATAAAAAATTGGACAAGAAATATAAGGATCATAAACTTCAAGGTCAACTTTCTGGTTTTAGAGACTGCCATATAGAGAATGATTTAGTGTTGCTGTATTATAAGACCGATTCCAACGAATTAAAGATTCTAACGCTTGCCAGATTGGGAAAACATGCTCAGGTTCTTCCTGGGTTCTAAATACAAAGACCGCTTCGGCGGTCTTTTTTTGTGCCCTCTTTTTATTAATTTAATCTATCTATAACTTTATTTTTTCTAATGACAATTTGACAAAATGACAAAATAATGATATAAGTTGCTGAAAAGCAGAAAATTAAACTTTGTCAAATTGTTTGTCAAATTGAAAAATATTGTCAATTAATTTGACAAAACAAATAAAAACATTTGACAAAGGTGTAAATCAATAAGTTAGGTGTAAAAGTGCCGTTTTGCTGTCAAATTTTGTCAAATCAATGTCAAAACCATTTGACAAAGCAAAAGTTTATGATACATAATAAGTTACAAGCGAAAAACATTTTGTCAAATTAGTTTGAAAAAAAGAGTGAAGAAGAATTTTCCACACTCCTAACTCCTAATTCCTAACTCCTGACTCAAAAAGTAAAATCTATTTTATAAATCTTTCAAGTCAGCCCAAAACTTGGATTTTTCCCATTTTTTTGCTATACTTTTGTAAAGGTTTTAGTTGATATGTTCCAATGGTCTCCTTTGAGTTGCCGTTCGGGAGACCAAAGGAATACGAGAGGGAAACTCTTTGAGAAACTGAAAGTTGAAAAATGAGAATCGAAAATTGAGAGATTATGACTGACAAGAAGAAAACTGAAGGAATGTTTGGTCCAATATACCAACAATTCAAGAATGAACCTAAGAAAGCAATAAAATTTCTTAGAAAAGTCAAAAAAGGAGAATGTAAAGATGCTTTATACAGACCGGAAACTGGATATGTTGATATAGTCTGGGGTACTGGCGGTGAAAAAGGATTTGGATTATGCCATATAATAGAAGAGCATGAAGCAGAAATAAAGCAATTGGGATTTGAGGTAGAGGATTTTATTCCTATCATATTTTCAATAGGGGTATTTTCTGAAAATGATACAGAGCAGAAGATAAAGCTAAGAGGTGAGAATTATATGCTAATCATAAAAACTAAATGGAACAATGTTGATAAAAGGTTTTTATTATCAGCTTTTGATTTGCGCCCTATATCTAAGAAAAATCCTAAGCGTATTGCTAAACTAAAAAAGGGGAAATAAATCCCCCTTTTTATCTTCCGTTACCGTCATAAGTGCGGACGTTGAATCGGTTTTACTGACAGAACTGTTACCTGTCAAACGGTAATAGGCATTGTTAAAAATATCGACGCTAACAATCTTTCGTTTCCTACGCTGTATGGAAAACCTTTGCAAATATACAAATAAAACTATATAAATGTTTAAAAACCAATAAAAAAAATATTATGGAAGACACAGAAAAAAGAGAAGTATGCCAAGGATATACCATAAAGATGTATCCTGAGGAAATAGCACGTTTCAAGCGTCTTGCTTCCGAAATGGATAACGTCAAGACCCAGCGCGACGCCTTGAATGCCTTGATGGATTTCTTCGAGAATCCTAAGACCGTTGTCAAGGACAACCCTGAACTCATCAAGAAGAACCAGGAACTTCAAGAGGAGATTGAAGAGCTTCAAGAGACAATCGCTAATCTTAAGTCTGCACTGGCAATGCACCAGGAAGAGGCGGACAGCAGGACAAAGGCTATCGCCAACAAGCCTGAAAACATCTTCGAGGTCGAGGTTCATCCTGTAGCGTTCCATTTCCTCAAAGGCATGGCAGCGCACCAGAGCAAGCATAAGAATACGGAAGTCACGCCAGGCGACATCCTTGTGGATCTGTTCCTGTGCGACCTTCAGAACCCGCGAGCCAACAACCTTCCTTACATCGTGACATCGTCGGAAGTCCGCGCAAAGCTCGAAGAGTACAAGAAAAATCATCCTGAAGAATACGGAAAGGAGGCGTAAATGTTCGACAACATCATAGCAAGCGTCAAAGGCATGGGCGGAGTGGGCAGCATTCTGAAGACTCTTCCCAAAAGCAAAATCAATGAGTTTTCACTGATGATAGAGTCATTCATCGCCAACAAACTGCAATCCGTTGAACTTGCAGATTCATCAGAATCACCGGCAGCTCTCATCATAGAAGGCAACGGCCAATATATGATAAACATCGTTACCATCTCCGAAGATCTAACAGTACTTCGTGTGATAGAACGTATTTCGGTCAGGGATTTAGCATTTAAAATTGTGGAGGACCTTAAGAATGCCTAACATCAACGACCTGACAGGCGACGCTCCTGTCATCACTCTTGACGAAATCAAAGGACGTTTCGCCAAAAGAACACAGCGACAGGACTATTACCAGAGAGAAGAGCCGACATCCGAGCCGCAGACGTTTGTCAGCGATCCGCTTTACGATCCTAACAGAGAGACCACGGCCGCAGACTATTCCGGCAACTGGGATGACGCCCAGGAACAGGAAAGAACCGTATCGCCGGAACGAGCGCAGCGTACAGGCCGCCAGATCGCTAAGGTGATAGATACGGGCTTCAACTTCTTCGCATCAAAGTTCATAGCCCATTCCGACAAGGACTATAAAGCCGACCCTTCCGACCTTGAAGACATCGCCCAGGCATGGGGAGAGATAGCGGAAGAAAAGCAGTGGGAGGTCTCTCCATATCTCCAGCTGACAATATTATATCTGATTGTCTATGCTCCGTTGGCTAAACAGGCGCTGGCAGACCGTCAGATTCAGGAGATATCGACAAAGCAGAACGAACAGGCAGAACAAATAAGAGCTTTGGAAAATGAACTTGCAAGAATCAAGGAATCGGAAAAATCCCAAGGCCAGTCCTGATGAAGTCAGAGAGGTCTTCAAGATGGTTTTCGTCGGCAAGCCGGGAACAGGCAAGACTACAGTCTTGAGGAATATACTTCGAGAATGTCTTGAGAGCGGACGCCGCGCACTCATCGTGACGCCTCATGAAAACGAATGGATGGATATTCCCATGGTACATCCGAGGCTTCAGCACCATATCAGGACGTATCGGGGCGCAAGGCGCATCATCTGTCACGGAGAGAAAGATATCCTTGCGAACATCAAGAGGTATTTCGTCAACGGATTCCTGATCTTCGACGACTGCAAGGCGTACATCAGACCGAGCGACCGCGTATATATGGAGCAGTTCCTGTTGGCGTTGCGACAGAATGATGTCGACTTCGCCTGTTGCGGCCATGGTTTCACGACAATACCGCCTGTCTTCTATACCTTTGCGACGGAGTTCGTCGTCTTCGCCACGACAGACAACCCGAAGAAGCGCAAGGACGACGTGATGAATTATGAAGAGCTTCAGAAGACGGTTGACAGAGTCAATGCGAAAGCGCTTGAAAACAAACATTATTACGAAATTATAAAGAACCAATGATATATGTATGAAAGAGGTGGAATATCCAGCCATGACAGTAAAGCAGCTGGCGGACCGCTGGGGCGTTTCATGCAAGACGGTCAGAGAATGGCTCAAGCCATTCGAGATGGAGATTGGCCCGCGTGTCGGCAACATATATTCGCCTCATCAGGTTAAGATCATATTAAGCAAATTGGAGTGATTTTTTTTCATAGTTAGTTATTTAAATGTTGGAAAGTTCCTGGAATTCCCCGTTCCAGGACTTTTTTTATGTCCTAATCGGGAAAAATCGAGCATAATCGGGAAAAATCGGGAAGAATCGGTCCTAATCGGGAACATTCCGATTCCGGCAGTAGTAGTTTTGCCGAAAAATAATTCACAAATCAAAATTCAAAACAAATGGAAAAAGTATTCAAAAATGACACAATCATGGGCTTCATCGCCCTCGCTACATTCGCATTGGTAGCTTACAGCTTCTATCAAGATTTCAAAGAAAAAAACGCATTGGGAGGTGAATGATCATGAAGAAGATGCTTCCTATAATAATCCTGGTCCTGGTGCTTGTTGGAGGCGGCGTCGGAGCATATTTCCTCATTAGAAAGAAGAATGAAGACGGCGGCGGCGAGGCGGCTCCATTATCTCCTGCATCAGCGTTGGACAAATCAGACACCGACAGCATCGTTGACCACCTGTCGCTCTCATCGAGCCTGAAGACCAAAGCCAAGAAATGGGTGAAGGAAATCAAAAATGCCGTCAAGAACGGCAAATGGAACGAATCAACCCTTAAAACCAATGCTCAAAACAGAGGCGTGACCTATCAGCAGCAATTGGTAATCTCAGCATTGTGGCAGATGTACGAGACATCGGGCTACATCACCCAATCTGAATACAATAAATATTCAGAAGAAGTGGAAAACTTATAATCAACAAAATTTCTAACCTAAAAAAGTATAAAACATGTCAGAATTAAAAAATTCATTGAAAGCTACAGCTTCATTCCGCGTCACAAACAAAAACGCAAACGGACAAAGAGTATGTTTCTTCCCTGGTCACTATGACACAGCAGAAGTAGTCAGCACCACAGATTCAAAATATATGATCAGCTACGCAGATCCAACAGCCATCAACAATGCCGGTTACGACTGCAAGCAGGTAGCTGACGACTACAGCTCTAAAAACTCCTTGAACAAAGCTGACGGCAGTGGCACATACCCTGTTACCATCCAGCCTAAAAACGGCAAGACACGCTACCGTGACTTCCTCAACATGATCAAGCTTTCAGGCTTGAAGGTTTCAAAAATCCGTTTTACAGACCTGGTGGCTAACGGAAATCATGAAATCTTCGGTCAGGACCTCGAGATTTCACAATCTACTATCGGCGGCAAAGGCGGCACAGACATCGTCAACCTTTCCGCTCATATCAACCCGTCACACTTCCTCCAGAACTTCATCGACGTTGACTTGGCAGGCAACAACCTCCGTCTCGACGAGACAACACTCATGTTCATGGAGATTCCAGCTGGTGCAGACTTCCAAATTGAATTCACATTGGCTTAATACGAGCAATACAGAGAATCGAAAATCCTGGCGGCGAAACAGACGCCGCCTATTTTATTAACGACAAAAACTGAAAACTATGCAAACAGACAGATTTCAAGGAAATGTAAGCAGGAAACTTGACTGGAACGAAGCTCTCAACACGGTAGGCAGCACAATCAGCAACGTGTTCGGCAAGCCTGACACATACAATACATACAATACAACAGTGGAAGAAGGCAATGACAACACCATGCTTTATGTAGGCATCGGCGGAGCTGCACTCTTAGTGGTCGTACTCTTAATCGTATTCATGAAATGACGAACAATTCAGGCAAATTCATCTCAGAGGTCTCCAACATAGAGACCGAGATGACGGCAACGGAACTGTCGCCCTTGATTCCTGAAACTCCGAAATTAACCTTGCTCCAGTCGGTAGAGGAATATTTCGGCAGATACTGGTGGGTGTGGATAATACTATTACTAATAATTAAAATCAGAACAAAATGAGTTACAAAACAATATTGAAGAGCAATATCATTTCGGTAGAGCTGAAGAAGAAGGATGTCAAGATTACCTGTCATAACAACAAGTCGGGCAATGCCGTAATGACAGCGCTGACGCAGAATATTTCAATATTCGGCGGAGAAGCCTATGACATCAAGAAAGGTCTTACAGCCAAGGATTTCAAGGTGGAATTCAAGAAAAAGGACTCTGCTGAGACATTCTATAACAGTATTACAGCGATAGTCTCAGACCCATCTGTTTCTACAGAAGCTCCTGTGGATTCAGGATTGGCTGGCATCCAGCAGCAAATTTCAACCGTCTTGCAGGGCCAAGGACAGGAGCCGGCTCCGGCTCCAGCTCCAGCAGGAGATGACAGCGATTCTAACAAAACGCTTCTCATCGTTGGCGGAGCTGTTGCCTTAATCCTTGTAATGGCTTTGGCGATATGGGCAGTGAAAAGAAAATAACGTATCAGTTCGCTGATACGGGCCATTGGCTTGCGCGCTGCAACCACAATACAAAAGTCGTGGAGTTGAACGCCCGCGAATACGCCTCGTTGTCACCCATGATGCAGGACTACATCTGGGTGCACGAGTGCGTGCATCTGATTGCCGATGTGCACAGCGAAGCCGACTGCAACAGAATCTCAGACGAGATTTTCATCTCTAGAGCCAGGAACGGCAGAGACAGACAGTCGCGCATCGACTTCGTGAACGCTGCCAACGACCAGAGTTTTACCCGCGTGGCAAGGCCGACGGCCGGCAGCGCACCTGTTGCACTAGCATTGGTGGCGGCAATATTATTTCTACTAATCAAAAAATGATAACATGACAAAAGACATTATAAAATTAGCTTCACAAGTGGATCTTAAAAAGACAGCTTTCACTGTTGGCGGCTTGCTTCTTCTTATCATCATGGTTCTTTATATAAGAAAGAAAATAAAGGAGTCAAAGGAGGAAAGCAAGAATGAGAAGTATCTCAATGCGGTGAATGATTCAATAGACAGCTCGTCCCTTACATTCAGCAGTGTAGAGTACCAGACAATGGCCGACAGTCTCTATGCCTATCTGTCAGACACCCGTGCAGGATATGCAGGCGTTGACGAAGACGGCGTTTATGACGTTATGAGCCGTTTGAGAACAAATGATGACGTCAACAAAATCATCACAGTGTTCGGCAGCAAGGAAATCCGCAAGCGCTGGACGACCAAAAGCAGCACCTACACTCTTCCAGGAGCAATTTCCGCCCTGATGTCACAGAAAGAACGTGACAAGGTCAACAAATGCCTTGAAAAGAATGGTATAACATTTAGATTTTAAATTATGAAAACCTCATACATAGGCAGAAAACTAATCAAGACTTTCGAGGGATATCGCTCAGAAGCTTACCTCTGTCCCGCTGGCAAGTGGACCATAGGCTATGGCCATACCTCGGGCGTGAAGGAGGGCGACACCTGTACGAAAGAGCAGGCGGATCTCTTCCTTCAGGAAGACATTCATTGGGCAGAGAAGGCCGTCAACGCACAGAATCTGGAACTGAACCAGTTTCAGTTCGACGCTCTTGTCAGTTTCGTGTATAACGTAGGTTCCGGCAACTTCCAATCCTCAACGCTGCTTCAGAAGATAAAGGCAAATCCTAAGGACTACGCTGCTATCGAAGAAGAGTGGAAGAAATGGAAGTATTCTAACAAGCAAGTTCTTAAAGGCTTGGTTCGCCGTCGTGCGGCGGAATACGAGCTTTATAAGTCCGGTTTTTTTTCGTGACGCTGCCGATAGTGATATTGGCGGCGATAATAACATTGTTAACAATTAAAAAATTAAGAAAATGATTTTTGGAAATGATTTAGAAAAGTTATGCTTTGAGAAAGCAGGCTGGTGCAAGATAGCTACAGGCGAGGACGTCACATATCTTGGCAAGCCGTTGAAACCGCATGCCTACGATGACGAACCGGCATGGATAATCAAGAAAATAGAGCATCCGAATCTGTTAGGCAAAGACGGCTTAAGATATACGACTATCAAATATAGCGCGCCTGGTGTAAAATGGAGTGAAAAGGAGAATTTAGAATATAAATATTTTAGTGTATGATTAAAAGTATCTTTAACCCTCTAACAGGCGAATTCGACTATGTACTGGAAACCGACGGAGACTACGTTGTGAATTACGCTGGAGACTACGTTGTACAAAACATCGTGGAAAATCCTGGTATAACTGTCAACTATAGAGACAATGCCAGCACTCCGAGTATAGCGTTGACCATGTTGCCAAATAACAGATATCTCTTCAGCTCTCCAGTAAATCTTCTCACACTGACGATCCAGGAGCCGACGGAGCCAGGATCTTACATATACGAGCTGGACTTTGTATCCGGAGATAGTGTCAGCGTAAAGATTTCCGACAGCGTAAGCTGGGTAAAGACACCAGCATTCATACCTGGAAAAAGATACCTGATATCAATAGAAATATCGGTGGTCGAAAATGAGAAAAGAACAATCGGAATGTATTTAGAAATGGAGGCTTAGCATGGAACTTTACATAAAAGATGGAATTATTAAAAGCCGCAAGACGATAGTCTTGAAGGAGGAAATTGACGGCGAAATGTACGACGTCTTCAATCCTTCTGAAGATATGATACTGGCAGCCGGATGGATGCCTTATGAACCGGAAGTTGTCGAGCCTTCAGCTGAAGAGCTTTACAAAGAGAGAATAATCGTTCTTATCCGCCAGCGATATTCTACAGATGACGAGATAGCTCTTTTGAGACAGAGAGACAGCAAGCCTGAGGAGTTCAATGAATACAATGACTTCGTCGAGAGCTGCAAGCAGACTGCATATAACGAAGTATATGGAGGTGTGGAATGATCTGTTTTAAAAAGTTGATAATGATGAGTCAGCTGGCGGATGATACGGAAATAATTCCATTGCCTGTCGCTATACTGGATAACGCACGATTAAACAACGCTAAATTGGCATAATATGGGATACACTAAACAAAATTTCAAATCAGGTGATGTGCTGAAAGCGTCTCAGCTTAATGCTATGGATGAACAGATAGCATTAAATGAAGCAGCGTTGGCTGAAAAACAGGAGAATCTTGTCAGCGGTACCAATATCAAGACTATCAATGGACAGTCAATACTTGGTAAAGGTAACATTGAAATCGTTGGAGGAGGCGGTGGAACATCGGTCGAAGAGATTCCGGAATATATCGAATTAGAATATATTCAGAATACAGGCACGCAGAATATCAACACAGGGTATATCATCCAGGAAAACGACACATTGGTATTCGAGTATGAGATACCGCAATCGGCATTGGATGTTAATAGCGACAAGGTGCTGTTTATGGGGTATAATGGTTCTGCTTCTAGTGTGAGAGTCGGAACATACGGAAACAGACTTAAGTTCTATATCCGTTGGGGCAATACGACATCTCAGGAAACAGGCGAGCTGGATGAAAGTGTTTTTATGAAAGGCACTATCAGATTAAGCAAAACGGAATTCAGTGTAAATGGAACAAATTTACTTGCTCCGACATTTAAATCGTGGACTAATAACATGTCGTTGTATGTTCTGGGTACAAAGTCGTATGTCAAGGTTAAGTCTTTTAAGGTGTATAACCAAAACGGCGAGCTTATAAAGCATTATGTGCCGATGCTTCGCACGGAAGATGAAGCAGCGGGCTTGTTCGAGAAAAAGGAAGAAGTTTTCTTTGTCAATACAGGCTCTGGAATGTTTCTGTATCCTCCTGTGAATATTAGCGGAGGCAGTAGTGGAACACAAACTGTTGTTGGCGTGCCAAAATTGACAGACGGCCAAAAGGCTGAAGTCAAGGCATTGATGGACGATTGGTATAACAATAGAGACGTGTTTTTCTATGAATATTATCATAATAGAAACACATATTCTAATGGCAGCTGCTACGATGCTTCAAAAGGCAAGTTCAAGTTGTGCTGTGCTACGTTTGTCCAAAATATAATGATGGGTCGAAGCATTAGAGATTTTTTAGGTAAAAACAATAATACATATTCGCCCAATATTACCAAAACAGCCGTATCAGGATTCGGTTATTACTTTAAATTCTTGTACAGACAGCTTTTATACGGCCTGGCGAAAAAAGATGGCAATGGAAATACAATTGGGTATTACGGATTCAAACGTACAAAAGCAGGTTCAGATGAAGCATCGTTCTCGCTTAATACTTACTATGATGGTAGTGGTACATTGTATGGCCAGACGTTCAACAATCTGAATAATGCCAATGATATGGCGAGAGAGCTGTATGAAATGGGATGTGAGATATCTTTTGCTGATCTTGATGTCGGGGATGTGTTTTTCTCGGGCGACAATACATTGGCGACTAATGTTAATGGTTTTAACAATGCTGCCTGGAGAAATATCACTCATACCGGCATGGTTTACGATGTCCATTACGAGAATGGTCATAAGATAATCGAGTGGATAGAGTGTACCGATGCCTTTGGTGATGATATTGCAATTGAGAAAAACAAGGTGACCGATACGGATGAGTTTTATAGATTCATGGCCTATCGTACACTTGCAAATAATATGTTTTGTGCAAGATTCCCTATTGCCTTTGGCTACGACCCTAATGTTCCAAATACTATAACCAACACACCAACTCCATAAAATAAAAGTCATGAGCAGTTATTTTAAAAAAATGGTGATGGCAGCCTACCAAAAGAAGAGTGTGTTCTGGAACCAGGGCGTTCAGTGTGGTGTAATCCGTGAGAACGCCACATTGACGCAGACGTATGATGCGGCTAATGATGTCATGGTTCTCAACGGACAAAGCTCAGAAAATGTCACAATATACAACACGCCTTCACAAGGTGCCGTGCTTACATGGGGCGTGCAGGGTCATATATATTATGGCTTCATCGAGATTGTTGGCGGAGAGTTCTCGGGCAACGCTTCCGTCATCAGTGTAGGCAATGAGCTGATATACGCAAAATATGGCGTTCAGAAAAAAGAATTTCTGTTAAGAAACGAAATAAGTTACTTTTACCCTCTTGTCAACTACAAGGCTGGCGACGTTTTTAAAAATCTCAAATACCGGGTAAAATATTGGGACCTGACTCTTATGTTCGGTGAAGGCAATGAACCAGCTACCGTTGAAGAATTTTATCAGCGTATAGAAGGAATTCCGGTAGATATTTATGAATATAACACTGGAGAATGGATAGAATGGTAATGCTATGGATTTACACTTAAACATAACACAAGACATCGGGCACGGGATCATGATAATGTTCCTATGCTTCATCCTGGTGCTGTTCTCGGTCGTGATAGACCTGTTCACCGGCGTACAGGCGGCAAAGAAATGCAAGGAGAAAGTTCAGAGTCATATTCTCAGAAGGACGGTCAATAAGGTGATAAGCTATTTGACGGTCGTGTTCTTCGGCATCTTCATAGACATCTTAGGACTGTGCTTTCCGTGGTATGCAATACCATATTGCTGCATACTCTGCACGCTGGGCGTGATACTTATAGAAGGAAAGTCAGTCTTAGAGAACCACGCCAAGGCCAAGAATCCCGCGGCTCATGTTCCGGAAACAGTCCTTGACATCGCCGAGAAACTGAGGAAATACGACAACATCGACACGCTGAAAGAAGCGTTGGAAATAATAGAAAAATCAAGAAAATAATTTGTTAACAAAACCATGAGAAAAATATTATTCCTTACAATTATTTTCCTCGGTCTCGTCTCCTGCAACAGCACCAGGCGCGCCGAAAAACGCATATATAACATCGTAGAAAACCATCAGGAATTAGTCCTTAAAGACACAGTGAAAATCGACACTACATTTGTGATCACACCGGAACAGGACAGTTTTGAGTTCAATCCGGACACAATTTCGGACACAACGGTGGTAAGAACCGACCATGGAAAGTTCATCATAACGAATCTTCCAGCGCGAGGTTTCAAAATAGATTACTTCCCAGATGATGTTGATGTCAATCTCAGAACAGAAGTGCCTGTCGACAAGATCGTCATAGAAGAACCACGCGAGAAATGGCGAGACGTACTCTTCGCCTGTATCATCGGTTTCGTCGGACTGTGCTTCTTGAAAATGTTTTTTGAAAGATTGATGAAATAAAAGAAGTGTTAAATAGTTATATTTGCATCAAATTAAAATGAAATAAAAATATGAAGAAACTGAATTATTATTACGGAATGGACGCATGTATGGCGTTGTTTGTGGTCTTGCTCTTCTGCAAGAACATCAAAGGAAGCTGGGCGGTCGCTACAGTGGTCGCATTTGCGTTATTGTTCGTATTAGCCTATACATCAAAAGCCAAAGTTAACAACGAAAGCGAAGAGGCCGTCAAGGCGAAGCCGGAAGACGCTTGCGAACCTCTTTTGGATGTGGCACCAGGTGCCGAACATTACGGCTTTGACGGCATCAAGGCAAACGGCAAAGTCTTCAAAGCTGCCAACGGCACACATATAGTCGTGAAGAAAGACGGCAGCGTCAAGACCAAAGCCCTTACTGGCAAGATGGTCAACGCCATTCGTGGCGGTGTTCTCGCATCACCTCCGGACAGTTGCTGGAACAAACTGTTCGACTGCTAAAATACAAAAGACCGCTTCGGCGGTCTTTTTTTTATTTATCAGAATTTCGGGGCATTCATAAAGATCCTTTCATTCAAATTAGGGTCGTAGTGGTTTGTATAAATCGCCTGGATTGACAAGTCGCTATGGTCGAAATGGTGTTGCACACTCAATTCATCAACGCCAGCGTGCAATAAGTCAATCATTCCGGTATCTCTTAAACTGTAGAGCTGCATCTCTTGCGGAAGCTTCAGCAACGATCTCATTTTATCCCAGCGTTTGGCGAAAGCGGAAATGGCGCAGCGTCTGTCGGACGGCTTCAGGTTCTTGTTCATTCCGAAAAGATAGAATTCGCCCGGATATTCCTCGAAACGCTTCAGATATTCTATCACGTCGGCTGTGATGGTGGCGCAACGCGCCTTCTTGTTCTTGGCGTTGGTGTCGCGCACGACTATATAACGGCGTTCCAGGCGTAGGTCTTCAATCTTTAGATTGGCAATCTCTTTCGGTCTCATAGCTGAATTATATACTAGCTTACACACGATAAGCATTTGCGGATCTTCGACGGAGAAATATTCGGCGATCTTTTTCCTGTGCTTTTCGTCTATTATGATACGTTTCTTCGCTTCCTTTGTCTTCGTCTTGATGTTCGCGAATGGGTTTTCCTTGCAGTAGCAGCGTTCTATCGCCCAGGAAAACAGCGCGCGCATCATTTTCAAAGTGTTGTTATACGTTCTGTTGGATGTGCCTTTCTCCAGGATGTAATCCATATAGCACACCGCATCGAAGCGGAGGAAGTTGCCTGTTACCTTGCCTGTACGGTTCGTGTCCTCGATCCATTCGTTGAACATCTTGGTGATTGAGCTGTAGGAGTGCATCGTTGCTTCACGGACATCACGTCGCTTGTCGTTGAGATAGATTTCGCGAAGCTGTAGGATAGGGGTGTAGAGACGTTGGTCTTCGGTCTCGAAAGTCGGAGTCCATCCGTTTTTCAGTTTTTCGTTAAGTTCGTGGACGATTCTCCGCGCATGGATCACGCCGTCGCTTTTCTTTTGGTAAGACTTCACGACGCGGTTAAGATAGAATCTTTTACGTATCAGTTTGTCGGTAATCTTATCACGGTAGTGGTATTCTACCATATAACCTTCTGATTTTGTGCATTTGAAGACTGCTGGTATGAAATCTACCAAAGCGTTCTTTTCTATTCGCTGCTGAGGAGTGGAATTTTTTCTTTTAGGCATTTTTTTTTTGGAAGAAGTGGAAACCACGACTTCACAAAAATGAATGAATTAATTTGCCGGATTTATGCCGGAGTTTTTTTTTACTTTTTCAAATTTCAAAACTCCTAAAACAAAGAGACTGACTTGATTAAGCCAGTCTCGTTTTAGTTTGTGATCCGGTTGGGATTCGAACCCAAGACCCACAGCTTAGAAGGCTGTTGCTCTATCCAGCTGAGCTACCGAACCATCGCTTTTGCGATTGCAAAGATACAAATTTTTATTTAAATGCAAACAAAAAATGATATTTTTTTTAAAAATAATTTATCATGTTATAAATCAATAAGTAAGAATGTTTAAATATAATAAATTACTTGCTGTGGTTTGGATTTTTTAACATTTAATGTGCTTCCTTGGAATATAGCCTCGTTCAATTCTACTACTGCAACGTAGGCTTCAGAGTCGTTTGGCATCTCAACAAAACCATAACATTTCGAACGATTGGTGTCTCTGTCCATGATAACTTTTGCAGAATCCACCTTGCCAAATTTGCTAAAAAGAGCTGTCAAATCTTCTGCTCTTGTGTTAAATCCTAAATTAGCTACAAAAATCTTCATAAAAAATGCTTTTAAAATAGTTTGGTTAAAAATAATTGCAGCACAAATTTAAATATTTTATCAATATAATATTGTATTTTAAATAAAAAAAAGGGAGCTATGCTCCCTTGTGTTGATTATCATATTGTTAGGATACTATTCCATGATTTTTAATATGGTTTTTATAATATCTGTATTTTCCATTATACCGCTAAAGTTCTCAGAACCAGGTCCGAAAGCAAAGACTGGAACAAGAAGAGGGGAGTGGCTGCCAGTAGAAAATCTGAAATATGTTTCTGTGTAGCGTCCGTTGGGATCAATCATGGTGAGTCCTCCGGTTTCATGATCTGCTGTTACAATGACCAATGTGTTTCCATCTTTTTCGGCAAAATCAAGCACTTTATTAATAGTATTATCGAAATCATGCATTTCGTCTACCAAATAAGTTGAGTCGTTGTTGTGTGCTGCAAAGTCAATTTGAGAACCTTCTATCATTAAGAAGAAACCTTTTTCGCTTTTGTTGAGTTTTTCCAATGCAAGAACAGATGCGTCTGGGAGAAAATTGCCACGTGAAGGGCAGGATGGAAGATGACCATCGGAAGCGAGAATCATTATTTTATCATTTTCATTAATATTAGTTAATGTGTCATAATAATTCCATCCTTCTGAAACCATTTGCTCGATGAGGTTGGTTCCGTCTTTTCTTTCTGTGAAATGCTTTCTTCCACCACCTATTAATAAATTAACTTTATCGCTTTTGGCAAAGTCCATGGCGATTTCTTCATAGTTGTTTCTGTTGATATTTTTTGCCACAAACGATGCTGGTGTTGCGTGAGTGATGTATGAAGTCGCGACAACGCCAGTTTTCATGCCTTTTTCAGAAAGAATTTCCAGTATGCTTGGTACAGGAATGCTGTCGGAATCCATTCCAATCATGCCGTTGTTTGTCTTATGTCCAGTAGCAATTGCTGTGCCTCCAGCGGCAGAATCGGTAATTTTGTGAGATTTTGAGTATGTTTTTGCCAGTCCTGTGATAGGAAAACGCTCAAAAGAGGTGGCGTTTTCTGATGTTAGTATGGCTGCATACACCTGTGGTGTACTCATTCCGTCACCAATCATTAATATAACATTGCTTGGTTTTGGGGAGATGTTATAGCTTGTTGAACTATCTTTATGTGTTGAACAAGAGTTTGATAATAAGATAGTTATAAATGAAATGGTAAATAATAAAATGTATTTTTTCATAATGTGATTATTTATGCCCAAAGTTATTTATTTCTTGACATGAAAGGAAAAAATAAAAAAAAATAATTTTTTTTGAAAAAATGTTGGAGATATAAAAAAAAGATGTACCTTTGCACTCGCAAAACCACGGAACACGGAGAGGTGGGTGAGTGGCTGAAACCAACAGTTTGCTAAACTGTCGTAGCCCCAAAGGCTACCGGGGGTTCGAATCCCCCCTTCTCCGCCGAGTTTATCGGGGCATAGCGCAGTCCGGCTAGCGCACCTGCTTTGGGAGCAGGGGGTCGCAGGTTCGAATCCTGCTACCCCGACAAATAAAAAAAGTGAAGTGGTTTTGAATCGGGGCATAGCGCAGTCCGGCTAGCGCACCTGCTTTGGGAGCAGGGGGTCCCAGGTTCGAATCCTGGTACCCCGACACAGAAAACCAAGGAGTTACAGAAATGTGACTCCTTTTTTTATTTGCATAAAATCATGGTTGAAATGGTGGTTTTTGCCCATTTGTTTCAACCGAGGTCTCAACCGATGTTTCAACCAACATCAAAAACGAGATGTTGCGGTGGTGAAATGGAGACCATGGATGGTGAAAATGTCTAAAAAACACCTAAAAATGCCTGTTGTACGGTGGAAAAATGTCAGTTTAAACGTAAATGTTTCAACCAGGATTTCAACCAATGTTTCAACCGAAAAAGTTATGGTAAGTGCAACAGTTACAGTGATTTGCTACAAGTGGAAAACATTAGCAAATGGTGAAAATCCTTTAATGCTTCGTGTTACAAAAGAAAGAAAAACCAAATATCAAAGTTTGGGCATTTCTGTGAACCCTAAGCATTGGAATTTTAAGAAAAATGAGCTAAAACCTCAATGTCCTAATTATGAACAAATCCAGAAAATCATTTTAGATAAAAAAGTTGAGGTTCAAAAGAAAATGCTTGATATGCGAGCAGAGCAAAAAGCATTTACAGCTACAACATTATTAGCAACGAAGAAACATAGACCTACTTCTATAGGTGGTTTTTATCAGAAAATTATATTGCAATGTGAAGTGGAAAATAAATGCGGTAATCGTTTGGTCTATCTCAATTCGTACAGCTCTTTAATGCATTTCACTAATAACAATTTGGATATACCATTTGGAATAATAGATGTCGCTTGGTTGGAGCGGTACGAGTGTTGGTTACGTTCAAGAGGTAATAAAGAAACAACCATCAGTTTGATGTTTCGTACTCTCCGTAGTGCATATAATAAAGCGATAAAAGAAAAATGCGCTCAACAGTCTAACTATCCGTTCGATGAATACAGATTGAGTAAATTTGATGTTTCAACTCAAAAGAGAGCTATATCAAAAGCAGATATTTTGAAATTTATGAACGATGACCAACCGATAGGACATAATCAGTACGTTCAATTAAGTAAGGATATATTCATGTTCAGTTATCTTTGTGGTGGCATTAACTTTACTGACATAGCTAATCTAACTAAAGACAATATAGTTAATGGTAGATTGGAATACATCCGCCAAAAGACGCATAAAAAAATAAAGATTGGCATACCATACGAAGCTATGAAGATAATTCAGAAATATGAAGTGGAAAGCATGGGCTACATTTTCCCGATACTTAATAGTAGTAAACACAAGACAGCTTTGCAGAAACAAAACAGAATACATAAAATGCGAGCTAAAGTTAATGCTAATTTAAAGGTTCTTGGCAAACGACTTGGCATTGATACAAACATTACAACCTATGTGGCACGACATTCATTCGCAAGTGTTCTTAAAAAGTCTGGAGTTAACATTGCACTCATTAGTGAAGCATTGGGACATTCTGATTTGGCAACCACACAGATTTATCTAGATAATTTTGATAATGACCAAATGGATGAAGCTATGAAGAATCTGCTTTAATTAAAATATCAACTCCGCTTGCTTATAACAGGCGGAGTTTTTTTGTACCTTTGAAGCAAATTATAATGATATGGCATTATTTCACAAACCACAAATAAAATCACACTTGCAGATATTAAAAGATTGTTATGGCTTTGACAAATTTGAAATTGCAGGTGAACTGTTAGAAAGCATTAGCCCTCTCATAAATGAAGAAAGACAATTTGATGAAAAGATAAAGGAGCAATGCATAAATAAAAAAGGGCTACCGTTTTTTTTAGAATACGCTCTCTGCATTGATGATAATGTAGAAATACGCACGACTGATAATTTTGAAGAACAAGCAGAGTCAATCAGAAATTTATGCAACCAATATATTAAAGATGAAAACAAACAGGAAGAAGCCAAATTCATCTTGGTCTTCATGTCTTCCATTTTCAACTGCAACTTAAATAATTTATACCTTGATAACACAATTGACCGTTACGTCGCAAATAAAAATAAGCTTCACCCAGACCTGTTAAAATTATTTATTGCATTAAATAAACCACAACACGAACACGATACCCCTATAAAAATTCACTATAAAACTGACTCTCCTCATACAATCCGCAATCATGATGGATGGCTTTCTGATATGCTAAACGGATTTGTCAAGTCAATGCTTGGAGACATTACCGTGGAAAAAGCGGAAAAAGAACTTCTGAAAAAATATTCAAATGATAGAGGTAGAAAAAGCAGTGATCCATACCTCAACTACATCATTAACGGCACATACAATTACATCACACATTTTTTAAAGTCAGATAACAAAGCAACTGTTGAGCAATCTGAGTTCTTGCTGGAATACCTTATTATAATAGGAAGAGTGAAGAAAGGTGACGCTTTATCTGACCTCAACAACCTTCAATCAACTGTTGCAGGTTTCTTAAAAAGCAAGCTGACACCTGTAGCGAAACACATAAAGGGAACTGACATAACATAGACATAATACGTTCTTGTGTCACATAAATATGCCACAAAGGATATGACGCTTTTTTTAGTCATTTCTTTTGGGGCATATTTTTTTATATCCATAATACATAGTTTTTACTGTTACTCATCAACTTATCAAGCAAAGGAAATGACATAAAATTTACTTAATTCACTTGGTCTGTTTTTCGCACTGCCCTTTGCGTCAGACGCTCAGAAAGTGCACGCTGAAGCGGATGACCCCGATGGTCTCACGGGAATGGTTAGAGACCACAACTTAAAAGACAACAAGATGACATATCAAAATGAGCTGGCGAGCCAAAACGCAAGAGAGAACCAAATCAAGGTAGAAACCAAGAAAGAAGAACAAAAAAATGATGTTGAATTTAAAAAAAATGTAATTATGGAAGAAACAAAAAAAATTAACGAACAGCCAATGGCTGAACAAGAACCACAGTTCAGAACTGTGAAAGCTAAAATCAAAGGCGAAGAAAAAGAGATTATCCTAGCATCTCACAAGTACAGCATGGAAACTCTGAAAAACTCTCAAATGAAGCAACTGGAGTTAATTGATAAAACAAAAATGTTAGACGTGATTTTTCACGTTGCTGAGCCAGAAATCTTTTATCAGGCAGGCATTGAATTAAAGGATTACGACAACAACGTAATCCCAGCAGGAACACCAAATGTTTACGTTCCTATTGAAACAGCAGACACATTCTACAGATTTAGAATAGATAATATTCTAAAAGCAGTCAAAGTTCACAAGTTTAATAACGTGCAAGAATTTGCAGAGACTACTGGTACAAGTAACCTTTTTAGCAGAGGTTTGACCTCAAAAGAAAAGATTGGCATTGCGGCTCTTGCAACAAACGATGAGGTTTGCAACGCTATCTACGATTTGGCTATAGCCACAAATATGCCTGCAAGTACAGCGCAACATTACCTTGACGTAAATCTTAAAGGTTCAACAACAGCCATGATGACAACAGGCTACAGACCTAAAGATATGTGTAGCTTAGGCAGAACTCTTGAAGAAGCAACATTGCTTCACCAAAAAGTCTGCTTGACATTTGGCGTGAATGAAGCCAAAAAGAGATATGCAATCCGTGCTATCAACTACGTAGCAAAGTCAGAAGGTTACAGCCTTGAACAAATCCTCAATGCTCTTGATACCATCCCTGCAAACGAGGTGGAAAAAGCAAAGCTTATGGAGTGCGGTCATAAGGAGACTTGCATAGTAACCACACTAATATTGTGGATAAAGGAATTGGAAAAACGCAATCAGGATAAGCAAGTAGCTTAACCTAACCAGAAGCCCATGCTCAAAATGGGCTTCTTTTCCCCATAACTTTGGTTTGGTAGATTTTTGACATCTGCCTATATAAGAGCAATTTTTTCAGAAATTCTACCAAGCTACGGTTATTGCCAAAATCATTTAATTACTAACATTTATTATTATGAGAATAGTTGAAGCATTATTAGAAAAAGGAGAATGGCTACTTGACGCATTGAAGCGCATTGGTCACTCAATGATACCTAGCAACTGCATATTAAATAAGAAGCTGACAGGTCTTGGCGCAACGCATAGCGAGATCCACAGCAAGCGTTCTTCCATTATAATTGAACCTAATGTTCCAGTGATACTTGGCAAACTGGATAACAACGACAACTTGGAAGCCGTCTATGCAAAATGCACTCCGTACAACTTGAAAAGATACCTTCAAATGGATATTGAATACAAGAAGATTATCACTACTCCAGAGAGCTTTCATAAGATAAGAAAAGCGGCTGTGGAACTGAACATTGACATTTTCAAGATATTCTTTTGTCTGTTTGATGAGTGTGAAAAAATCACACAGGATATAGACTACCGCAGAAAGATAAGCCAGCCAATATATGACTTTTTCAAGTTTGAACAGAAAGCCTTTGTCTCTGCCACACCTTTGCCTATGTCACATCCAGAATTTGTAAAGCAAAACTTTCAGATGATAAACATCAATCCCAACTTTAACTATAAAAAGGATTTGACGCTGATAGTAACCAACAGCTATTACAAACGCTTGCGCATAGTGTTGGATAATCTGAGAGACAGCAAACACATCTGCATTTTCTTCAATGTCACAGATGGAATCAATGATTTGATTAACAATTTAGGCATTGTTGATTACAAGATTTTCTGTTCAGAAGACAGTGTAAACAAGTTAAACAAACGAGGAATCCTTCAAGCATACTCCAACATTGACTATCCTTTAGCTAAATACAACTTCTTCACTTGTCGCTTTTATTCTGCTCTGGATATTCGCCTTGGCAAACATAAACCAGATATTGTTATGCTTACAGACTTGCGTACTGCCAACTGGACTATAATTGACCCTTTTACAGAAGCCATACAGATACAAGGCAGATTCCGCAAAAAAGGCAACGATGATATTACCTATAATTCACTTACACATATATCTACAGTAAACCCAGACATCAGCACATATAGCGAAGATGAAGTCAACGATAGAGTTAGACAATTTATTGCCAATTATAATATGCTTAAAGGAGCTTACGACAATGAGACTGATGAGATAAGAAAGAAAGCTATCCTTGAAGATATAAAGAAACTGAAATATCAAGATTTAATAGATGAACGTGGTGAGGTAAATCCGTTCTCTGTAGATAATCTGCGTAATGAAGCAAGAGTACATGGCTATTACAAATCAGCGGAAGCGTTATACCAAGCATATCTTGACGCAGGCTTTTTTAATGTTACATTTCATAATGTCCTTGAATGTGTTGGCGAGGATGATTTGGAAAGGCTTAGCAACACCAAATCACAGATTGACCAGCGCAAACAAATACTCAGTCTCATTATCAAAATTGAACAATATTTTGAAAGCGAAAAAATATCCTATGAAGAAAAGGTACAGCACCTTAACTATTTCAGATTACAGGTTGAGGGCAAATATATTTTGGAAGCCTATGAGAAGATAGGTAAGGACGCTATCATTACAGCAGAATACAAAAAGTCTTTAATTGACAGAAAGGTTAAAGAGTTTGACACTGTGCAAGCTAATAAACTACGATTCTCTAAAAATGTTTTAAAAGATATTTTTGATGAATTTCAGACTGGAGTTTACATGCCTAAAAAGGAGATTCAACAGCAATTACAAATAATCTTTCAAGAGAATGGCATAAAATACAAGGCATCACAGAATACCATTCGTGATTACTATGAATGTAGCGAATCAAACTCTATGGAATCACCATCATTCAGACTTAATGTGTTTAAGTTTCCAATGGTAGATTTTTGAAGCGTGACCATATAGGAGAAAAAAATTGAAAAATAATACCGTACAAAATTTTAAATAAAAGTTGGAAGACGCTCTAATACTGAGCAGAATCCAACTTTTTTATTAAAGATGTTTTCTATTGAGTTCATGCCAATGTCCTCTATAAAATCCTATATCAAAGCCACACCACAAATCCGTTATAATTTCAGAATATTTAGCACTAACTGATTTTTTTACATCATTAGCTATCACCTTTAAAAAGTACACCTTTAATAAATATAACAACTTTACTTTTAGCTAAAAAATCCCCCTCCATATATTATAGAGTGTTGCTAAATCTGGTGCATATATCATTTTCCCCTCCCTGTAAGAAACTAGTAAAAAGCATTCTTTCAGAAAGTAGCAAGTTATAAACGTAGTATGAATTTCAGTAAATATAAAACTAGCAGGTAATATAAGGCTAGATGAGTTTACACGAATCAATTTATTGTTTAACATTCAAATATTTACAATCATGAACGAATTAGTTTTAAATCCAACAAGCGTGAACTTTCTTGAAGCTAACACAAATGCAATCACTATTGAAGAACTTACAGAGCAATGTGTTGTGCCTACATGGGCTAACCAAGAACTGACAATCTCCCATCAAGATTTTATCAGTACAGTGCATGACGCTGCTTGCAATGTCTTTGCAGGGGAGACTATCAACAATCCAGAAATCCGTGTCTCTCATATCGTACGGGGTCGCATTCCATCAGCATTAAATAAACGGTCAAGCGAACTCCTTGAATCAGAGAAAACACAGTTTTATCAAAGATTGGCTTTTGCTTTCACTATTCCAAGTCTGCATGAGTGCATAAACGGACAGCGTTT
>JAFZDU010000098.1 GCA_017561025.1 Bacteroidales bacterium | reverse complement strand
TGCTCTTAGTCCCGGCCAGCTGCAAGGGAATAAGCTTGATCGGATACTTACTGGGCATTATAGTATGTATTTTATTACGCAAAACCAACAAAAGTCATATTTCGCAGGTAAAAGGATATTTTAAACATATTGAGGAACACCTACCAAATCAATTGGACTAGATGAAATATGGCACAAACTCAACGCAAAGAACATGGCACTAGCATACTGCTTCAAACCTTCAAGTGATTATCTAGCAATAGTACCTTTTTTACTCCATTTTCCGTATAAGAATAATCACTATTAACGTCTATGATTCCTGCTGTTTTCTTCGCATGGCAATTGGGGCATAGAACTAAAAGATTATCTATGGTCTCACCTCCTCCTTCTGACTTTGGCAGGATGTGATCGACCTCAATAATCCAACGCTGTTTACCAGCCGAGTTTGTATATGGCTGGTAGAATCCACATATCTGACATGTATGATTTTCTATAGTAGCGATTCGTTCTTTTTGACATCTACTTTCATGGCGAACTTTATAAGAATGAGCCATCACATATTGTTCTTCAAAATCCTTAAATGAACGTGCTGCCTCCATTATCTTATTATGATCTTGCTGATTGATGATGTCAATATACGAGTCATCCTCCATCGGTTTAAAAAATTCTGTTAGATCTAACTCATAATCTTTAGAGTGGAGTATATACTTATCATCATCTATTCTTATTCTCAAGAAATAGCGCAGTTCACCTTTATAGAGTTTGGAGTTAGCATAATCAGTGTATTGAGAGAGAATCTCCATAGGAATCAACAATAAACCTCTTTTACCAACTGTTTGACAGATATACTTCACCCCATATTTTCTGAAAAAGTCAAGAAACGCACTACTCCACAAATGTTCACCACTATATTCATTATATATACGAGAGTTGGTGATAGCCATGAAACCTTGTGCTGTCCTAAAAATCAATTTTCTATGAACTTGTTCTAACGGAAGGAATGAATTCGGTAAAATGCTTTTGATTTCATTTATATCCAGATATTTCCCACTATTATACATATCAGAACTATTAGTCCAACAAATTTAAGAAATTCATTTTATTTAAAGAATCATAAACCCATCTGACCTAAAACTATAGGGTTGTATCAGGAGTCTTTATCACTCCTCATACAACCCTATATAAAACATATGATATTGTAGCCAAGGTTACCAATCTTCCTCTACCGCCTTATAGTTCAAGATATTGTATATTAAAGAGTTCATCTTATCATTGTATTCATCAATGACTTTTTTCTTATTCGGTTTAGAATTCACAACACCTTGAACGAAGAAGTTCTGAGTATTCAGCCATCCTGTGAAGTTTGTAGTGATTTTTCCACTATCAAAACGAATGCTCACAACTTGCGGCGAATTAATACGAATTTTGCCGTCCTTAAACAATATCGTAATAGAGTAATTTACAGAGACGATATTCATACCATAATGTAAACACTCTTTAGCATACCCATTAATTGTAATAGACTCATTCTCTACAACAGACAGAACATCCTTCGGTGACACATACATTGCAGATGAGGACACCAAAATATCTGAATATAGTTCAGATTTTGTTTTACCTGGAAATTCTACAACGATATAACTCTTATCGTTAGCTACCATTGTTCCATCTACTTGCAAAGCAAATTTGTCTGGAATTACTTGAGCCCAAAGTCCCATAGACATTAGAAGTCCACAAATGACCAATAACTTTTTCATAATCTTGAACTTATCAAACAAATAGCCCCAGTTCCACCCAAGGCCTCTAACACATATATAAGAAATGTGGAACTGCTATACTATATTCAGTTCGGAGGTCCTGAGAAAACCCTGTGTACAGACATAGTAATGGCAGCCCACGCTAAACGTGAGAACCATCATGCCATCCTTGTACACATATCAGAAATTTCTCAGGTTTCCAAACTACAAGATAAGCATAACGCTTCTTTTATAATCATATGTCTTGGATAGTAATATCCTACCCGACAGCAAAAATAGCAAAAAGAAACTATTATTCAACGTTTTCATTCTGCGTTCTCTACAATTTCGGTCCCCTCCAGATTTCTTGCCGGTGGCTTCTTTCGTGATCTTCCCGGGCTCTTTCCCAGTTGGATTTGCCGACGATGTCTTTAAGACCTATCCGGACGAGTTTTTCCACGAGTTCTGGTTGGAAGTGTTTGAAGATGAATAACAGGACATTTCTCAGGCGAAGATTACTGTCGCTGACGGTCGTACGGAGAGAGGCGTTGTTGGATCGGAGATCCTGGTTCTCCCTTTCAAGTCTGATTCCGTTGGCTGACAGGCAACGGATTTCTTCTTTAATCTTTTCCTTTTCGCTGCCGAGATCTGCGATCATACGGTCTTTAGCGGTAAGAGCTTCACGATAGGAGTCGGTCTGATCCTTCATCTGCGCCTGACTATCCTCCAGCGCCTTGGAAAGACCTCGCACTTTCGGAGATATACCCAATCCATCCGTCACTCTGTCGAAAACGGTCTTAGCTGCGGATTTGACGGACTTCTGTAGTTCTATCTTTCCGAGCTCAACCTTTTGCAGATGAACTTCATCCTTGATGCGATCGAGCAATGCAGACAGACCGATGATGACCTTCGACAGCGAGCCCTCCAGTTTTGACAGCATTCGATATATAGCAGGGACATCCCTTTGTGCCAACACCTTCGAATCATCCCGAAGCGTATCACGGCGTAGTTCTTCCGCATCTTTCTTCAACGGCTCGTCGGCATATCCGGATACCTTGTCATATTCCTTGAGGGTGACTGTCGCTTGTTCTTTTGTGTCGAGGTATGTGTTGGTTACCATTTCTGACACTCGATCATACTGCGTACGAAGTTCCGATATTTCAGACCTCTGTTTTTCGATTGTGGATTCTTGTTCTTCAACGGACTTCTTCAACAGGTCATTGCTCTTGACCAGTTCCTCATTCGCTGACTGCATTTCATTGTATGTCTGTTCCAACGCCTTCACCTCCTCCGCAATAACCTGTGCCTTGTACCTTTGGGCATCGAGATGTACCTTGTCGCTGGCTACACCTCGTTCCATTCCAGTGGCGATGG
>JAFZDU010000018.1 GCA_017561025.1 Bacteroidales bacterium | reverse complement strand
GATGTTTTGGATAGCTGGGATACGTGTTGAACCACCAACCAAGATAACATCGTCGATGTCGTTTACTGTCATGTTAGCGTCAGCCAAAGCTTTGCGGCATGGTTCGATAGTAGCGCGGATCAAATCGTCGCATAATTGTTCAAACTTAGCACGTGTGAGTTTGCGAACCAAGTGTTTAGGTCCTGTTGCTGTTGCTGTGATATATGGTAAGTTGATTTCTGTTTCTGTTGATGATGACAACTCAATCTTAGCTTTTTCTGCAGCTTCTTTAAGACGTTGCAATGACATAGGATCTTTTCTGAGGTCCATGTTTTCGTCGCGCATGAATTCTTCTGCGAGCCAGTTGATGATTTTGCCGTCGAAGTCGTCGCCACCGAGGTGAGTGTCACCGTTTGTTGATTTAACTTCGAAAACGCCGTCGCCGAGTTCGAGGATTGAGATATCGAATGTACCGCCACCGAGGTCGAATACAGCTACCTTAACGTCGTTTTTCTTCTTGTCGAGACCGTATGCCAAAGCTGCTGCTGTTGGTTCGTTGATGATACGGCGTACTGTGAGACCTGCTATTTCGCCAGCTTCTTTAGTAGCTTGACGTTGAGCGTCGTTGAAATATGCTGGAACTGTGATGACAGCTTCTGTTACTGTTTGTCCTAAATAGTCTTCAGCAGTTTTCTTCATCTTTTGAAGTACCATTGCTGAGATTTCTTGTGGAGTATATAATTTACCGTCAATGTCAATACGTGGAGTGTTGTTTGGTCCTTTTACGACTTGGTAAGGTACGCGGCCGATTTCGTTTACCATCTTGTCGTATGTTTCACCCATGAAACGTTTAATAGAGTAGATAGTCTTTAATGGGTTGGTGATAGCTTGACGTTTTGCTGGTTCTCCGACTTTACGTTCGCCGTTGTCTGTAAATGCTACCACTGATGGGGTTGTGCGGTGACCTTCGCTGTTAGGGATAACTACAGGTTCGTTACCTTCCATAACTGCAACGCATGAGTTTGTTGTACCTAAGTCAATACCAATAATTTTTGACATAATTTGTTTCTCCTATTTTTTGTTATATTTATTGTTCTTTTATTTTCTGACACTCATTTTGTCAATCATTATGCCAAACGCTTTTTCATGTCACAATGTTTGTTATAAAAAACAAAAAAAACCACTGCTTTAGTGGTTTTCTTTTCTTATTTATATATAATGTCAAAATTCAATCTGACATCAATATTTTTTTAATGACAAAACGACATAATTTTAGTTATACACCTTGACAAAACCCCATTGTGGATAGTCACGAATCAGGGTGTTGATAGTATGGTCGCTAACTTTGACTGTATGGCTGCATTGTGAACGTGAAGAAAATATTCCCATGCCGTTTTCTATATTGGTATACTCAGGAGTGTCCTGGATTGCACCTGTTGAGTTTTGTATCAATATATAATTGTACAATTCGTCGCCCGTAGCTGTGACAACAATCTCGAATCCCTTTACAAAACGTTGGACCCAATCAGGGCTATTGTTAACAAAGTTGTTATCCGACTCGAGCTGTTTATAGAAATTACTTGGAGTGTAACTTACAAACATATTATAGTCGCTGCTATTCCACAATTCTTCAGCAGTTCCTGAGCCCATATACCATCTCATCTTATAATAAGTGGTGTCGGTCTCGCCTGGATTAAGCTGTCCATAATGGAAGTAACCAACGACTTCATAATAAGCAGCATGTTTAAATAAATTATTAGGTTTCCATTGAATCTGATTTGATATATCTGATTCAAAACTGATCTGCAGACGTGGTTTTGAAACTCTATTGCCGTTGATGGTCTCCACTGTCGATTTGACAATTTTGCCATCTTTAAGTTCTATCACCAACTCATACTTTTCATTTTCCTTGAGTTTCCTTGTAGTATAATACATGAGCTGATTTCTTCCGCTATAGAAGATAGCGTCCGGATCGTATGGCTTATATATAGAACAAGTATCCAAGATTTCCGTTCTGACAACATTTGGCATATCGGCGAATTTTCCGATAAGTTTAACATCCAGTTTGTAATCATAATTACTCATTTGATAGATAGGGCCGTTAGTTAGGGCGTCACCTACGAAAGACTTGGTAATTTTAACATAATTAGTATCTGCATCTACATCCAAATATCCATATACTATAGTTGTTTCATCACCTTCTGTATAGATTTCAACATCAGTGCTACATGAGTTAAAAACGATTAAACATACTATCATCGAGAAGAGGAAAAGCAGATTAATTTTTTTCATATTAAAAACATTTGAGATTGGCAAAGATACTATTTTTTTGCATATTTTTGCTTTTTTAAAATAAAAGAAATGTATTTATCACATAACGTATCTTTAGTAACGACTCACGTGCTTCAAAACATGAAGAATAGAGGTGAGAAGATTGCCATGCTTACTGCATACGACTATTCGATGGCAAAGATTTTAGACGAATCGAACATTGACATTATCTTGGTTGGCGACAGTGCATCCAACGTGATGGCAGGTTATAAGACAACTCTCCCTATCACATTGAACGAGATGATTTACCACGCTTCATCAGTATGCCGTGCCGTCAAACGTTCTTTCGTTGTTGTCGACTTGCCATTCGGTACATATCAAGGCAATTCCAAAGAAGCTCTCAACTCAGCAATTCGTATCATGAAGGAATCTGGCGCCAATGCTGTCAAGATGGAAGGCGGCCGCGAGATAGCTGAGTCTGTTGAACGTATCATAAGTGCAGGCATTCCTGTGATGGGTCACCTCGGCCTTATGCCACAAAGCATCAACAAATTCGGAACATATATCGTTCGTGCAAAAGAAGACGAAGAAGCACAACGTCTGCGCGAAGATGCACTTCTCTTACAGGAAAAAGGCTGTTTCAGCATAGTATTGGAAAAAATCCCTGCGACTCTCGCTACAGAAGTCACACAGTCATTGAGAATACCTACTATCGGCATCGGCGCTGGCTCAGGTACCGACGGACAGGTTCTCGTGCTTCACGACATGCTCGGCATCAGCAACGACTTCTCTCCTCGTTTCCTGAGAAGATACAACAACCTCTACGATGGCATCAAGAACTCCGTACAGGCTTATATCAACGATGTTAAAGACATCAACTTCCCTAACGAAAACGAACAATATTGATTCTATGAGAAGACCTTTGGAAGAAAGAGTTTTGTTTGAAGACAACCATCTGCTTGTCGTAAACAAATTGCCTTCTGAGATAGTTCAAGGCGACAAGACCGGCGATGTATGTCTTCTCGATGACGTGAAATCTTATATCAAAGAGACATACAACAAACCTGGCAATGTCTTCGCGGGACTAGTGCATCGCATCGACCGTCCAGTCAGCGGCGTTGTCATCTTTGCAAAGACCAGCAAGGCCTTAAGCCGTATGACATTGAAGATAAAAGAACGTGAGTTCAGCAAGATTTATCTCGCCATCGTAAAGAACAAGCCTCCAAAAGACGCCGACGAACTTTCTAACTATATGATTAAAAACGAATCCCAAAACAAGTCATATATAGTAAGTTCCAACACCAAAGGTGCTAAACTCGCTCAGCTCAGATATCGCGTCATCGGATGCTCCGACTCTTACTACCTTCTCGAGGTAGAACTCATCACAGGACGTCATCATCAGATCAGAGCACAGCTGGCACACATGGGCTGCCCTATCAAAGGAGACCTGAAATATGGCTTTCCTCGTTCAAACCCTGACGCTTCTATAAGCCTTCATGCATATAAAGTCAAGTTTGAACATCCAACATTGAAGACACCTATAGAGGTAAAAGCTCCTAAACCATCAGGCATGCCTTGGGACGCTTTTAAAGTTGAAAATTGAAAGTTAAAATGGGGAATGGGAAATTGGGAATTAATTCCTAACTCCTAACTCTTAACTCCTAACTTAAAATTTCGTATCTTTGTAAACCAATATTCAAAAATATGTACGCTTTATTCAAAAAAGAAATAAGTAACTTCTTGAACTCCCTCATAGGAATCATGGTGGTGGTGATATTTCTTCTCATCACTGGTCTGTTTCTATGGGTCTTCCAAAGTGACTTCAACATTATGACTTTCGGCTATGCCAACCTCGACAGTCTCTTCATTCTTGCACCATGGGTTTTCCTTTTCCTCGTGCCGGCTGTCACCATGCGTAGCTTCGCCGAAGAGAAAAGAACAGGCACCATAGAGATGCTGTTCACCAAGCCTCTGTCAGACTGGCAGATTGTCTGGGGTAAATATCTTGCTGGCGTAGTGCTCGTAATATTGGCATTGATACCAACTTTAATCTATTTCTTCTCGGTATATCGTCTCAGCCTTCCTGTAGGCAACGTAGACACAGGCGGGATATGGGGTTCATACATCGGACTCTTCTTTCTCAGCGCTGCATTCGTATCAATAGGACTTTTCTGCAGCTCGATAACAAACAACCAGATCCTCGCATTCTTGTTGTCAGTATTCTTGTGCGGATTCCTCTATATCGGCTTCGATATGATTTATTCCATGGCATTGTTCGGCAGCGTTGATCTGTTCATACAGCATCTCGGAATGTCTTCACACTATAGCTCATTAAGCCGCGGCGTCATCGACACTCGCGACATTCTTTATTTCTTAAGTTTAATAGTATTGTTCTTGTCAATGACGAAATTGGTCTTGTCAAGCCGTAAATGGTAATGGAGGTAAAGATGAATAACGAACGTAAGAATCTAAAGAAAAACCAGCTCATAGCATTCGCAATAACATTGGTAATCATTGTTGTTGTCAATATCATAGGCTCATTCATTTACACACGTTTCGACCTCACCAGCGAGAAACGCTATACTCTCTCTGACACATCAAAAGAGATTTTAAGAAACCTCGACGACTACGTATACTTCAGAATATACCTCGAAGGAGAGTTCCCTGCAGGCTTCAAGAAATTAAGAAAAGAGACAAAGGAAATGCTCGACGAATTCCGCGCCTACAGCAAATTCATCGACTACGACTTCATCAACCCATCAGAAAGCAACGACGCTGCTGAGAGAAACGAGACATACAAGCTCTTGTACCAAAGCGGCCTCAACCCTACAGAACTCGCCATACAAAGCAAGGAAGGATCACAACAGATAGTCATCTGGCCATGTGCTCTGATTAGCTACCAAAACAAGGAAATGCCTCTCGACTTGCTCGACACACAACTGGGCAAATCTTCAGAAGCAGCTTTGAACAACTCAGCACAGAATCTGGAATTCAAATTCATATCTGCTATCAAAGACCTTTCCCAGTTCATGAAACCTAGCGTAGCCTTCATTGAAGGTCACGGCGAACTTAACGAGAATGAAGTATACGACATCACACAAAGTCTGTCAAAGAAATACAATGTCAAGAGAGTAGCTATCAACGAACAGATAACTTCTTTAAACAGAAGGACAGAGACTCAAGACAGCAGTATCTTAATCAACTCTAACTACGATGCCATCATCATTGCAAAACCAACAAAGCCATTCTCTGAGAAAGACAAATTCATCATCGACCAATATATCATGAGAGGAGGAAAAGTGCTGTGGCTCATCGACCCTGTATTCGCTACAATGGACAGCCTCCAAAGCTCAGAGTCAACAATGGGCAACACTCTCAACCTTAACCTCGATGACATGTTTTTCAAATATGGAGTAAGACTCAACAAGAACCTTCTTCTCGACTATAACAGCGCTGCTATAGCTTTAAGAACAGGCCAGATGGGAGGCCAGGCTCAGATAGAATATTTCAGATGGTATTACTTCCCTCTCTTAAATGCAGCGTCTAACAACAATATAGTAAAGAACATCAACCCTATCAAAGCCGATTTCGTCAGCTCCATCGACCCAGTCATCTCTGATTCTGATGTACAGAAGATACCATTGTTAAAGACATCAGATTATACAAAAATATCACCTGCCCCAGTGTTCATCTCACTCAGCATGTTACGCCAGACTCCAGACAAACGCATGTTCTCACAGAAGGGACAGAACGTAGCTTATCTGCTGAAAGGACAGTTCGAGTCACTCTATGCCAACAGAATGAGCAGCGCCATCATGGAATCGGAAGAGATAGGATTCAGAACAAGCAGCGAACCTACAGCAATGATTGTTGTTGCAGACGGCGACATCACACGCAACCAGTTCCACATCCCTAAAGGATATCCTCTCCCACTCGGATTCGACCAATATACACAAGTCACATACGGCAACAAAGACTTCATCGAAAATGCCGTCAGCTACCTCGTCGATGGAGAAGGCCTCATAGGAATACGCTCACGCGAACTCAAGATACGCCTCCTCGACATGAATAAGATCAACAGCAACATCCTGCTTTGGCAAATCGTTAACGTAGTAGTCCCTAGTGCTGTTGTTGTTGTGTTCGGATTTATTTTGGCAATAATAAGAAAAAGAAAATTCACCAAATAATTAGATATGAAAAAGAATAGTATTGCAATAGTAATAACATCAGTTTTAATAGTCATCGCATGCCTTCTCTTATGGAACAACAGATATCTTACAACATTGAGAGGTGAGGCATACGACTTCACAGTACGCGATACAGCATCCATAACAAAAATGTTCTTCGCCGACAAAAGCGGCAATCAGGTCTTATTGAAAAGAACAGAGAAAGGCTGGACTGTCAACGACAAATACAACGCACAGCCTGTCATGGTTGACAATATGCTCTACACCCTCGACAAACTCAGAATAAAAATGCCAGTATCATTGGCATCACATGACAATGTCATCACTCGTATGGCCGGCACCAACACCAAAGTAGAGATTTATCAAATCGTTCCAAGAATAAACCTATTTAATAAGGTAAAGCTCTTCCCTCACGAAAAACTTACCAAGGTATTCTATATCGGTGACGTGACACAGGACAACAACGGAACTTACGTCTTGAAAGAAGGAGCTGACAAGGCTTATATCGTCCATCT
The DNA here is from genome assembly GCA_017561025.1 of Bacteroidales bacterium. Taxonomy (GTDB): domain Bacteria; phylum Bacteroidota; class Bacteroidia; order Bacteroidales; family F082; genus Limimorpha. The sequence continues at coordinate 3,750 of JAFZDU010000018.1, read as the reverse complement.
ACACGGCTTCAGAGGATTCATCAGCTCACGCTTCTCTGCCAATCCAGAAGACTGGCGCGACCATATGATATTCTCATACGACATCAACGACATCTCATCTATAAAACTTGAATTCAACAATCAAGCTGAAAAAGGATACGTCTTGAACGAAATAGGACATTACTTGTATGAGATGAAAAGCCTCAACGATGGCTCTAATATCGACTTCGATACAATACGCGTACTCAACCTGCTCACATCATTCAAGGACGTACGTTTTGAAGCATTCCTCTCCGATATAGCTACAGAACGCCGCGACTCTATCATCAACTCCCCTTATCAGGAAAGACTCACCGTTGTGACAAAAGACGGTCATGAAGATGTCATAACAACATATACAATGAAAATCAATGCTGACGCATTCGGCATCATTGAAGATGACTGGGACGACGACCCTGACCATAAATACGCTTACATAGAAAACAACAAGGAACTTGTGATGATTCAAGATTTCGCATTCGGCAAACTGCTCAACCCAGCAGAATATTACAAGAAAGGCTACATAGCTCCTCAAAGAAAGATATTCATAGAAGAACTCGACGAAATACCAAGCAGCACAACAACTCCTTGGTAATACTGAAATAACATAATAAAATAAGGAATCAAGCAAAGACCTGATTCCTTATTTTATTATTGCAGCTTTTTGTTTTACTTAACATCTGTATAGTTGCCTATGATGATAATCTGATGTTGATTATTCCCATCGTTGACATTTCCAGTCATATATAACTGATAGTTTTTTTCTGTTATCCTTTTCGCATGATTTTCCATCAAGCCGTTTTTCACATTGCCATATAAGAGCGTGACATCATAGCTGAAGCTCATAGCATCATCGAGGTGCAGGTCGATGTCGGAATAGTTTGCATTAACTTTTATCAGCTCGAAATCAGTGCTGTCATTATTTACTTTAATATCGCCATAGTTAATATTTATATCTGCCGTCTTGCCGACACTGCCAATCTCAACATCAGAATAATTGAATTTTCCATTTAAATAAGCCACAGCATCAAGTTTGGCACTGCCATAATTCATGTTTATCGAGGCATTATTCACATTGGCGATATCTATATCTCCATAGCTCATACGTGCTGTTATATTGTTGGCATTTTTAACATCAGCATCGCCATAAAGAATATTTATTTCCGCATTAGAGAGAATCTCATCTATGGATAAATCGCCGTAATTCATCTCTACATATATATTATTTGCCTTATCGACTTGCACATCTCCATACTGATTATAAACACTGATATAGATATCTTGAGGCAACATCACATAATAAGAAATCTGAAAGCCTACATTTTTGATGTCATTCTTGTTTATGACAGTCTTTGCTTTTATCTTCTTATCTCTCTTAGCATGATCAAAATCCACATCTATGGCATAAAGCATGTCTTCTGCCATTTCTTGCTTATTGGCTTGTGTTATTATCTCGATATGAAAGCTGACATAACTCTCGTTCCAAGCAGAGATTTTATAATCACTGTATCTGCCTATCAAGGAGAGAGTGTAATTGTCTGTGACTTCAAAATTAGCGTCTATGGTTCTCTTCTTGGCATATTTGTATGAATCCTTGGTATCGTTTCCGTTTTCAGCTGAAGCCAGCAATGCTGTGAAGCATAAAATTAAAGTCAGGACCTTTGCTTTCATGATTATTCCTCCTCTTTTTTAATTTTTCTATATATCATATTTAACGATTCCAGTTGGCTGTTGTAGACCTGCGATGTTATCGCCAGCTGTTTCTCTTCAGGCAACGGAGCTATCTCAGCAAACAGATTTGTGGTGGAAGTAAGGTTTTCTATCACCTTGTTGATTTCCATTTTTGTAGAGTCATCAACATTGAACAGCACATTTTCCAGCATCATCACAGCCTCATCCACCTGCTGTTCGTAGAGTTTTCTCATCTCAACGACCTGGCTGTTTTCTTTATATAGCTGTGGCTTTATCACATCATTATTTTTAATTATGAGTGCGATGAACAAGACGGCAGCTACAGCTGAAGGTATAGCAATGCACAGACGAACTAAATTGTTCTTCATTCTCATCTGCGATTGCATCTTCATCGCGAAACGATTCTGATGACCGTCTGGCAAAGCAGCCTCAAACTTCTCTTTATTGTTTCTTATTAAATTCTCTATATTCATATTCTAAACTTATTGACTTTCTCAGTTTGTCTAAAGCTCTCACATATTGCGATCTCACCGTAGACGCTTTAACATTCATCATCTCTGCTATGTCAACAAAATCCATTTCATCGAGGAGATGCAGCTTCATGACCATTTTATATCCATTAGGAAGCAGTTCCATTTTCTCAATTATCTTATCTATAGGATATGCCTCTTCTTCCACATCTTCCGCTATGGTATCTGTTTCGTTTTCTATCTCTTTGAAGAAAGGGTCTTTGCTATGTTTTCTATACCAGTCAATGCTTTTATTGACAGCTATCTTTTTAACAAAAGCAATGAAGTCTTTCTTTGTTCCAAGAAATTTATCTAACAATCCGAAGGCTTTAAGGATGGAATCCTGCATTATCTCTTCAGCATCGAACTCATTCAATACTATGTGAAGGCATGCATTATAGACAGGCTGACAGCAGATGTTGTACAATTTCAACAACGCCTGCGAATCCTGTCTTTTACATTCTTTCAGCAAATCTTCAAAATTCGACATCTTCTTGTATTTTCAATTTTAAAACGACTGTCTTTATGATTTGCTGCACGATATTATGTTATCAGGAGAATTTATTTTCTCTCACGAAAAGCACTGCCTTATTGAGCAGATTATTGAACTCCAATGATGTCTTGAATTCTTCCAGAGCCCATTCTATCAGATGGTCGGAATACAGCATTCCTTCTGGCAATTTCTGTACAAGATTATATTGTTTGAGCCGGAGCAGTTCGTTATAAGGAGTGTCTTTGGGGAAGTCCTTCGGATTCTTTGCCAGAGAGCATGATGTGTCGAGGGTGAAGTTATGCGCCTGTTCTATTGCTTTGAAAAAGGCTTCTCCATCGTAGCAGATATCTTCTCTGATGCTTTTGAGAGAATCCTTGTCGGGGTTCCATAATCCTGTGAACAGTCCGTTACAGCCTATATATTCAGCCTCCTCGCCCTCGAAGTGAAGGTAGTATCCAGCGAGGCCAGACTTTTTGCCTTGCGGGCACACATAGATTCCCATGTGAGTTTTATAAGGACGTTTATCCGGAGAGAATCGGATATCGCGATATATACGATAGGTGCAGTCGCTCACGCTGAGATTTCTTATAGAAGAGTCGAACTTTGATATACCAGATATCAGCTGTTCTGCCATCTCATAGATGCGGTTTTGAGCTTTATTGTATAAATCCTTATTTTCTTGAAACCAAGGGCGGTTGTTGTTGACCAAAACGCCATTGAGAAAAGTCATCACGTCCTTCATATTAAATATCATTTCTGCGAAGATAATAAAAAAGTCAATGAGAATACAAACGTTTTTTAATTATGGGTTAAGAATTTTGGAGTGATTTTTAACCATTGAACTAAGAACTTTGAACCTAAAAAAGTTCCGAAGGAACGACAGACTTTATTAGCCATAAAAAAAGGCCGCCCGAAGGCAGCCTTTTTTCTCTTGAACTTAGAGTTCTATTATTTTACAACAGTGATGCGTTCTACTGCAACGCCTGCTTCTGTTGTGATGCGTACCATGTAAACACCTGCTTCATATTGTGCCATGTC
>JAFZDU010000097.1 GCA_017561025.1 Bacteroidales bacterium | reverse complement strand
TCTGTTGAAGAGCCAGAATGCTGAGTTGTCGGAATATGTTATCATATTGCCGTTGCCTTGTCTGAATTCTTCTGTCACTTCTGATATTGAGCAGTAGAAAGGAGTGTAAACCGTTGAGTTTGTGTCGTCAACGCCGAACCAGATGATGCCGCCTATTTCGTTTGGTAACCAGTTTCTTGTCTGTGCGATGAAAGAGAAGCCAGTCTGTTGTGTGACGGTGCATCTTTCGTGGAAATATTCCTGTCCTTCGTATTCCCAGTAGAGCGGAGTCCAGCGGTAAGGAGAACCGAATGGGTCGGCGCCTGCACCTTGTGACTTGTCCAACTCAGTGTTTTGGAAGTGGTTACGCATGAAATACATCATGTCGTCTAAAGATATCTTTCTGTTAGGTTTTACATAAAGTGGCATTCTTGGGTTGTCGAGGTTTTTGCCTGTTGCGTAATCCCAATATTGATCCATATCGTCGCATACGTCGTTGAACATCATCCACACGCGGAGGTCGCAGATGCGAGCAGCAGAGAAATCTACAGGAGCGAAGGCAGCGCTGAAGTCGAAGTCGGCGTCTTTGCCGTTAAAGTAGTTCTTTCTTCTTGCGAACTCGATGATGTCGTGTTTGTAGATCACTTCAATATCTTGATTATAAAGCTTCTTCCATTCTTTGTCGGTGATAGATTTCTTTCCGTCACGGAGAGGGAATGTGGTGATACGTGCTGCGTTGGCGTGACCAGAGACGTATCCGTCAGGGATGCGGATCGCAACCCAAACTGCGCCTTTGTCGGCGTTTATGGTGTCGTTTGATTTTTTGTCGTATTTAGGTGTGTAACCTTTGCCGATGATTTCCATATACCATACTTCGTTGGCGTCGGAGATTGAGAATGTCTCGCCGTCGCTGCCGTATCCGTATTCTTCGACGAGGTCCGCCATGATCTTTATCGCCTCGCGTGCTGATGTGCTGCGTTCGAGTGCCATGAACATGAGACTGCCGTAGTCGATGAGACCTTTAGGGTCGATGAGTTCGGTGCGACCTCCGAATGTTGTCTCGCCGAGAGCTACCTGGTTTTCGTTGATATAACCTACCACTTGGTAAGTGTGAGCAGGTTGTGGGACGTAGCCTCTGATGGCGTTGGTGCCGCGGTCGTAGATGGTGCGCATGCTGCCTGGAGTCCAGTCGGCGGCAGGGGTGAAGTAGAGTTCGCCGTATCTGATGTGCGAGTCGGCGGCGTAGGTGATGAAATTGGAACCGTCGACAGATGCGCCTTTTGTTACGAGGAAGTTCGTACAAGCTTGTGAGTCAATGTTTAATAATATGATAAACATTGCTAATAATAATGATTTCAATTTTCTCATAGTTGATATTTTTTTTCTTTACAAAGATAATTAAAATGGCCATAATTTTTTACCTTTGTAAAAATTTATGCGATGAAATTTCAGATGACACCGTTGGCGGAGAGACTGCGCCCGACTTCTTTGGATCAGTATATTGGACAGGAGCATCTTGTGGGACAGAATGCTGTTTTGCGTCATGCCATTGAGAGCGGCAGGATTCATTCTATGATATTCTGGGGACCTCCAGGCGTGGGCAAGACTACTCTCGCTTCAATAATATCAAAACAAGTCAAACGTCAGTTTTATGTTCTCAATGCGGTGAGCAGCGGCGTTAAGGAGGTGCGTGAGGTGTTCGACAGAGCTCGTATGGCTCCTGACACTCCGATATTGTTTATCGATGAAATCCATCGTTTCAATAAGTCGCAGCAGGATTCTTTGCTTAACGCTGTCGAAAAAGGACTTGTCATATTAATAGGTGCTACTACTGAAAATCCTAGCTTTGAAGTCATTTCTCCTCTCTTGTCGAGATGTCAGGTTTATGTCATGAAATCGTTGGAAAAAGAGGATTTGGAAAAACTTATTGGTATTGCTACACCTGTGTTGGAGAATGACTATGGCAAGAAAGTCGTCTTTGAAGAGAAAGAGGCTCTTCTGCGTATCAGCGGCGGCGATGCCCGTAAACTCTTGAACGCCTTGGATCTCGTTGTAGGTATGATGAGCGAGAAGTATCCAGATGCGGAGACTCTTTCCATCACCAACGATATCACTACTCAATATATCCAGAATAATCTCTTGAAATATGACAGGCAAGGGGAGATGCATTATGACGTGATTTCTGCTTTCATAAAGTCGATGCGCGGCAGCGACCCAAACGCTGCTGTCTATTATCTGGCTCGCATGATCGATGCTGGAGAAGATCCTCTCTTCATAGCACGTCGTATGCTGATATTGGCATCGGAAGACATTGGCAATGCGAACCCTAATGCTTTGTTGCTCGCCAACACTTGTTTTGATGCCGTCAGTAAGATTGGTTTTCCTGAGAGCAGGATAATATTGTCTCAGACTGCCATTTATCTCGCCACATCACCAAAGAGCAACGCTTCTTATATGGCTATCAATATGGCTCAGGATATGGTGCGTAAGACCGGTGATCTCAGCGTGCCATTACACCTTCGCAATGCTCCGACGAAATTGATGAAAGATCTCGGTTACAAGGATGGATACAAATATGCTCACGATTATGAAGGCAACTTCGTGGAACTTGAATTTCTTCCACAAGAGATTTCCGGAACGAAGTTCTACCAGCCTCAAAATAATCCACGCGAAAGAGAGATACAGGCTTCTTTGAGAAACAAGTGGAAAGAGAAGTACGGGTATTGATATAGTTAGGAGTTAGGAATGCTTGTAGGGACGTGATTTATCGCATCCAACGTAAAGACGATTCAATGTAACAATAAAAATAAATACACATTGAAGTGTCTAATTGGTAGTTATTCTGGAATTTTTAGATTATGAATTTCTGAATTTATTTTAACGACTTGCGGTATCAGCATCTCAACTCCGTCGTTATTGATGATGTAATCTGATTTTGCTTTCTTGATATCTTCATCCCATTGTAGTCGCATCCTGGAGCGTACGTTTTCTTCATCGCAGTTGTCGCGTAGCATGGCTCTTTTCAACCTCACTTCTTCAGGAGCGGAGACAAAGATAACCTTGTCAAATTGTTTGTCGAAGTTTTTTTCAAATAATATCGCCGATTCAAATAGGACGAAACTTGACGTCTGTCGTTTGCACCATTCGTCAAAGACTTGATTCAGCTTAGGATATAAAAGCGACTCTATGAACTTCAATGCATCTTCATTTTGAAAAAGATGATAGGAGAGGAGTTTCTTGTTGAGGCTTCCGTCAGCGAAATATACCTCTTCACTGAAACGGTTTATTATCTCTTTTTTTACATCATGAAGAAGATAAAGTTTCTTGGTCTCTTCGTCAGAATGAAAGGTATTGATGCCAATATGGTTGAATATTTTGCATACTAGGCTTTTGCCGCTGCCGATATTGCCGGTTATGGCGACTTTCTTAATTCTCATTTCCTTCTATGATAATATATTCAACTTCTTTAGGTTCGATGCTTGATATTCTAGTGTTGATAGGATATTCTATCAGGTATATTGGAAGGTAGTTGTTTTCAGGTGTTATGTCAGCTGTGTCTATGCTAATAACAAAAGAATTGTCATTGATAATGTTATAGTCTTTTAGCGAAACTATATACTTTATTTTCACCTTGTCTGGGAAGAGTCTCAGTTTCTTGCTATAGTCGTTATCTATTTTTACATTAGCTATTGCTTCTGTAAATTTCTCAACGTTAATTTTGATGTTGACTTCTTTGTTATCGACATTCACCATTTCTTCAATAATCAAAGGCACGTTGATGTCGATGTCGGAGTTTATGTTTTTTAGACTTACAGTTTCTGTGAAAATGTTGTCTATTCCATTTAACTTGGTTTTTGGTCCGTATATTGTCACAGAATCTGGTTTTACCTGAATATTTCCTAGTCTGTTGTATTGCTTTTCATATGACAGGTCTAGTATAGGGTTAACCTTAACTCTTAAAGAGTCCAGTTGTTCAATCTTGATAGAGATTCTGTTTTCGTCGAATGATACTTCGCTTGGTTCTATTGTAAGGTAATTGGCTACTCTTTCTTTTGCGTAGCTTATACTGAAAGAGTAGGTGCTTTCACTGTCTTTATGTAAAGGCACCTCCTCTAACGATATTTCGACTTTACGTCTAGATGCAGGTTTGAAATAATAGTTGAGCAATTCGAAGCCGCTTGTCGATAATGTGACTTTAAGTTTCTGGCTTCCGTCTATGACTACTAAATCTGCTGGAGCATCTTTGATTTCAATGGTAAGAGGTTCTGTCACTGTATAATTGGCCGACAGTTTGATGAGCAGCCAAAACAATGCAGCTATTGTAACAAAAAATACTATGCTGCTGAATTGATGCAGATTTTGTTGTTCTTGTTTTTTTCTTACCATCATTCTTTGGATTTATTGAGCACCGCCCACTTGGCTTGCGTTTGGGATGATAGCTGATTTTTCAAATTCGATTGAAGCGTTATGGTCAACGCTGACGATAACTGTGCTTTCTTTAACTTCAACTACTTTGCCATGGATGCCGCCGATAGTAACGATTTTGTCACCTTTCTTAAGGCCTTCGCGGAATTTTTGTTGTTCTTTAGCTCTCTTATTCTGTGGACGAATGAAGAATAACCAGAAGATGACGAAAATTAAAACAATCATAATGATTCCTGAAAAAGAGGAACCTTGTTGCTGTTGTTGGAGTAAAATAAAGTTTAAAACGTTCATAATTATTTATTTTTAAAAAGTGTTAATATTTTCAACTTGAGCTTTAATTCTTAATATTGTCTCAGAAGGGTTGGTGTTGGCTTTTACTACAAGTCGTTTGTTTTGGAATCCTTTGTGACCTTTGCTGTCGTATGTGATGGTAATCTTTCCGCTGTCACCTGGTTTTATAGGCTGGCCTGAGTATTCTGGTGATGTGCAGCCGCATGTCTTTTCAACGCTTGTGATGATAAGAGGTGCGTTGCCTACATTCTTAAACTTGAAAGTATAGCTTACCTGCTCGCCTTGTAGTATTTTGCCGAAATCGTGTTCTGTCTTTTCAAATTTAATCACTGGTGAGGCTCCTTTGACACTGCCGTCAGCTGTGGCGGTATTGTTTACCAGACCTGTGCTGATTTTGTTGTCGTTTGATTCACATGAAAATAACCCCAATACAATAATCAATGATAAAATAAATCTTTTCATTCCTGTTTTCTTTTTAAACATTTTACTTGATGCTTTTGTTCAATGTATCAGCGGCCGCTGCCGAAGATTGTCACGGAACCTTGATAACGATGGTTATTGTATTCACCGACACATTCTAAAACATAGAAATATGTTCCGTCTGGCAAGTTGCCTCCGTCCCAATCGTTTTTATAGTCTGATGATCTGTATACTATACGTCCCCATCTGTTGAAGATAGTCAGTTCTGTTCTAATGTAGTAGTCATTTAATGCATTATATGATTCGTATTCGAATCCTCTTGTGTTGTTGTCTTCGCCACCTGTTTCTGTTGTAGGGTCGTTGTCTATTATGAAATAGTCGTTATATCCGTCACCGTTAGGTGTGAATATATTAGGTATTTTAAGCTTTACAGGAAGTACGATGATGCTTGAAGAGAATGTGGTGTCGCAGCCATATTCTGCTGATTTGATGTTCAGCTCTACTCTGTAAGGGCTGCCTTCCTTTGACTCATGAGAGTATACGTTGACAGGGTTTTCAAGAATAGAAGTGCTGCTTATTTCTGTTGGGTCTTCGGGATTGTTGAAGAACGCCCATGACCATGAGTTGTGTTCTATGGAATCTATAGGACCTTCAAAGCCGAAGGTTACATATGGGTTTTGTATGTAAGCAGTGTCTTTAGGTGTTGATACTATCGTTAAGATAGGATTTGGGTAAGCTCTTGGCGTGAATGTGGCTGTTTGTGTGCAGCTGTCGCCAGCAGGGGTGATGCCTGTTACATTGACGTAATATTCTTTCCATGCCTTTAGACCGATGGCTTCTTGAGGGTTGCTAGGGTTGGTCCATACATTCTCTCCGAAGTCTGAGCCCCATTCGTAAACAAATGAGTCGAAGCCTTCTCCTGAAGCTGTAGCGATGACTTTTGCATTTTGTCCGTTTTCAGCATTGTTGTTGCTGCATGTCAGCTGTGTCTGTTCAAACTTAATCTCAAATTGGTTCATCATCGTAATGACGATTTCATCTGTGCATTCTTCTTGAGACTGGTTGTTATATACTTTAACGCTGTATTTTACATTGTTTTCAGTAATAGTCGTGGTTAGATAAAAGCTGTTTTCACCGCTAATGTCAATGCCGTTCTTAGACCATTGATACGAACAGTTTGAGTCGTATGTCACTGACAGGCTTATCTCTTCACCATAGCAAACTGGCAAATTAACGCCATCAGGCAATTCTATTTCACAATTCATCTGAGCACTTAAGCTGAATGAATTGATAATGAAAATCAATGATATAAATATTTTGTAAAAGATGTTGTTTCTTAATTTATTACTCATTTCTGAAAATGCATTTTGATGATTGCAAATATACAAAAAAACTCCATATAAATAATGTGATTATCTTCCTTTTATTGTCATGATAAGAAAAAAAATAACACCATGTCAATGAGTAAATTTCTTAGTAAGATTGTTGTTTGCAATATGGTGACAAATTGTCATTTTTATACAAATGGAAATAATTTTGATGATATGGAATTGAACAACAAAAAATAACAACAATGGATTTTAATCAGTTCACTATTAAATCTCAAGAGGCTGTAAAGAAAGCTGAAGAGATAGCAAAAACAAATGGAAATCAATCAATTGAAAATGCACATCTTCTCAAGGCTCTGATGATGTCCGACGATTATCTGATACCTAATATGTTTAATAAGTTAGGCGTTAACGTGGATATTTTCAATCAGGCCTTGGATAAAATGATTGCATCCTTGCCTAAGGTTCAGGGCGGCAGCTTATATATTTCCAATGAGTCGAACCAGGCACTACAAAATGCGATGCATGAGGCGAAGAATATGGGTGATGATTATATCTCAATCGATCATATCTTACTTGGTATTTATGAGACTTCATGCGCGGCATCGCAGATGATGAAGGGTAATGGAATTAAACGCAAGGAGCTGGAAGATGTAATTCGCCAGCTCAGAAAAGGTAAAAAGGTCGACAGTCCTCATTCTGAACAAAATTATGATTCCTTAAACCGTTATGCGCGTAACCTCAACGACTTGGCTTCATCTGGGAAATTGGATCCGGTCATAGGACGTGACGAGGAGATAAGAAGAGTGCTGCAGATACTTTCTCGTCGCACCAAAAACAATCCTATTTTAATAGGTGAGCCTGGTGTGGGTAAGACTGCCATAGCAGAAGGTCTGGCCCAGAGAATAGTTCATGGTGATGTGCCGGAAAATCTGCAGTCTAAAAAGGTTTATTCTCTTGATATGGGAGCACTTATCGCTGGTGCAAAATATCAGGGAGAGTTTGAAGAACGTCTCAAGAACGTAGTCAAAGAAGTGGTCGACAGCGAAGGGGATATCATTCTTTTCATTGATGAGATTCACACTCTCGTAGGCGCCGGAGCTTCTAATGGTGCTATGGACGCAGCCAATATCCTCAAGCCTGCGCTTGCTCGCGGCGAACTGCAGGCAGTAGGTGCTACTACCCTTAATGAATATCAGAAGTATTTTGAGAAAGACAAAGCGCTAGAACGTCGTTTCCAAATAGTTATGGTGGATGAACCTTCGGAAGAATCTGCTATTTCAATCTTAAGAGGTCTAAAGGAAAAATACGAAAACCATCATCAGGTGAGAATACTCGATGAGGCGATAATAGCTGCCGTAGACCTTTCAATACGTTATATCTCAAATCGTTTTCTACCCGATAAAGCCATTGACCTCGTTGATGAGGCGGCATCTAGATTGAGACTTCAGATAAATTCTTTGCCAGAAGAACTGGAGAATATTCAACGTAAGATTCGTCAGCTTGAGATTGAGCGGGAGGCTATAAAACGTGAGGACGACACCAAGAAAATCGAAGAGCTTTCTAAAGTGATAGCAGAACTTAATGACGAACGGTCAAAGATAAAATCACGCTGGGAGACAGAACGTTCCTATATCGAGAAGATTCAAAAAGAGAAGAAAAACATAGAGTCGTATCGTCATGAAGCTGAATTGGCGGAACGTGACGGCAATTACGGTCTTGTAGCGGAACTTCGTTATGGCAAGATCCCTAATGCAGAGAGATCTATAGAGATAGCAAAAGAGGATTTGCTTAAGGTTCAAGGTGATAATCCGCTAATCGACGAGGTTGTTAATGCTGAGGATATAGCAGAAATAGTCTCTCGCTGGACTGGCATTCCTGTTAACAAGATGTTGCAAAGCGAACGTCAGAAGCTTCTTAATCTGGAGAAGGAATTGCATAAGCGTGTTGTCGGTCAGGATGAAGCGATAGTTGCTGTTTCTGACGCAATCAGAAGGAGTAGGGCAGGGCTTCAGGATGCTCGTCGTCCGATAGGCTCGTTCATTTTCTTGGGAACGACTGGCGTTGGTAAGACGGAGCTTGCCAAGGCTTTGGCTGAGTTTCTCTTCGATGATGAAAACAATATGGTGCGTATCGATATGTCGGAATATCAGGAACGTCATTCTGTCTCTAGATTGATAGGAGCGCCTCCAGGTTACGTGGGTTATGATGAAAGCGGTCAGCTGACTGAAGCGGTACGTCGTAAGCCTTATTCTGTAGTGCTTCTCGATGAGATAGAAAAAGCCCATCAGGATGTCTATAACATCTTGCTTCAGATACTTGACGACGGCCGTCTGACTGATAACAAAGGTCGTCTTGTGGATTTTAAAAACACTATCATCATCATGACGTCAAACATAGGTGCGATGGCGATACAAGATATTATGAGCAAGGGTTCTGATACTGATGCAGACTTCGACGAGATGCGTGATAAGGTTATGGAGATATTGCGTCAGTTCATGAAGCCTGAGTTCTTGAACCGTATAGATGATATCATTATGTTTACTCCGTTGTCAAAAGTACAGATTGTCAATGTTGTGTCGATGCAGTTCCATTCTTTGAAGAAGATGTTGAAGAAAAATGACATCGACATTGAGATGACATCTGAGGCGATGAGACATATTGCGGAGACGAGTTACGACGTACGTTATGGAGCTCGTCCTGTGAAACGTATGATGCAACGCGAACTCATCAATGACTTGTCGAAGATGATATTATCAGATAAAGTCAATAAGGAAAAACCTATCATCGTCGATTTCGATGGGGAAGGAATTGTGTTTAGAAATTAAAATCAACATGTAGGGACACATCGAATGTGTCCTTAAAATTAACAACGTAGGGACACATCGAATGTGTCCTTAAAATCAACATTTGTTCCTTCTGAATATGGTTCATTTGCTTTCTAATGAAGCAATGTCTAATATTTGTCTTTTGTTTAATCTATATGATGCTTTACAAAAAAAAACTCCGTCGAGATTTCGACGGAGTTTTCTTTCTTTATTAAGATTTAGAATCTTAAGCTTCTGCTTCTGTAGTTTCTTCAGCTGCTGGAGCTTCTTCAGTTGCTTCTGCATTTTCAGCTGCTGCAGCTGCTGCTGCTTCAGCTCTTCTCTTTGCTAATTCAGCGATACGTGCTTCATTAACTTTTGCTTCTGCTTCCAATCTTTCTTTTTGAATAGCTCTTTTTTGTTCTGCTGTAGTTTTTACGATTTCAGCTGCTTTAGCTTCTTTCTCTTTCATCCAGTTTTGGAATTTAACTTCAGCTTGTTCTGCTGTCATAGCGCCTTTCTTAACACCGACTAATAAGTGTTTCTTCAATAAAACGCCTTTTTGTGAAAGGATAGAACGAACTGTGTCTGTTGGTTGAGCACCTTTGTTTAACCAATCCAAAGCTTTGTCAAAGTTGATGTTGATTTGAGCTGGTTGAGCTACAGGATTGTAGGTACCGATTTTT
>JAFZDU010000096.1 GCA_017561025.1 Bacteroidales bacterium | reverse complement strand
TGTTTTTCTTGAAAGAACATAGCGAGCTATGTGATTGAAAGAAAGGCAAAAAGATTCCAAGAAAAAACATAAAGCATGCAAAAGTTTTAATTGTTACTGTCAAAAATTATTTAAACGGGGAATTTATAGAAGTCCCCTTTAAATAATCAGCAGTCGATTGTGGATGCTCTGCTTCAGCTATATTTGCTCCAATACTTGTACATGATCTCAAGATTTGTTTGGAGATGACATACTCTTTGTCCACTGCTGATACAAGTTTCTTTCTTAGAAAAACTATTCTTTTTGCAAAATTGAACGTTAAATCTTCAATTTTGACATTATATGAGATATTATTTTTATCCCAAGATAAATTGCTGCTAGATTTCATAAAATTGATTTAAAGGTTAAAAAATGATTTTTTAGGTTTTAAAGTTCTGAGGTTTTGAGATTCTGAGTTTTTTATTTAGCGTCAAACTTATAGTATCTATATATCATTATCACTGACAGTATCGTTGCGATGATGTCTGAAATAGGTATGCTCCACCATACACCATTGATGCCGATGAACTTCGGTAGAAATATTAATAAAGGTGTGAGGAAGAGGACCTGTCTGGATAATGACAGCAATATCGATTTCTTGGCTTTTCCGATGCTTTGGAAGAAGTTGCCTATGACTATCGGCAGTGAGATGATAGGGAAGGTGCACATCACTATTCTCATGCCGTCGATGGAGTATTTCAAAAGTTCTTCGTCATTGGTGAAGAGTCTGCATGTGAATCGTGGTATCGTCTCTCCGATGATAAATCCTATTGATAATGTGAAGAATGCCAACAATATGGATTTTTTCAACGCTTCGGTGACTCTGTCGTACTGACGTGCTCCGTAGTTGTAACTTACAATAGGCTGCATGCCTTGGGTTATGCCTAACACTATCATCGTGAAGAAGAATGTCACACGGTTGACGATGCCGTAAGCGCCCACTGAAAGGTCGCCGCCGAATTTCTTCAATCCGGTGTTGATCAAGATGATGATGACGCAGAGCATAGAGTTCAACAGGAAAGGTGATAATCCGATTGCAAGTATGTCTTTGATTATCTTTATGTCGAATACGAAGTCGTCTTTGTCGAAGTGTACTAGCTCGTTTTTGTTTGAGAAGATCTTGAAGAGATATATTAATGGTATCGTCTGCGCGATGACTGTCGCTATTGCGGCTCCGCGTATTCCCATGCCGAGAGGGAAGATAAAGAGCCAGTCTAAGAATACGTTAGCTAGCACCGTTATTATTGTCGCTATCATCGCTTCGTTAGGATGACCGGAAGCTCTTAGCACTGAGTTTAATCCGTGATATAAGTGTGTGATGATGTTACCGATGAGGATGAACTGCATATATTCGTATGCGTAAGGAAGTGTCTGCTCGCTGGCGCCGAAGAAGAAAAGTATCGGCTTCAAGAATGCTAGACAAACCACTGTGAATATGATTCCGAAGAACACGTTGAGCATTACGGTGTTCGCTAAGGCACGGCAGCTTTTCTTGTAGTTCTTCTTTCCGAGTTCCATGGCGGTCACTGTGGATGCGCCGACGCCTACCATTGCTCCGATTGCAGCGCCTAAGTTCATGAAAGGGAAGGTGATGGCTAAGCCGGAGATAGCCAGAGGACCAACACCGTGTCCAATGAAAATGCTGTCAATCATATTATATAATGAAGAAGCCGTCATCGCGATGATGGCGGGTGTGGCATACTTCTTCAATAACTTTCCAACGCTTTCTGTTCCTAAAAGCAAAGCACCTCTCGGTTCACTCATATCTCAAAATTTTTAAGGCGCAAAATTGCAAAAAAAATCTCAATTAAAGATCTAAAATATCTAAATATTTTTTCTTGGTATAATCTTGTTGTTCAGTGTGTTATAAAACCAGTACGAAGCCGCCTCCCTTTTTCATTTTTGCTTTGTAAACATTATTGTCGATAGTGATGTTGTTTTTGGCGTAATCGCTAGATATTTTGTTGGCATTGACGCCGTCTCTGAACTCTATGCCGTTCCTGTTTTTCAGTTCAAGTTCAGATAGGTCGATTTCTATATCTCGTTCTTCCCAGTTGCTGATGCCTCCGATATACCATCTGTCGCCCGAGCGTCGAGCTATAACAGTGTATTCACCTACTTTTCCATCCAGCGCTATAGTCTCGTCCCAGATTGTAGGGACTTCGGCAATGAATTTGGTGCATTCGTCTTCGTCTCTGTAGTTGCTAGGGCTGTCGCAAAGCATATTGAAAGGAGACTCGAAGATTACGTATTCAGCAAGCTGTCTGCATCGTGTGCCTTGGCTCATAGGCTCGCTCCATACAGCTCTATAGCTGTCTTTGTTGGCATTGCGCATCGCGCCTTGTGTGTAATCCATCGGACCGGCGAGCATTCTGATATAAGGTATTGTTGTCTCGTATGTTACCAGGTCGATGTCCTGTCCCCATTTCGTCTGTTCCAATCCGAAGACGCCTTCGAAGTTAAGTACGTTAGGGAATGTGCGGTTTAATCCTGTAGGCTTGTACGCTCCGTGGAAATCTACGATGAGGTGATATTTCGCTGCGTATTCTGCCATTCTGTAATAGAAGTCGACGGATTTCTGGTCGTCTCTGTCCATGAAATCCACTTTGAAACCTTTGATTCCTATTTCTGAATAATATTTACAGACCTCTTCCATGTCGCGGTCCATGGCGACATAACCTGCCCATAATACTATGCCGACGCCTTTGCTGTCAGCATATTCCACTAACTCGAAAATGTCTATCTCTGGAACTACATCGAATAAGTCAGCTTTTTTGTTCACAGCCCATCCTTCATCCAAGATGACGTATTCAATTCCGTATTCTGAAGCGAAATCAATATAATGTTTATATGTGTCGTTGTTGACTCCTGATTCGAAGTCGACGCTTTTGATGTTCCATGCGTTCCACCATTCCCAAGCTACTTTGCCCGGAACGATCCAGCTCACGTCCTCAATGCGTGAAGGCGATGCCAATCGGTAAACCATATCGTTGTTAAGCAATTCTTTGTCTTCTGAAGATATTATCATGCATCTCCATGGGAAGTCGCGTGTGCCTTGTACTCTTGCGATGAAGTTCTCACTTTCTTTCACGACATATTGCAGCATATTATGACCGCCTTGTACTTCCGTCTTTGGATATGGAGCCTGTATGCCGCTGAGGCTGTTTGCAATGTTGTTCTTTCTTAGATACGTTCCTGGATAATCTTCGAGATCTGCTTCTGTGATGACGGCTTTCTTTCCGTCTTTTAAGGAAACCATCACGGGCATGAAAGCTATCCTGTCGTTTTCCATTTGTGAAATAGGCGTTATCGTGTATTGGTTTTCAAAAGAATTGAAGAATTGTTTCGTGAGAAAGTCCAGCTCGCTTCTTCTGGCATTGACGTAAGGGATATGTGCTGTATAGTCGTTGTCGAAGTTATATGTCACGTTTTCTCTTACCACTGTAATTTGTTTGGGGAATCTTGTGCAGAAGCGATATGCTATGCCGTCGTTATATGCTCTGAAGACGACATTGTAGCTTCCTTTGAAATAAATCGTCATCTCATTATAATAATCTTCAATATGTTCTTTTTTGTAGAAGCTTGCCTTTATCAGATTGTCGACAGTCTTGGTGCTGTAGCTCCTCACAATAGGAGCGGCTCCTAGAATCTTGCCCTCGCTAAGTTCCATTGTGATAGGAGAGTCGTTGATTATTATGGTGCTGTCTTGCATCACTGAATATGTCAGAAAATCACCGCCAGCGTTTATGTTGATGCTTGTTCTTTTGTCGGGTGATTGCAATGTGTATGTCTTCTGTGCTATAAGGTTATTACAAGCTAAAAGTATTAAACATAATATAAATGACTTAATTTTCATAATATTATAAGATTAAGTTTGTTGTGAAATATTTGTCTCAAAGGTAGAAAAAATATTGAAATAATTAAGAAAAAATGCTTAATTTTGGCAAAACAAAAAATGAATAAAATGAATCTGTTATTAATAAGTAATTCGACAAATTTCGGAGAGACATATTTGGCATGGGCAATTAGCCAGCTCGAGTCTTTCTGCGCAAAAAACAATCTCACATCTGATAGTAAAATCGTTTTCGTTCCTTTCGCAGGTGTATATATTAATGGTAATCCATATCCACAAAGCTACGACGCTTATACAGCGAGAGTTAAGAAAGTTTTCGAGGAAAAATTAGGTCTCTGCAACTTCGTCTCAGTTCATGAAGTTGAAGATAAGATCCAACTCGTCAATGAAGCTGCATGTATCGTTGTCGGTGGCGGCAATACATTCCACCTCGTTGCAGAACTCCACAAATATGGCCTGATGGACGCTATCGCTGAAGTAGCAAAGAAAGGCACTGCATATATAGGATGGAGCGCAGGTTCTAACATCGCAGCGCCAACATTGTGTACAACCAACGATATGCCTATCGTACAGCCAGCTTCATTCAATACATTGAACTTGGTTCCATTCCAAATCAATCCTCACTACCTCGATCCTCATCCGGAAATCGACAAGATGATTAAGCACGGAGGTGAAACACGTCAGGATCGTATCAACGAATATCTCGCTGTTAATCAAGATATGAAGGTTGTAGGTCTCCGCGAGGCATCTTCTCTCTGGGTTACAGGCGACAGAATAGCTTTGAAAGGCGGCAAGAAAATGATGGTGTTCAAATATGGTACTGAGCCATTAGAACTCGAACCAAACATGGACGTAACAGAATATGTAAGATAAATTGAAAATTGAAAGTCGATAATCCAAAATTTTCGACTTTCTTTTTTTTATGCCGTAAAACAAAAAAATAACGTTTGGTGTTTAGTGTGAAAAACATCAAATATTATGAAATCGAAATTATTCTCATTGGCATTGCTTCTTGTCATAGGTGGCAGTCTCTGTGCGCAGAGTGCCGCTGAAGAAGTAAGGATGCAGCGTCGTGCAGCTCGTAGGGCACGTCAGGCGGAGGAATTGGCACAGTCGCGTGCCGAAATGATCAAGTTGGTGAAAGACACCACATTTGTCCTGGAGGCTAATACCTTCATAGGTCCTTTCGGACAAGAGTCACCTGTCTCTTCTTTTCAGAATTACTTCGCCGTCATAGGTGATAAGGTCGCTATCAGCGTGGCGTTCAACAATCCTCCTAGCTATATGCCTCCATCATCGGTGGCAGCGCCTCTGGCATGGTATGGTCCTGGCGTCCCTGGCATCGGTCCTGGATATAGTAGCCCTGGATTTCCTGGATGGAACTGGCAGTCGTGGGACACACCTAATACTCCCGCAACTTTGGTTTCCTACATGCCCGACATGTCAGACCCTGACGGTCCTTTCGTGATATCAGGAGCTTTCCGTACCTGGACAGGCGTGATACCTGTAAGCTTTAAGGTTTATGTGCAGGCTAATGGAACAGGAAGGATAATATTCTATTCCAATGATGGCGGACAAGTCACTTTCACTGGTGATATTGTGTCGCCAGAAAATGCCTCGACAATATATCCTCTTCCATAACTTGTTGTTTTACAAGTTGTAATGCATGCTAATGAAGGTGCCTGAACATGGCGCCTTTTTTTGATTATTTTTAATGTTAATGATTTGATAAATGAAAAATAGTTTATATATTTGCATGAAATAATCAAATATAAATGCTATGGGTAATAGGTATATACGTTTAATTTCTATGTTCGTCGGACTGTTTCTTGCAGTTCAGTTGAATGCTCAGAATAAAAATAGTGATAATCAAACTGATTACTATAATTATGAAGTGGAACAGATTGGCATAGGCCAGGATGGAACAAAATTGCTGTTGGTATGGGTTGATGCTAAGAAAGTTGATGAAGGCATTGAATTGGCAAAACGTAACGCGGTGGCTGCATGTCTTTTCAAAGGCATACAGGCATCTGGACAGTCAGAAAAGATACCTGCTATTGTTCCTCAAGGTATAACATCAGAAAATCAGGAGTTCTTCGACGATTTCCTTCAGCTCAAAGATAAAAAAAGCGGCGGCAAATATCTCCGTTTTATCACTAAGACAGGAAGCCAATATCAGGAAAAGAATAAGAAAGGCTATAGAATTTCATTGGAAGTACAAGTGTCATATAACGACTTAAG
This sequence comes from Bacteroidales bacterium, assembly GCA_017561025.1. GTDB lineage: Bacteria > Bacteroidota > Bacteroidia > Bacteroidales > F082 > Limimorpha. Next base: position 22,339 of record JAFZDU010000096.1, on the reverse strand, counting down.
AGATTATATGATTTCTCAAGGTATGGCTAAATCGTTGAATTTTTTGTTTTGAAAAATAAATATTAAAATATGAAAAAGATAATTTTATCATTGACATTTGTTATGATGTCTGTCGTCCTTATGGCGCAGGCTAAGAAACCTACTATTATGGTAATCCCTTCTGACGCTTATTGCGCAAGAAATGGCTATACTACAGAATGGGTTGATGAAAACGGCACAAAAAATACTGTGTCTGATATCGCTAACATTTTTAAGCAAGATGACGTTGAGGACTTGCGTCTCGTTATTTCAGAACTGTCTAAGATAATGGCAGATAGAGGATTCGCATTGAAAGACCTTGAACAGACATTGAAATCTATCCAACAAGAGACTGTGGAAATGAATCTCCTCGAGAGCTCTTCATCAGGTTCTTATATCACTGAGTCAATGTTGGATAAGGTGGTGAGAACGGCAAAGGCTGATATCATAATCGACCTCGACTTCACAGTGATGCAGAAAGGACCTCAACGTTATATCTCTTATAACATGAGAGGCTTGGATTCTTACACCAATAAAGTTATAGCAGCTAATTCAGGCGTCGGATCTCCATCAACATCAGCTCCTGTTAACCTTCTCCTGGAAGAGGCAGTGCTCAATTACATGGATTCTTTCCGTGCACAGCTGATGGCTCATTTTGAAGATATGTCAAGAAACGGCCGTGAAGTTGTGGTGAAACTCAGAGTGTGGGACAATGCCGATGTTGACTTTGAATCAGAATTCGATTTTGAGGATGATTATCTTGAACTCACTGATATCATTTCTTATTGGATGGAAGATAATACTGTGAACCATGCTCCAACACGCACTAATGCGACAGCTACATATCTTAGCTTCGAACAGGTTCGTATCCCATTGTACAAAGAACGTAACGGAAGAATGTCAGCATTGGATGCTCGTGGCTTCGCTAACGGATTGAGATCTTATCTCAAGAAAGAGCCTTTTATGATAGAAAGCAAGATTTATGAACGCGGACTCGGTGAAGTCTGGATTATAATAGGAGAGAAATAATATGAAAAAATTGAGAACATTATTGTTATTGTTAGCTCTTGTTTCTGTCTCATATATGGCAGAAGCTCAGGCTATTCGTGTTATGTATCCTTCTGATGACAATATCGGCGAGGAAGCAGCATCGCTTTTATACAATAGATTGAATCAGGCCGTGACACTCAACGGAATCGGTTCTACCGACAATTCAAACAAATTCCTCTTGATATCTTCAGTCACAGTGTTGTCTGTAGAGCCAACATCAACAGTACCAGTTCAATATATGGCAGAAGTGGAAGTCGCAATGTTTATCGTCGACAATAGCAGAAAACTTCTTATGTCACAAGAAACACTGACAAAAAAAGGCATTGGCGAAAACAAGGAAAAAGCAATAGCAGAATCCATAAAAACAATAAAGGCCCGTGACCCTAAATTGAAGAAGATGATAACTATCGGAAAAGATAGGATAGTGGAATATTACAATACTGAATGTGAGACTGTCGTAAAGACAATAAATGCATATCTGGAATGTGGTATGGTGGAAGAGGCTCTTAATGAATTGAATGCCATCCCTCAGATAGATGCTAACAATGGCTGTTATGACAATACTCTGAATATCTTGAGCAAAATATCTCAAGAACAACAGGATGCGGCAAACGCAGGGATAAGAAACGGCAATCCGGATGTTTCATGGATAAAATGATTTTGGTATGAAGAAAATTTTATTGTTTTTGATGACTATAATGCCTTTTGTGCTCTCTGCGCAAAAGGATTTTAAGTTAGTAGAGCAAAGTGCTAAAAAAAGACCTGATTGGTGTAACAATTCTTCATATACAAAAGGTAGCTTTGTTATTAAAGCAGAAAAATCCCCTTCAATAGAAGAAGCTAGAAATAAAGTGATGAATATGTTGCTAAAGGAAATAGCTTCTTCTGTGGCAATCAAGATAGAGTCTTCTACCGAAAATAGCACCAATTACAGCTATAAAGATGGTCAGGCTAATTATGAAACTGAGGTGCAAAGTGTAATAACTACAAAGGTAGCTAATATGCCTGCAATGCAAGGTATCAGCCTTTCAAAAGCTGATGTGTATTGGGAATGTTATTATAGCAAGAAAACTGATGAGTCATACTACGACTATTATATCCTTTATCCATTCTCCCAAAAAGAGATAGATGAGTTTATAGAATTATATGAGGCCCAGGAACAAGCTCTCTATGATAAGATTAACAAATATAGAGATGCGTTAGGCAATATAGATGACATCAACGTCCTTATGGAAAATATCAATGAGATGAAGTCTATGATAAAAGAATTAGGTGAAGATGATCCTAAGTCAAACATGCTTAAGAATAATATCGCATTATATGAAAATGTTATCTCTAATATTTATATAGAAGTGCTTGAAAATAAAAGCGGCAGACTCCTTATTCAGCTGAAGCATGACGATAAGGTGATGAAGACACAGACTTTGCCACAGATGAAAGGCGATTGTGCTAGAGACTTCAATAAAAGACATGTCGGCAATCGTATAGAGATAAGTTTTAATACGTTCGACTGTTATGAACAGGACGATAATTATGTGGAAATCAAATTCACTTTCGGTAAGAAAAAGATTACAGAAAAGATTAGTATAAATATATAATATCTTAATTTGTTATGTTACATAAAGGTTTAACTAATGAACAGGTAGAAGAAAGCCGTAAGAAACACGGCAGTAATGTCTTGACTCCTCCAAAGAAAGAGTCTCTTTGGCATCAGTTCTTGCAAAAATTCACAGACCCAATAATCAGGATCTTATTAATCGCATTAGGCTTGTCAATAGCCGTTTCATTGTATCAGTATTTTACAACAGAGGAAGGCTTAAGTGTTCTCTTTGAACCAATTGGCATCTTTGTCGCAATTATGCTCGCAACTTGCATCGGCTTCGCTTTTGAAGTTAGTGCTAATAAGAAATTTGAAGTTCTTAATAAAGTGAGTGATGATGAAGAAGTTAAAGTTGTTCGTAATGGTAATATCACTGTTATAGGTCGTAAGGAAATCGTTGTTGGCGATGTCGTTATCATTGAAACAGGTGATGAGGTTCCTGCCGATGGTGAACTTATTGATGCGTTCTCTCTTCAGGTTAACGAATCTGACCTGACAGGCGAACCAATGGCAACAAAAACCATTGATCCTAAAGATTTTAAACATGATGCAACTTATCCTTCAAATTATGTCCTCCGTGGAAGTAAGGTCATCGATGGTCATGGTGTGATGCGTGTCGATAAAGTAGGTGATGCAACAGAGTGGGGTAAGGTATACAAAGGTTCTCAAATAGATAATAATATCAAAACTCCGCTTGATAATCAATTGGATGAACTTGGAAGAATTATTACTATTGCTAGTTATTGCATAGCGTCAGTTATCATTGTGATGCGCCTTGTGATGTTTGACTTTGCCTCATTTGAATGGCTGGCTTTCGCTCAGTATTTGCTTAATACTTTGATGATGGCGGTTACAATCATCGTGGTGTCTGTTCCTGAAGGACTTCCAATGAGCGTGACTCTCAGTCTCGCATTGAGTATGAAACGTATGCTTACAGCAAATAACCTCGTCAGAAAGATGCATGCCTGCGAGACAATGGGTGCTGCAACTGTTATTTGTACTGATAAAACTGGTACCTTGACACAAAATCAGATGAGTGTCAGTGATATGAGTTTTCCAGCTCTTCCTGAAAAGAAATTGGGAAATGATGAGATAAGTAATCTCGTGAAAGAAAGTCTTGCTGTCAATACAACAGCTTTTCTCGATTTCAGTGATGAAAAGAAAATCAAGGCTATAGGTAATCCGACAGAAGGTGCTTTGTTGCTTTGGTTAAATAAACAAGGTATTGATTACATGTCTATTAGAGAAGGCGTTAAGATGTATCAACAAGTGCCTTTCTCAACCAAATATAAGTTCATGGCATCTATAGTAGAGTCACCATCAATGGGTAAACCTATATTCTATGTTAAAGGTGCACCGGAAATTCTTTTGAAGCATTGTAATAAAATCGCTACTCCAGAAGGCAATGTCGATATTACTCCATATCGCTTGGATGTTGAAAGACAGCTTCTTGAATATCAAGGTAAGGCAATGCGTACTCTCGCCTTCGCTTATAAAGTAGGAGATCCTAACGAACAGTCATTCGATTCTAAGACTGATGATCTCGTTGCAGAAAACTTTATATTATTAGGTGTTGTTGCAATCGCTGACCCAATACGTCATGACGTTGCTGACGCTGTTAGGAATTGTATGTCAGCAGGTATTGATGTTAAGATTGTTACAGGCGACACTCCTGGTACTGCCATCGAAATCGGTCGTCAACTTGGTTTGTGGCTAGGCACTGATTCTAAGGATGTAAACCATATCACCGGTAAGGATTGGGAAGCGCTTTCTGATGAAGAAGCACTTTCTGTCATTCATAACATCAAGATTATGTCAAGAGCACGCCCAATGGATAAAGAGCGTCTCGTAAGATTACTGCAAAAAGAAGGTGAAGTAGTTGCTGTTACAGGTGACGGTACCAACGACGCACCAGCTCTCAAGGCTGCTCAAGTCGGTCTCTCAATGGGCGATGGTACAACAGTCGCTAAAGAAGCTTCTGACATCACAATCCTCGATAACTCATTCAACAGTATCGCTCGCGCTGTGATGTGGGGAAGGTCATTGTATATCAATATCCAACGTTTCATAGTGTTCCAAATGACAATCAACGTAGCGGCATGTCTTATCGTTATGCTGGGTTCATTGCTCGGAACTGAAATGGTTCTCACTGTGACACAGATGCTTTGGGTTAACCTTATCATGGATACTTTCGCAGCTCTAGCTCTAGCTTCATTGCCACCATCAGAAATGGTTATGAAAGAGAAACCTCGTCACAGAAATGCCAATATTATAACAAAACCAATGACATGGCAGATTTTCGGTGTAGGTATCTTCTTTGTGTTCTTTATGTTTGGTCTCGTTCAATACTTCAAACATATTGACGTTACTTCTTTGACAGACTTCTCATTTGCTGATTATTTTAACAATTATTTTAATTTTAAAGCTTCACAAGGTATATCAGCGCTAGAACAGACTTATATTTTTACAATATTTGTCTTCTTGCAATTCTGGAATTTGTTTAATGCAAAGGCCTTCCATAGTGAAGGTTCCGCTTTCAAAGGCCTGTTCAGAAAAGATGTAGTCGCTGGTTTTGGATTAGCATTGTTTGTTATTGTAGCAGGACAATTGCTTATCGTAAACTTCGGCGGCGAGATGTTCAACGTTCAGGCAATGACTGCAAACGACTGGTTGTATATCATTTTAGGAACTTTACCAGTATTTGTAATAGGTGAAGCTATGAGAGCAATTAAGAAGTTAATAAGTTAAAATTTATTAACATAATAAAATGTTAAGACGTCACTTTTAAAGGTGGCGTCTTTTTTTAGTTATGAAGTAATGTGGTAATGTAGTGATGTAGTAATTTGGTGATATTAAGATATACGTTGCTTATTATCACAATTCCACGATTATTCCAAGCATTATATTGATTCCTGCCTGAGGAAAATATCCATCTTCAATATATTCTTCGTCTCCAACATTTGCACGATAAATCCAAGCATTGCTGCAATATTTATTGTTGAAGATATTGTTTATCGCTAAATTGAAATTCAATGTCTTGAATAGATTTTGCTTCCATTCATAATTTATATTAACATTACTTGTGAAATATGGATTCAGACTTCTCGAAAGGGTAGAGGTGTTGTCGATATATTGTCTGCCAACATATTTCTCTTGAAATACAATGTCCAAATATTTAATTGGTGTTACCTTTAAGTTCAATCCTGAAATTATATTAGGAGAAAATGAAATGTCCGTCGTTCCTAAGTTAGTCGTGCTTTGTCCGAGATAATTCCATTTGTCATCGTAAAGTTCCACATAATCAATGAAATCAATAATCTTATTCTGACTTAAAGCAAAATTGAAATCTAAAGCGAAATATCTGTTTGCCTGATACGCGAGACTTCCTTCCAACCCAAGTCTATAACTTTTGTCGACATTCATCATGATAGTGTTGCCAACATTATTGATTTCACCTGTCATAACTAATTGGTCTTTGTAATCCATATAGAAGACATTTGTGCTTAACGCTATTTTTCTGTTTTTATATGAATAACCTAATTCATAGTCAATGAGTTTCTCGTGAGTAACATTCTTTCTCTGAATCTCGTCGGCATCAGTGTATATGTCGCGGTTAGGTTCTCTGTTGGAATAAGCGACTGAGAAGTATGCGCTATTATTTTCATCGATACTATAAAAGACACCGCCTTTAGGATTCCAGAAATTAAAGATATGATTTTGAGTGATGTCATTCAAATCATCGTGGATGCCTTTTAAATCATAACGAATATGTCTATATTGTACCTCCGTAAAGAAATTAAGATATTGGTTGAATTCGTAATTGCTTGATATATAAATGTTATAGTATTCTTTCTTGCCAGTATTTTCGTACCATCTGTAATTTAATGGTATTGGATATTCTGCCCAATTTATAATTCCGTAATGATCTCCGTCATATTTGTTCCAGCTTCCGCCATAATTGATGTCGAACTTTCCTGCTTTTTGGTTTAATGTAATGTTGATGCCATAGAATTTATTGTCTAACCATTTCTGTTGTATTAAGTTAAGTCGTTGGATTATAGTGTCACCGATAACCAAAGGTTCTAATCCATAACTAGATAATTTCTTGTTGTTCTTATAGTTTTCGTAATAACCTTTTCCTGTTGTCATAAATGCTGATGATGTTAATGTTAGATTTGGCGAGAAACTATGTGCATAATGCAATTGATAGTAAGTTTGGTTATATTTGTCAATTTCATTTTCATAATAACCAATATAATTGCCGTTTTTGTCATACATTATTCCTGCTGGATTGAAGGTGGGATTTGTTTTCAGACTGTCTTTAGGACAACCGTTCCATGCTTGATAGGTCTGTTCTTTTCCATTCATAATCATGAATTTGATAAAATCGTTTTCGTCTGACCATGAAGCGGATAGTTGGTATGAAAATAAATCAGAATATGCTCGGTCGATATAACCTTTTGAATTTATCTTGCTAATTCTGCCATTGAAATTGAATCCGTTTTTGTTTCTTCCGGTGGAAAAGTTAAGTGTGTTTTTTATTGTTTTGAAAGAACCTATAGAACTGCTTAATCTCGCGAAAGGTTCTGTTGTCTGTTCATCGGTTTTGATGTTGATGGAAGCTCCGAATGCTGCTGCGCCGTTGCTTGAATTACCTACGCCTCTCTGTATCTGTATGTTGTCAACTGATGACGCCAAATCAGGGAGGTCGACGAAATAAACGAGATTTGATTCTGCATCGTTGATAGGAACGCCGTTTAATGTCACGTTGATTCGTGTCAAGTCGCTGCCTCTGATTCTCATGCTTGTGTATCCTACGCCGGCACCGGCATCTGATGTCACAATGACTGATGGAGTATTTTGCAAAAGAAATGGTAAATCAGCTCCTTGGTTGGACTTCATTAACTCTTTGGAATTTATCTCGGAGTAGGTGAGAGGTGTTTTTTCTCCAACGCGTGACGCCGTGACCACAATTTCATCATTGATCATGATGAGGGTGTCAATCAGAGCATTAAGGTATTCTTCTTCGTTGAAATTGTTAGTTGAATTGGATTGTGCTAATACTTGTATAGGTATGAATGCTACAAGTAAGAGGATTTTTTTGATGAATTTGAACATAATTAATTGATTTAAATTAAGTTAAACATAAATTAAATCAATAGAGGAAAGTTTTGATATTGCTCATTTCCCGGTCTCGGCATTATCCGTATCCGGTTCAGAGGGTGTGATCTCAGCCTGTATTTCATTTTACTTCTGTAAAAAAGGCACCCCTATTGAAAGTCGAGGCAAAGATATTGTATTTTTTGTTAAGTTTGCAAAAAAAAGTATGAAGATATTGATTTTAAACGGACCTAATCTCAATTTGATAGGCAGAAGGGAACCTCAAATATATGGAAAAGAATCACTTGTTGAATTTGTTGACAAGATGAAAAATAAGTTTCCTGAACATCAGTTGGATTATTTCCAGTCGAATCATGAAGGTGTTTTGATAGATAAACTACATGAGGCGTGGGACTGTTATGATGGTGTTGTCTTTAATCCTGGCGCTTATTGTCATACATCAATTGCTTTAGCTGACGCTATTCGTTCTATAGAGACGCCTGTCGTTGAAGTTCACATCAGCGATATTTATTCAAGGGAAGAATATCGTCATCATTCATACACGGCAGAAGCTTCGGTAAAAAGCGTTGTCGGTAAAGGACTTAAAGGCTACGAAGAAGCGGTTGAATATTTAATTGGAAATTAGGAGTTAGGATTGGATTTTTAACGTGAAAAATCTCCCTCTTCCAGTTCGTTGAAGTATTTCTTCTTTTCGAGGAAATATTTGAATACGATGTTTTTCTGATATACTTGTGATACTTTATTACGAGGATATTTTCTTCTTGCTTTCCTCAGTTGTGGTATTTGTCGTAAGAAACTTGCGTGTGCTCTTGTCACTGCAAACAAATCGGCGAAACTGCCGTCACACAAAAATTTGAATCCTGCTACCCAGTCCAAGAAGAATCTGTAGAATATTGTAGTGAAGACTTTTCCATCGGGAAGGTTTTTCAGCAATAATGAAAGATTATTTCTGAAATTGAGATAGGTTTTTCTTGCAGAAGACTTTGGCAATGTTCCGCCGCCAATGTGATATACTTTAGAATCAGGGCAGTACATGATTTTATATCCTAGATTTTTAATTCTCCAGCAGAAGTCTATTTCTTCCATGTGAGCGAAGAAACTATCGTCCAAACCGCCGTATTTGTGGTATAAAGAAGATCTTACGAACATGCATGCTCCTGTTGCCCAAAAAATTTCCTTGACATCATCAAATTGTCCTTCATCTGTTTCCAGTTCTTGAAATATTCTGCCGCGACAGAACGGATAACCATACTTGTCGATGTAACCGCCAGCAGCTCCGGCATATTCGAATTTTGCCTTATTGTGATATGATAATATTTTAGGCTGGCATGCTGCTATGCTTTCATCGCTCTCCATCAATTCAATGACAGGTTCAATCCAATGTGGCGTGACTTCAATGTCTGAATTGAGAAGTACATAATAGTCTGCCTCAACTTGACGTAGAGCTACGTTATAACCAGTTGCAAAACCTCCGTTGAAATCGTTGAGAATCAATTTTATGTTAGGAAAGTTCTTCTGCATGAATTCCACTGAGTCATCAGTGGATTTGTTATCAGCAACGATAATATCTGCCACTGAAGAGCTATTCTCAATGACATTTGGAAGAAATGTCTCTAAAAATTTTCTTCCGTTATAATTTAATATTACTATCGCTACTTTTTTCATGTTTGCAAAGATAATAAAAAAGACAACAAGACAACAAGTTAACAAGTCAACAAGAATTTTTATTGTGAATTTTTAACTTGTTGGCTTTTAAACATCTGGTCTTAAAAAAAGAGACTCTCATTGCTGAGAGCCTCATGAGGTATAAGATAAAATATGTGGTATGTTAAGAAAAATTACTCTTTGTTATCTTGGATTATCGTAGTAATCCTCAGCCTCTGCATCGTAGTATAAATCTGGATTTACGGTGCCATCGTTATTGTAGTATTCTTTATATGTGCTATATGTTCTAGAATAGATTTCATTAGTCCAGCTTGAGTTGTTGAGTTCGCCGATAGCATCTGAGTGTATGAGTTGGAAGTCGTTGGTTACTATGTCCTTTGTCATGAAGACGAACTTTTTGTTTCTTTGATTTGCCAAAGTATAGTAGTGCCAGATTTCGTATGGATAAGCTCCAGCTTCGTTATAATTTTGTACAATTCTGTCAGGAGCTCCATATTTCAAGAACACTCTGCCTCTGTCTGTCTGGTAGCCTTTGACTCTCATTGCTGTAAATGAAGCGTTAACACGTTTTACTTGTGAATAATAGTTTTCCCATTCTATTTGAGGTGACAATGCATTGCGGCTTGACCAGAAGCTGTAGAAATATTGTTGCATTGTTTTGATGTCGTCAGTTTTCATTAAGTTTTTAGCATATTCTATTTCAATTTGTGATGAAATAGGTTCTATTGATCTGATGTATTCTCTGATAGTGTCGATATTGTCGATATTGCCTGAGAATACTTTTGTAGGGTCGATAGATGCTAAAGCGGTATTGTCGATTTGGTAATTAGAATTGCTTCTTTGGAAGAAGAACTGATTGTATCCAATAATTTCGTTGTTTCTGTTGCGAGCTTCCAATACGAGATAGTAATTTCCTGAAGGAAGGTTGCTTATATCCATAGTGTTGATAATCACTTCTGTGTCTTTTACATTCATTCTTTTTGTGAAGAAGTAGCTGTCGATTCTTGTATTGCTTTCGAAAGTCTTTAAATATGTATTGAGGAGATATTTCTCGTTTTCGCCCAAGACTTTTTTAGTGTTATATATTTCAGCATAGAATGTGAGTCTGTTGATTGATTCTGGGTAGTAAGGCATTATCATAGGAACGATATCGTAGCCGTTTTTTGTGTTAGGTGTGATTTCTGTAGCAGGTCTGTAGTCTTCAAGTGCAATGATGCTTGAGAAGCAGATGCTTTCAGGGAAATCAATGATTATGTCTTCTGAGACTCTTAATGGTCTTTCGTTTTTATTGTTAGCGTCTTCAATTGTTATTTCCATTTTGTATTCCCCGTTGGCCAAAGAATAACGTTGGATATCCATGAAGAAACCATTTAAATATGTTGTATCGCTTACTTTTGGACTAGATACAGAGTATTTGTCATAATTCTTGATAGCTTCTCCTTGTTTGAATAAAACTGTCAAGTTGATGGTGGCTTGATATTCGTTGCTGCTTTTAACATACAATAGGCTGTTGCAGTCGAATGTGATGTATGTTTCTAAATAAGGACTAGAACTTTCTTCTGCAATATTGAATGTTCCGTAAGAAATAAAAGCGTTGATATTTTTTTCTTGTGCGATAATCTGTGTTCCGAACAAACACGCAAAAACTAATGTTAAAATTCTTTTCATTTCGTTCAAATTTATTTTCGATGCAAAGATACTTATACTTTGAATTTTGTCAATAAATTTTAACGTCTTAATTATAGAAATTTATATACTTTATTTTTGTAAGTAATTGTTTTATAGTAATATATTGGAATTTCTTCTCTAAAATTTCGATTTTGTATATTGTATGATGAAGTCGCTTAAATCGCTTTTTATATTAAAGATATCTTTGATTTTTTTACTTCTTTTGTTGGATGCGCTGTATGTCAATCCGAGAAGTACTGCAATTTCAATGTCATTAAGATTCATAAAACTGAGTATGATGAATTTTGTATCGCTGCTGGTCAGGCTTTCATAGTCGTTTTTCAAGCATGATATGGAATTTGGAAAATGCTTGTTGAAAGTCTTTACTAGCGTTATGATGTCGTTATTGGAAAGGGCGAGTTTGGAATTTTCCTGAATGTTCTTGATAAGGATGACGCGTCCTTCCATGTGTGATTTTATTTTCCTGTAGATGTTGCTTTCGCTGAATGATACATATGCATCTTCGAATTTTACGTTAGCTTTGCTTGATTCAAGGTCTTCTATTTTCTTTGATATGTTGTCTATTATTTTGTCTTTGTTTTGGATTTTCTCGTGATTGTCGTTGATTGTCTTTTCTGCATTTCGGATTTTTTCCTGGTATTTTTTTCTGTTATGCAAATAAAGTAATATGACAATGGCGATTGCTGCTGCAAAGACTATAAGAACAGCAATGTTGTAATTGTTAGAATCTTTTATCTTTTGATTGTTGATGATGCTGATATTGGTATCGAAGAGCTTTTCAAGATCGAGCTTTAAAGGTGTTCTTCTGATTTCAATGGAATTGTTTTTAGCCTGATGTTGTATATAGAACATTTCATTTTCATGATCCTTGAGATTATAATATGTCTCGGCGAGTTTTTCGGAAGCAGAGAGTTTCTCTTGTTGGTTTCCGTTTTCGAAACTATAAATAAGGTGGGGGAGAGCGTCTTTATAATTTCTTTCATAGAAATATTTTGTTCCTATGGCGGAGTGAAAATCGTAGTCTTGTATCTTTATATTGAAATGATTTCTGAATAATGAATCAGCATTTTTATAATCGTTTAATTCATATAGAGTTATGATTTTATTGTCGATAATTTTTCTATGGATGTTTAATGGTATGTCTTCATATTCTTCTGCTATTTCGAAATAAATCATAGCAATGTTGGGAATATGATTGTATTGGTATAGCTTTCCGGTTTTGATAAGAGTGTTTAAGGCCTTTTCTATGTTGCCGGATGATTCATAGTCGGCGAGAGCCTTGTCGTAAAGTTCTGATGCTGGTTTAAGTGAGTTTATATCTTTATAGATATCCGCCAGTCTCTCGTAGATCTCTCCTCTGAACTGATAGTCGAATGATTTTACTGTCTCAATCTTTGAAAAATATTCGTTTATATATTCCAGTGAAGTGAAAAGTTCTTTTGTGGCTGTTATTAAATGCTCTGAAGAGTATTCTGAGATAGCATTTGAATAGTAAATTTGTGATATTTTTTGAAGATATTCTGGTCTTTTGTGATATTTTTCGGAGCATTTTCTCGCCAAAGAGATGTTGTTTTCGGTTAATGTGTCATTTTCTGTGTAAGAATAATTAAGAATTTCTTCACAGTACGACTTCGATACATCACTACATGAAATAATGTTCAATGTTGTGATTATCAATATTAAAGTTGTTATATTTACAAAAAATCTCTTCATTTTACGAATGCAAAAATACTGCTTTTATTTGGTGAAAATAAAAAAAATAAAAATTTTTTCAAAAACACTTGCACGATTAAAAAAAGTTGTATCTTTGCAGCGGAGAAATGGCAGAGTGGTCGATCGCGGCGGTCTTGAAAACCGTTGTACAGCAATGTACCGGGGGTTCGAATCCCTCTTTCTCCGCGGAGATGAAGCGACTGACAAGTCGCTTTTGTTCTTTAATGACCATTTGTAAAGACTTTAGACCTTAGTCATTTGTCTTTAGTCTTAAATAAGGAGAGATGCCAGAGTGGTCGAATGGGGCGGTCTCGAAAACCGTTGACCGGCATCCCCGGTCCGAGGGTTCGAATCCCTCTCTCTCCGCAAAAGAAAAGGGTGTAAATCATCGATTTACACCCTTTTTCTATTACTAGGTTTTCGTAATATCTTATCTAACGAATTTTCCAGTAACTCTTTCGCCATTAACAACGGCAGTGTAGATATAAACGCCTCTTTGGAGTTTTTCTACATTGACGCTGTTGCCAGAGAATTCCATTGGCATTGTGCGTCCGTTCATGTCGCATATTGTGACGTTTTCGATTTCGCTGCTGAAGACAAGTGACTTGCCATTGTAAATAGCGCTTTCAGCATTTGCTATGTCTTTTATTCCGTCGTATGTTGGCAAGTCTTTCTTAGAAAGACGATAGATGCCGCTGTATTTTGTTGTTGCAAAAGGTGGCTCGTATGCTGCGAGATAGATGTATTCTTCGTCGCTTTGGAACTGCATAGGTGTGAAATAAGTGCCGTAATAATAAGGAATGCCTTCGTTTAATGTGTACCATGTCTCGCCAGCGTTGTCGGTGTAGTAGAGACCTGTTGTCTGCATGCCGATGAAAAGATCATCGCCTGATGCATACATGACTCTGATGTTGTTGTCGATTGTTTCTGGACGAGGCAATTCTCCCCATTCGCCGTTTTCATCGTAAGTGATGATGAAAGGCGTGTTGACGTTGTCGTTCATGACAGAACGTCCTGTGCAGAGTTTGCCTTGATAGATTGTTGATTCTGCCATGAAGTTGCTGTCGTTGCGTATGATCTCCCATGAGTTGGTCTCTGGCAAGTATTTAAACACGAAATAAACGCCATAAGCAAAAAGATCGCCGTTGTATGACACGAGGTTGTAAATACATTCTACTACTTCTTTTCCATCATAGTCGAAGGTAAGAGAAGCAATGTCGGTTGCGGTCCATGTGTCGCCGTTGTCTTCTGAATATGCTATGCCGCCGCCAGAGAAGTCACCGGCAAAGAGTTTGCCTTCGTGGAATGTCATAGCGTAGCATATTGCGTATTCAACATATTCGCCGAGAACGTCTTCCACTGCTGAAGCGTAGCTCAACATTTCCCAGCTTACGCCGTAGTCTGCTGAACGTGCGATGCATGCACTATCACCTGCTGCGTAAACGTAACCGTTGCCTTCTAAGAAGAGGTTGTAGTTATGGTCTGGAACTGACACTTTCTTCCATTGAGCGCCTTTGTCGTTAGAGATGTAGATGCCGCCGTCTTTCTCTAAAAGGTAGTCAGCGACAAGCATATTGCCGTTTTCTGTGATATGGAATGCGTTAGTTGCTGGTTGATGACGAATCAGTTCCCATGGATTTGTCTGTGAAAAAGCAGAAAAAGATAAGATGCATGCAAATGCCATTGCTATCTTCTTGATAAAGTTTGAGTAATGTTTTTTTCTCATAATTAATGTAGTTTAATTATTAGTAGTTAGTTATTATTTAATCTGCCGCAAATATAATTATTTTTTTGAATAAAAATAGGGTTGATAATGAATTACACCTTAAGAATATTGATCTCCTTTTGTAATAATTCTAAAAATCTCGCTGCCTCGCCTCCGTCCATCTGGACATGATGAAACTGGAACGAAATAGGCAATGTGGTCCTGAACCACTTTTTACGATATTTTCCCCACATAACCATAGGGTTGAGGAATTTGTCGGTGTATTGATTTACAATAGAGTCGAGTTCTGTCGCGACCACCGCTGAGGTGCCTACAATCATTGCGTTTTCGTTAAATATGCTTTCGCAAGAGTCTGCGACTTGTCTGGTCAATGAAATATAATCTTTGTTAAATTGCTTAATGTCATTATTATAAGAAATGTCGCATGAATTGATGCCGCCTTTTATGTTGTTCACAATGACATTGATTGCTAGTTCGTCGTATTGGAACATTTTGTCTTTGACAGGCAATAAATAAAATTCATCCATCTGAGTCGCTGCTTTGCCGATGCACCAGCAGAGAAGCATGTTCAGTTTCAGTTTTCTTTTCTTGCTTATTTTGACGATGTTGCTGATATCGAATGTCTTTGTCAGTGTTACCATCGGCATAGGGGAGGACATCCACATCTCAAAAGCGAACGATCTTTTTGTTTCCTTTGGATTTATTTCTTTCATGATTTGTACTGGTTTTATTTTACAAATATAGGAAAAAGGCTAAAGATTAATGACTAAAGACTGAAGTTTTTTTAGAGGGATTAGAGGGAAAGCCATTGAACTTTGAATCATTGAACTAAGAACTCTGAACTTTGAACTCTGAACTAAGAACCTTAAACTTTAGCCTTTAGCCTTTAGCCCTTAGACTTGTAGTCTTGTAGTCTTCCTTTGGGCGTTCCGTCTCCGCTTACAGCTCCGCCGTCGGGCTTTCCGCTATATCTTTGCTCGCTGCGTTTCACTCCGCTCGCAAAGGATGCCGCTCCAATCCCTAACGCGGCTGCGAGCAATGAGCAAAACTGCACGCAACTCATAGCTTGCTGCAGATTTTTTAATTCCAAAATTTTGGTAAATTTTATATCATTTTTGTGTTTTTTCTTTATGATTTGTGATATTTTTTGATGGCTTTTACCATGGAATCTTCTCTTTTGATGATAAAAATGTAATTTTATCTCTTTGTAATGTATTGATATTGTATGATTTAAAATAAAATTAAAAATTTTTGATAAAATGCTTGCGTAGAATAAAAAAGTTGTATCTTTGCAGCGGAGAAATGGCAGAGTGGTCGATCGCGGCGGTCTTGAAAACCGTTGTACAGCAATGTACCGGGGGTTCGAATCCCTCTTTCTCCGCGGAGATGAAGCGACTTGATGAAAGTCGCTTTTTTTTATGCCTTTTTTTATTTCACAGGTTCCATGTGAATGTTGATGAAAATGTCCTTGTGAAGTTCTTCCTTTAATTTGTTTTCGATGTCAACAGTGATTTGATGTGCGTCGTAAAGACTCATCGCGCCGTCCATTCTGATATGAACGTCAATGGAATAGCTTTTGCCGATGCGGCGAGTGCGAAGGTGATGTGGTGAACTTATCTCGTCAAATGACAATAATATCTCTATAATTTTCTTTTCTATTTCCTTAGGCAACGATTTCTCCAATAATTCATCAAGACCGGCTTTCGTCAGTTGATATGCCACTTTTAAAATGAATACACTTACAACGACAGCGGCGATAGGATCGAGTATTGTCCATTTGTTTCCCAAGATAATCGCGCCTCCTATGCCTAATGTGGTGCCGATTGACGAAAAGGCGTCGCTGCGATGGTGCCAGGCGTTGGCAATGACAGATGGCGAGTCTAGTTTCTTGCCTTTAATTACTGTGTATCTGTATAGAATTTCTTTAACGATTATAGAAACGATAGCTGCCACCAACGCAATGATGCCTGGACTTTTGATTGTATTGCCTTTTGCGACTTCAATTATCGAGGTGATGCCGTTTTTCATTATGCCTAAACCAACGGCAACCAATACGATACCTATTATTACAGTGGCGAGAGTCTCGAATTTTCCGTGTCCGTAATGATGGTTTTCATCTTCTTCTTTTGATGAGATGCGTACGAAGATCATCACGACGATGTCGGTCAAAAAGTCGGAAAGCGAGTGCACTGCGTCGGCAATCATCGCTGCGCTGTTGCTTAAAAATCCCGCTATGAACTTAAATATCAGAAGTAGGAGATTGCCTATTCCACCTATTATTGTCACTTTGTAAATTTCTTTTTCTCTATAGTTTGCCTTCATTGTGAAATTATTTTTGACAAAGATATGAAATATAGTTTAAACGACTTGAACTTAAACCTAATATTTCATATCTTTGTTGACTTGATAAATCATTATTTTTTATGGACGAAAATAAAAAGGTATACTCTCATTCTGAGGAGGTTGCAAATTCTATATCACACGTGATAGGAACGATAATGGGCGTTGTGGTGTGTGCGTTGTTTTTGAGCAAGACGTATCAGTCGGGAAATACATTGTCTATATGTGCTTTGTGGATATATTTCTTCGGTGTCGTCAGTTCGTATGTCGCTTCTTCTGTATATCATTCCAGTCCTATAAGAAAAGGAAATTGCAGACTTTTGCTTAGGAAATTCGATCATGCTGCTATATATTGGCATATTGCAGGTAGTTATACTCCTATAACATTGATTGCTATGTATAATTATGGGGCAACGGTCTGGGCGATTGGCGTTACTGTCTTCATCTGGTTAAGTGCTATATTGGGAACGATATTGACATTCAGAAAGATGAAGCCTCATAGTTATTTCAAGACAGTTTGTTAT
Organism: Bacteroidales bacterium; assembly: GCA_017561025.1. Classification (GTDB taxonomy): domain Bacteria; phylum Bacteroidota; class Bacteroidia; order Bacteroidales; family F082; genus Limimorpha. Next base: position 4,893 of record JAFZDU010000096.1, on the reverse strand, counting down.
GTCTTAATGGGATTGTCGATACTAGTCGCTATTAAGCCTTTGTATGAGAGCGTTGGTCTTAAAGTGGTTTTGTTCATTGTTGCTGAAGGACTTAGTTATATTATTGGAGCTGTTTTTTATAGTTTTAAAAAGATAAAATATATGCATTCGGTGTTTCATGTGTTTGTAGTCTTGGGCGATGTCTTTCATATGATTGCGGTTTGGAACGTTATTTTGATGTATTTATAATTTATTATACTTTGATTTGATATTATGAAACGACTATTGTTTGTTGTACTTGTATTTATAACTCTTAACGCTTTTTCACAGAATGAAGAGAAATTCTTCAATGGGTATGATGGCGGCATGATGATTCATGCAGGATATGTTTCAAAGAATATTGCGCCTGTCGATTTTAAGGCTGAAGGTGTTACCAAAGGCATCGGCGGTGCGATAAGGTTTCATTTCGGTAAGCATTATCGTATTGGTACCGAAGGATATGTTTCGACATTATCACTTAAGAAAGACTTGGTGAAAGGAAGTTATATCAAGACGTTCTGGGCGGGTTTGATAAATGATTTCTATTGGCAATTTGGCAGGTTTATGCCATATGTCGGTCTGACTGTCGGAGGCGGAACTTTAACGGATTGCTTTATCTTTGAAGGAAATAATCACGACTGGAATCCGGAATCTGATGTGATAATAAACAAAACAGCATTCATTGCAATAGATCCATATGTAGGCTGCGATTTTAGTCTGACCGATGCCTTGCATCTTACATTTAAAATCGACTATCTCAATGGATTCAACAAGAGTGAGTTATATCTCCCAACCGGACCTAGATTCTATATAGGAGCGATATTTTTTCATTAATGACTAATGGCTAAAGGCAAAAGACTAAGGGTTCTTTAGCCATTTGTCTTTATTTACTAAATTCCTTGAACGTCAGCATTGGAATGTTGAGGTTTAGGAAATCGTCTTTATTGATTTTCTCTCTTATCATAAAGTCGAAGAATCCTTTGCGATATGCTATGAATGAGCTAAGACTTATGTCGTTGTGTTCGCAGAAATTCTTGAGGGCTAAAGGCGCATTGTTTGTGTTTATGAGATGGAAGTGTATCTCTCCTTCGAATTCTTTTTTAAGGAATGCTTGTTCAAGTTCATCCATCAGTACGGCTTCTTTAGGGCCTTCGTCATTTTCTATGAAATGTATGACGTGGATATGCGGCTTGTATGGCTTTAAGATATTGAATATTCTGTCGATAGTATTGATGTCAAATTCATTGAAGTCGGTGGCATATACCACTTCGTTGCTTTTTCTCCAGCTATAGCCTTCAGGTATGAATAGCATCGGTACGTCGCATTTTGTCATGACGCTTTTTACGAGGCTGCCTTCTAGGAAACGTTTTCCGCCTTTTCCGCGTGTGCCCATTAATATAAGGTCGGGATTTTCCTTTTTAGATAATTCTATCAGTTCTTCTTCAGGGTCGCCGCTGACTAGTACGGGACGTACTGTGATGTTGTCCAAGCCTTCTTCATTTATTAAATTGACAAGATATTCTGTCTTCTCAACCATAGTCTGTTGTGACTTGTTTTCAAGTTCGACCAGAAGTTCGGTAGTGAAATAATTGTCGGTATCCATGTTTCCAGGATAGCAGTTGCTGCCAACGAAAACATTGTCCATATATGCATGGAATATAATGATTTCCCCTCCTGAGTTTTTCAAAAAGTCAATGGCGTAAGGAAGAAGCACCTTGTTTTCTTCACTGAAGTCAGTTGATAGTATTATTTTCATCTTGCAAAAAAAATTATCCGTACAAAAATAATAATTCTTTAAAAAAAACAACAATTATTTTTGATAAAAGTTTTGTAATTATTTGATGAAAATAAGTTGTATAATCATTGGTTTTGAATATTATTTTTTGTTATATTTGCGCTTCTTATATTATGTTAGAGAAGTGGATGTGAATTGATTACGATAATATTTTTGAAGAAATTATAACATTTTAATAAAATCATTATGAAGAAATTATCTTTAATTTTAGTTTTGATAGGTTTTTGCTTGGTTTCATGTAACCGTAAAGAACCTGTTGTAAAGACACATTCTGTCACGGAAATCACAGAGTCTACAGCTGTCGCTGGCGGTGAAGTCATTGAAGATGGTCGCGCAGATGTGACTGAAAGAGGCATTTGCTGGAGCATTGTTGAAAACCCAACCATTGCCGATGCTCATACTAATAATGGTGCAGGTCTCGGTTCTTTCGTGAGCGACATTACAGGTTTGACGCCAAACACTGCTTATTATGTAAGAGCTTACGCAACCAATAGTGAAGGTACAAGCTATGGCGAGCAGGTCAATTTTACAACTATAGAGAAAAAGGTGATAGAATTACCTGCTGTAAAAACATCTATGGTGACAAGTATAACAACGAATTCTGCAGTTGCTGGCGGTGACATAACTGCTGATGGTGGCGCTGAAGTCACTTTAAAAGGTGTATGCTGGAGCACATCGCAAGAACCAACAATAGAAGGCGAACATACAGAAAACGGCGCTGGTACAGGCGAATTTACAGCAGAATTGTCAGGCTTGGAGCAAAATACAACATATTACGTAAGAGCCTATGCAACAAATAGCGAAGGTACAGCCTACGGTGAAGAAGTGTCATTTACTACATTGCAAGAAAATGTCGTTGTTAAACCAATGGTTACAACTTTGGAAATCGCTGGCGTTTCTCAGACAACAGCAGTAACAGGAGGTAACGTGACATCAGACGGCGGTGCTGAAGTAACAGCAAGAGGCGTTTGCTGGAGCACGTCACAAGAGCCAACAATTGAAGGCGAGCACACAATAGACGGAGTTGGCACAGGCGAATATCAGTCTGACTTATCCGGATTGACAGCAAATACAACATATTACGTAAGAGCATACGCAACAAATAGCGAAGGCACAGCTTACGGAGAAGAAATCAGTTTTACAACATTGGAAGAACATATCGTAGTTGAACCAACAGTCGTTACCGTTTCTGTTTCAGAAGTCACAGAGACAACAGCAGTTACAGGTGGTAACGTAACTTCAGACGGCGGCGGTGAAGTGTCAGCAAGAGGCGTCTGCTGGAGTACATCACAAGAACCAACAGTAGAAGGTAGCCATACTACGGACGGAACTGGAGTAGGTGAGTTCGTAAGTAACTTGACAGACCTTACTGATAATACAACATATTTTGTAAGAGCTTACGCAACAAATGAACAAGGCACTTCATATGGTGAACAAATGAGTTTCACTACTGTTAAACATATCGATCTTCCTGAAGTCGCAACAGTGGAACCTGCAGAAATTACTTCAACATCTGCTGTTACTGGCGGTAACGTAATATCAGACGGCGGCGCTGAAGTAACAGCGAAAGGTGTCTGTTGGAGCACGTCGCAAAACCCAACAATAAGCGATTCATTCTCAACAGACGGCATCGGTCTCGGTGAGTATATTAGCATTATCAACGGTTTGGCAATCAACACAACATATTATGTAAGAGCATACGCAACAAATGCTGCTGGCACAGCTTACGGCGAAGAATTCAGTTTCACAACATTATGCGATTTGCCAACAGTCATCACAACCGCTATTACAAATGTCGAGATCACAACAGCAAAGGGCGGCGGTAATGTCACTGCTGACGGCGGCGCTGAGGTAACAGCAAGAGGTCTCTGCTGGGCAACACATTTGGAACCAACAATCGAAGATAGCTTCCTCGTAGAAGGCGCTGGTTTGGGTGAATTTACATGCGACATCACTGGTCTTAATGAAAACACAAGATATTACGTAAGAGCTTACGCAACAAATAGCGTTGGTACAGCATACGGTAACGTTACAACATTAAAGACAACCGACGACGGAACAATCGCTGGCATTGAATACGTTGACTTAGGTCTTAGCGTAAAATGGGCTCCATTTAATATAGGTGCGACATCACCGACAGAATGTGGCGATTACTTCGCATGGGGCGAGATAGAAACAAAGACAGAATATACAGAAGCTAACAGTCTTACACATGGTATCTACATGGACGACATCGGCGGCAACCCACAATATGACGCTGCACGCGCCATCTGGGGCTCAACATGGAGACTTCCATCAAGAGAGGAAATTGAAGAAATAGTTGCAGAATGTACATGGGAATGGACAAGTGTTGATGGCATGAACGGATGCAAAATCACCGGTCCTAACGGCAATCACATCTTCGTTCCAGCAGCAGGCTGTTACATCGGAGCAGAACTTAAGATGTTAGGTCAAAATGGTATGTATCACTCATATAAGATGTGCGGCGACTACGTCAATTTCTCATACGGATTCCACTTCGGCGAAGGGGCTGATAACTACCAACTCGACTGGTTATACAGAGCTTACGGACGTTCAATCCGCCCAGTAACGGAATAAGAAATTTAGAATTCTAGAATTTTAGAACTTTAGAAAGAGATTGGGATTTCGAAAGAGATTCCAGTCTTTTTTTTATGTCTATGAAAATTTTTTTTTGACAAACTCCATTACTCCATCACTATTTTTTTACACTTCCTTGTCTAATATTTTTACATATTGTTTTATGTTTAAAAGTTAACTCGTTGTTTTTTAATACCTTGACTTTATGGCATATCTTTGGCACGTTATAAAACGTAAAATGTTAAAGAAATGATGATAAAGACAACAAGACTATATGACAACAAGACAACAAGTCTGTTTGATGTTGATTATAATAAAATTCAAAGTTCAATAGTCAAGAACCAAAGTATTATAAGAACGATTTTCATTTATGTAGTGTTAAATTTTTTGACACTTCCGCTTGTCGCGCAGTCGCTGCCTATGACTTTGGACGACTGCATGGCATACGCGGTGGAACATTCCACTTCGGTAGGCAAGAAAAT
>JAFZDU010000095.1 GCA_017561025.1 Bacteroidales bacterium | reverse complement strand
TGACACCCTATGGGAGGAAAGGCTTGAAGCCGGAGACCTCCTGCTTATGGAAGACGACATGCTCCTTATGGAGACATCTACGGTAACCCCTCCCTTTGACCTGAAAGGATCGCTTTCAACCGCCATGTCAGCCGGTTACCGTCCCCTGTTCGCCCACCCGGAAAGATGCCGCTTCCTTGAAATCAAGGACTGCGAGGAACTGCTGAAGATGGGAGTGCGTCTTCAGCTCAATATCGCCTCACTGACAGGCTATTACGGACAGACAGCCAAGGTAAAGGCCGAAGCCCTTCTGAAGAAGGATATGTATTTTGCCTATGGCTCTGACTGTCACCGCGTAAGAACAATTAACGAACAATATTTCCGACCTGAACTTAGCAAAGAAATCATTCAGAAACTAAGTATTCTAGCCTAATATGAACAGACTATCGGAAATTTTCAATAAGTATCGGAAGAAGTATGTAAGCACGCGCACCGTGTTTTGCGATGGACGTGATCATCTCTGCCATTGATGATGTACATACGGAAGCCAGTGCATTCGACCGTCCGACGGAGGCGCCTAATGACCCTTTTGCCCTTCTTTATCAGAGCGGATATCTGACGATAAAGAACTATGACAAGGTTACCGATGCCTACACTCTGGGTATTCCTAACAAGGAGGTGCGCTTAGGGTTGATGGACAACATGCTGCCGATCCTTTCGATAAAAGGTTCTACTGAGAATTCATCACTGATATTGAAAATGTATTCCGCTTTTTCAAAGGGTGACTTTCAGACCTTCTTCGAAACCTTGACCTCATACATGGCCGGTATTCCGTATCCGGAAGCATCGGAAGAACTGAAACGAAAGGAATGTTTCTATGAAACGATCATCTATGTAGTATTCTCGATGCTGAACCGCTATGTCCAGACGCAGGTAAAGACAGCCAGAGGTCGTGTTGACTATTGATAAACACATCTGATGCCATTTATGTCATGGAACTGAAAGTCGATGCAACAGCAAAAGAGGCATTGGATCAGATAAACGAGAAGCAATACACGCTTCCATATTTCTCAGACTCAAAACATATAGTAAAGCTAGGTATCTCCTTCAGTTCGCGTACAAGGACAATCGAGGATTGGATTGTCGAGGAGTAACTAGAAACATTAATAATATAAATCCTTAATGGCGTCCATAAGGGACGTCCAACAAAAAGAATGGAAGTAATAAAAACAAGCATAGACGGCGTTGTGATTATAGAGCCAAAAGTCTTTGGTGATCACAGAGGCTATTTCTTTGAGTCATTCTCAGAACGAGACTTCAAAGCTCAGGTAAGAGAAGTAAAGTTTGTTCAGGACAACGAGAGCAAGTCATGCTACGGAGTTCTCAGAGGCCTTCATTTCCAGAAGCCGCCTTACGCTCAGAGCAAGCTCGTACGCGTTATCAAGGGAGCTGTTCTTGATGTCGCAGTCGATATCCGTAAAGACTCTCCGACATTCGGCCAGCATGTAGCTGTCGAACTCACTGAGGATAATCACCGTCAGTTCTTCATTCCGAGAGGCTTCGCCCATGGCTTCGTAGTATTGACAGATGAAGTTGTTTTCCAGTACAAATGCGACAACTTCTACGCTCCTCAAAGCGAAGGTGCAATCGCATGGAACGACCCGGACCTCGGAATCGATTGGAAGGTACCGGCAGACAAGATCATCCTCTCTGAAAAAGATACAAAACATCCTCAACTGAAGGATGCAGACTGGTTCTTCGACTATAGCGAAGATCTTTATAAATAGACACTTAACAGATTCCCTGAAGCAATAACCTCAAACATCACGAACATGAAAGGAATCGTTCTCGCCGGCGGCTCAGGAACCCGCCTCTACCCGATTACCAAGGGCATCTCAAAGCAGTTGATGCCTATCTATGACAAGCCGATGGTCTATTATCCGATATCTGTATTGATGTTGGCAGGAATCAGAGATATCCTCATTATCTCCACTCCTTATGATCTTCCAGGCTTCAAGAGACTTCTCGGAGACGGAAGTGACTACGGCGTGAACTTTACCTATGCTGAGCAGCCATCTCCTGACGGACTAGCTCAGGCATTCATTATAGGTGAGGAGTTTATTGGGGCAGATAGTGTTTGTCTTGTTCTGGGAGATAATATTTTTCATGGTAGCAATTTTACATCAATGCTTATGGAAGCAGCTCGAGCTGCCGTAGAGGATTCCAAAGCTACAATTTTTGGCTATTGGGTAAGCGATCCTGAGAGATATGGGGTGGCTGAATTTGATAAAGATGGTAATTGTCTTTCACTTGAGGAAAAACCAGTAAATCCTAAGTCAAACTATGCAGTCCCTGGGCTTTACTTTTATCCGAATAAAGTAGTAGAAGTCGCTAAGAATATCAAGCCATCACCACGAGGTGAATTAGAGATTACGACAGTAAATCAAAGATTCTTGGAAGATAAAGAGTTAAAGGTTCAGACTCTCGGACGCGGATTTGCATGGCTTGATACTGGCACACACGATTCTCTTTCAGAAGCTTCGACATTTGTGGAAGTAATTGAAAAGCGTCAGGGACTAAAGATCGCTTGTTTGGAAGGTGTAGCATATAGAAAAGGCTGGATTTCAGAGGATAGAATGCGTGAACTAGCTCAGCCAATGCTAAAAAACCAGTATGGACAATATCTGTTAAGAGTCATTGAAGAAAAAAAGCAATCTATAAATGCAGACACTTTTAGACAAATATAATTATGGCAGATAAAAGAAGAAATATAGTTATTACCGGCGGAGCCGGATTCATCGGATCACATGTCGTTCGCCTTTTTGTGAACAAATATCCGGAATACAACATCATCAACCTTGATAAGCTGACATACGCAGGTAATCTCGCAAACCTCAAGGACATCGAGGACAGGCCTAACTATAAGTTCGTGAAGATGGACATCTGCGACTTCGAGGCCTTCTATCAGCTGATGCAGGACGAAAAGATCGACGGCATCATCCATCTTGCAGCGGAATCGCACGTAGACCGCTCGATCAAGGATCCGTTTACTTTCGCCCGTACCAATGTCATGGGAACTCTTTCCCTTCTTCAGGCTGCGAAGCTTTACTGGGAGTCTCTTCCTGAGAAATATGAAGGCAAGCGTTTCTACCATATCTCTACCGACGAAGTCTACGGTGCCCTTACAATGAACCATCCTGAAGGTATCGAACCTCCGTTCAAGACAGTAGCTTCTTCAGAAGGCCACAAGGCTTACGGTGACGATTTCTTCTATGAAACCACGAAGTATAATCCTCATTCTCCATACAGCGCTGCAAAGGCATCGTCCGACCATTTCGTCCGTGCATATCACGACACCTACGGCATGCCTACGATTGTGACGAACTGCTCGAATAACTACGGCCCATATCAGTTCCCGGAGAAGCTTATCCCCCTGTTTATCAACAATATCCATCATGGCAAGCCGCTTCCTGTTTATGGAAAGGGCGAGAACGTCCGCGACTGGCTATATGTTGAGGATCATGCCCGCGCGATAGACCTTATATTCCATGAGGGCCGCATTGCCGAGACCTACAACATCGGCGGATTCAATGAGTGGAAGAATATCGACCTCATTAAGGTCATGATTAAGACTGTAGATAGGATTCTCGGTAATCCAGAGGGCCATAGCCTCGGTCTTATTACATATGTTACCGACCGTCTCGGCCATGATGCCCGCTATGCGATCGACTCGACAAAACTCCAGAAGGAACTCGGCTGGGAGCCAAGCCTTCAGTTTGAGGAAGGAATCGAGAAGACCGTGAGATGGTATCTGGATAATCAGGAGTGGATGGATAATGTCACTTCGGGTGATTATCTGAAGTATTATGAAGAAATGTATAAAAGCATATAATAATATGAAAGTCTTAGTTACTGGTGCTAATGGATATATTGGACGTCATGTAGTAGAAACACTGTTAAACAAAGGGTGTGAAGTTATTGCATGTGATATTAATACAGATGAGGTTGATTCTCGAGCGACATGCTTACAGTTTAATTTATTTGATCTACCTCAAGGCAATATTTATGAACTATTAGGTGCCCCTGACGTATGTCTCCATATGGCATGGAGAAATGGTTTTGTACATAATTCGTCCTCTCATATGGGAGACTTGTCTGCACATTATAATTTCATGACGGCAATGATTGATGGGGGCTTGAAACAATTAGCAGTTATGGGGACAATGCATGAAGTAGGATATTGGGAGGGGGCAATTGATGAGAATACTCCATGTAATCCGACTTCTATGTATGGAATTGCAAAAGATGCACTTCGTCGAGCTATGTTTCAATATACAAAACCAAATCAATGTCTTTTACAGTGGCTCAGGTGTTATTATATTTTAGGAGATGACGAGAAGAATAATTCGATTTTTTGTAAGATTTTACTCGCTGCTAAAGAAGGAAAAAAAAGTTTTCCATTTACGTCTGGCAAAAATAAGTATGACTTTATCAAAGTAGATGATCTTGCTGTAATAATTTCAAAGGTTATTCTGCAGACAAACATTTATGGGATAATCAACTGTTGTACTGGTAAACCTATTTCTTTAGCTGAGCAAGTACAATCATTTATAAATGATAAGCAACTTGACATTAAATTAGAGTATGGCGTATATCCTGATAGAGAGTATGATTCGCCATGTATATATGGAGATGTAAGCAAACTTCAAGGTATAGTACAACTGTAATTTGTTATATGAATATGAATATATTAAGTAATATAACTAAAGAAAACAAACAAGTTGTTACCTTATATATATCTACAGTTTTCGGTATCTTATTCGGAATACTTTCTTCGGTCATAAATACCCGTTTCTTAGATCCGGCTGAATATGGGAATGTTAGATATATTCAAAATATCATTAATTTTATAGCTTCCCTACTGTTATTTGGTTTTTTCCTGTCTGGAAGCAGACTACTGGCAATTTCAAGATGTGAGCAACGAAGTAAAAAAATCCGCGGAGTATTAATCATAATATTGTGTGTAGCTTCTGTATTATTAGTTTTATCCATGATAGTATGTTTTTTACTTCATCAAACCAGCTCTATAGCTTACTTGTTTCTAATATCAATCCCGGTGTGTATTTATCCATTATTATCTAATTATGTTCAAACGACAGCTCAGGGGGACAACCATATATATCGCTTGTCTTTATCGCAATTCCTTCCGTCTTTGATATATATACCTGTTGCATACATTATATATAATTTTTATGGTGCATCTTCCATAAAGATGATTTTACTTCAATGGGGGATATATTCTATTATTTATATTATTATTATTGCTTCTACTAAGCCTTCTTTTTCAGGACTTAGTCCCATATGGGAAGAGTTAAAACAAGAAAATAGTAAATATGGGATACAATTATATGTCGGTTCACTTGTGATGGTGGCTACTAGTTATCTCGCAGGCATTACTATTGGCATTTTTAATGAAAACAATTCAGAAGTGGGCTTTTATACATTAGCATTAACTGTGACTTCTCCATTAAAGACTTTACCTGCAATCATTGGAACAACATATTTCAAAAAATTTGCTTTACAAGACAAGATTCCCTCTAATGTGTTTAAATATACATTACTGTTAACAGCTATTTCTTGTTTATGTTTCCTGATTATTATTAAACCTCTTGTTATCTTCTTATATTCAAACACATATATTGTGGTAGCTAAATATGCATCTTGGCTATCTGTTGGATTCTGTATTCATGGCATAGGAGACATGATAAATCGGTATCTTGGCTCTCATGGCCAAGGGAAATCTATAAGAAACAGTAGTATATATAACGGTTTATTTAAAGTTTTTGGATTTACGATATTGGTTTATCTCTGGGGTACCAACGGAGCCTTAATAACTAATATAATATGCTCATTAATATATTGTGGCACCCTTGTCTATTATTATTTACGCTTTATTAGTAACAAATGAATTTTAAGTATAATTATATCATTTTGGGATCAGAATGGGACTTGTATCGTCACTCCTATTCTGATATTATTTCACTACCCAATGTGCAATATATTGCAGGACCCAATCGGAAGCCGAATAGTCTAATGGGTTATATATACAGGTTTCATTTTAATTCAACAATAAATAATGTATTGAATTTACCATTTAAAAAGATATGGAATAATTATTACTTTGAAAACATTTTTAAAACCGACGACAACTTATGTTTTCTTGTTTTCACAAATTGGCTAACTCTTAACATCGATATCCTCCAACATTTACGAAAGAAGTATCCTAATGCTAAAATTGTTTGGATGTGCCAAGACTTGGTATCGACTCAACATTTATTATTTACTAACGAATTATTTAACGCGAAATATTTTATAAGTCAATGTGACTTAGCGATTTCTTTTGATCCAGGTGATTGTGAGAAGTATGGTTTTGTATATCATTCATTAGTCTTTTCTTCAGAAAATGACAATCCTAATTGTTCAGTGCATAATGATGTTTATTTTTTAGGAAAAGCAAAAAATCGACTCTTAGATATTATACAGATATATGACAAATGTCAGGAGCTAGGGTTAGTTTGTGATTTTAACATTGTTGGAGCCGACAATTATATTGATTCACTTTATAGGCCAGGTATTCATTATATTTCTGGAATGACTTATGAGGAGAATCTTCAACATGTTAAACAAACTAAATGTTTATTGGAAATAATGCAAAAAGGGGGAAGAGGTTTTACCCAAAGGGTTTGCGAGGCGATTTGTTATGATAAATTATTAATAACTGATAATGCTGAAATTGCTAATACATTATTTTACAATCCGAATTACATCTCAATAATTAATGGCGATAACTTAGACAAAGAGTTTGTTAAGACGATCTCATCTAAAAAACATATTGATTATCATTTCAAAGACCAAATATCTCCGGCCAACTTATTATCATTCATTGAGAGTCGAATTTAACTATATATTCACTTAATGATTTATATAATATTATTACTTTTATTATATTTTAGTTTTGCTTTTCCTAAATCAAAACTAATTCACATTTTCCTATTAACTATAATTTTTGCGCTATTTTCATTGAGTTTCGACGATTATGACTTTCATAATTACATGGCGATATTTGAATATGTGAATAGCGAAGGAACCTCTTCGTTTGAACCGTTATTTACATTATTTGCACGTATCATTGGTTCCTGGGGTTTAAATTTTATACAATTCCGTTATATTACTACTTTATTTTTTATAATCCTTTTTGATTCGTTTATAATTAAAACATCCACAAAGCCAAATATTATTCTTGCTTTATATATTATTTTTTCAGCGATGTATGACGCTCCGTTAATGCGCCATCTTTTAGCGATGTGTATTTCCTTTTGGGGCTGTTATTATTTAATGTTATCCGGTTCTTATACTACTTACATCAAACCTGCAGTTCTTTTTTCTATTGCATCATTATTTCATGGATCATACTGGATTTGTCTTTTTTTTATACCTATTTGGTATTTATTGACTCAAGGTAAGAATAAGCTTGTTTCATTATTGCTTATTGTTCTATTATTCATATGCATATTCGGTAGTCATATTCTTTTTGATGTATACTCAAATTTTATTTCTAAAGAGTCAGCACTTGAAGAGTACAACAATAATAACTTCTTGAATTTTATAGGCGTTGTTTATTTTATACTTAAGTACATTGTTGTTGTTAGCCCAGTATTAATACTTAAGCCATGCAATTATTCATTTACTGATATTAATAATCCAATAAGAGTAATAAATTATAATATCGTAAAACTTAATATCGTTTTTTTGATAGTCCTCATTTTGCAGTATATCGCTCCTGGGTATACCAGGTTACTTAGAATCCTAATTGTCTTTAATTATATTTATATTATTTCTTACCCCAAAGGTAGAATATCTAAAAAGTATGGGCTTGCCATATTGTATGCGATGACTTTACTATTGTTAACTGCTTTATGGGAAATGCCGGAAAGCATAGAGACTATAATACAGATGCATTTTGATACTAATCTATTATTCTCATTATTTAAAATATGAAAACATATATAACGGCATTGAAAGGCATTGCTATACTAGGTGTCATTTTGGTACATGCCCCTCTGTTAATAGAAGGAATTAGTCCATATATTATGCAAATTTGCAAACCTGGACAATTAGGATGTCAATTATTCTTTATAATTTCCGGATATCTCATGATACACTCATGGGAAAAGCTGTCTTCATTATCTTTATCATTCTGCCAAAAATATTGGTTATTTATAAGAAAAAGGTATTTTTCATTAGCTCCAATATACATTATATCTATAATTTTCTATCAAATTTTAAGTTATATCTCAACTGATTGTCTTCATGTTGATTTTTTCTATCGTATCGTACATAATCCATTAAGCATCATTTTAAATATTTTTTTATTAAATGGTTTAGACGTTTTGTATTTTAATCGTATTGTTCCAGGAGGCTGGTATATTGGAGTTATAATGCTTTTTTATATTATGCTTCCTTTTATATATGAATTATATCATCATCTTATTGATAAGTTAAAGAATAGTATTTATTTTATTCCTATATTCTTCACATTACTATCTTTTGCTATACAAGCAATCGTTGCACTATCTTATAGAACATGGGATTATTCAGATAGAGGGACATTTTTGAATTACTCAATTATTAATCAATTACCATGCATGATGGTCGGAATATCTATTGCATTCAAAGAAAAAAGATCCGGCTTATATGCAAGGCGAAATGTTATGAAACTGATTATAACATCCTTTATTGCCCTACTGTATTATTACTTATTTAGGAATTATGGTTTAGCACAAATTTTTCAACCAATCATAGTGTCTATTCCGTTCTGTTACCTATTTATATATATGAAGACGAATTTTTCTTCAATTCCCCAATTGATTGCAAATTTCTTAACACATTGGGGGGAACTATCTTTTGCTGCATATTTCACAAATTTCCTAGGTACAATGATGTTTGCCTGGATTATCACTCTACTATTTAGTATTGATCGGCCAAATTTATTATTCCTCATATTAATAATTCCGATGTATATTATTACATACTATTTAGCAAAACCACTAAACAAATTTATTAAGGTATTAAGGTAAATCCGTCATTTTAGCATGAATCTTATTATAGCAGGAGACTTTTGCCCTATTGGTAGGGCAATATCTTATTTAAATTCTTCAGTATCTTTTGTTGATCCCAAAATCATTGATTTAATTCAACGTTCAAATATATCTATAGTTAACTTAGAGTGTCCGATTGTTAACAATGAATGTTATCCAATAGACAAATGTGGCCCAAATTTGAAAAGTGATTCGCGAGCATTAGAATTCCTATCAAGAATTGGTTTTAAATCTGTCACTCTAGCGAATAACCATTTAAATGATTATGGGTCAGAAGGCATTCTTCAAACCATAAATAGTATTGAAAAAAATGGCTTATTATACGTGGGAGCTGGATTGAATTTGTCTGATGCAGAACGGACTTTGTATATTAATTCTCCTGAAGGTGTCGTTTCCATTATAAATTGTTGCGAGCATGAGTTTTCCATTGCGACAGATGATGCTCCTGGTTCCAACCCACTTTCACTGACAAATCAGTATTACAGAATTAAAGAAGCAAGAGAGTTGTCCGATTATGTCATTCTTATTGTGCACGGAGGTCCGGAACATTATCAATTACCAACGCCAAGAATGCAAGATTGGTATAGGTTTTTTATTGATTGTGGGGCTGACGCTGTTGTTAATCACCACCAGCACTGTATCAGTGGAGTTGAATCATATAAAGGGCATCCAATCATCTATGGAATTGGTAATTTCTGTTTTGATTCTAATGCATATAGAGAAGACAAATGGAATTATGGACTACTCGCTTCATTAAATATCATTAATAAAAAAATCAACTTCGATTTGATCCCTTTTAAACAGTTTTCAAATAATCCTCATATTTCTCTTTTGACAGACGATGAGTTACTAAAAATTAAAGCAGAAATTGAACATTTATCTTTAATTATTGCAGACAGAACGCGTTTGAATGATGCATATAAGAGTTATTTAGATTCCACAATAAAATCAAGTAAATATTGCTTTGAGCCTTATGACAACAGGCTTCTAAGTGCTCTATATAGAAGAGGTATCTTGCCATCCTTATTATCGAAACGGAAAATTTTAAAATTACAAAATTTTATAGAGTGTGAATCTCATGTTGAAAAGTTAATTTATTCATTAAAAAAATAGTTATGGCTATAAACATATATAAAAATCTAAATGTTTTAGATATTATCACTATATTATTTAACAAGTTAGTGGCATGCCATTGTTTTGATTGGATGAGCGATAGGGCCTTTCTGAAACTTGCTTATGTAATTAGAATGAGGAAGATACTGAATCTTAAGAATCCTAAATCATTTAATGAAAAGTTAAACTGGCTGAAACTATATGACAGGAAACCATTATATACCACTTTAGTTGATAAGCTTGCTGTTAAAGAATATGTTGCAAATAAGATCGGAGCTGAGTACATCATACCTACGATATCTATATGGAACGATTTTGACGAGATCGATTTAGATAAACTCCCCGAGAGTTTTGTACTTAAGTGGAATCATGACTCAAGTAGTGTTTATCTGTGTAAAGATAAAATGTTATTTGATTGGAATGCTGCTAGAGTGAAATTAAAAGAAAGAAAGTCGTTCAATATGTTTAGCTTCGCTAGAGAATGGCCATATAAATCAGTTGTTCCGAAAATATTCGCAGAAAAATACATGGAAGACAATACCTTAAAAGAGCTAAGAGATTATAAGATCTTTTGCTTCAATGGGAGGGTGGAGTTTTTTAAGATAGATATTAATCGTTTTACTAATCATAGGGCTAACTATTATGACAAGGAGCTTAACCTTCTCCCATTCCATGAAAAATATATTCCATGTGATCAGAACCAAGTAATTAGTATTCCATCATCAATATATGAAATGTTTAAACTCGCAGAAATTCTTGCTCAGGATATTCCTTTTATACGTATCGACTTTTATGATGTCAATAATTGCATTTATTTTGGAGAAATGACTTTTTTCCCTGCGGCCGCTAATGGCATATTGGAGCCTGAAGAATGGGATTTAATTATTGGAAATTTATTAAAACTTCCTGCGTAAATGAAGCTATTATTTTTGAATACAAACATCGGATATGGTGGCGCATCAAAAATTCTAGTATGGGTCGCTAATCAATGTGCATTAGAGGGTCATAATGTTACGCTTCTAACGTATAGAGATAATTGTGTTTACCAGGAAATCGGGCCAGGAGTAAAGCATATCCATAAACATTGGGAAGATGGCTCTCAAAGATTCTCAATCTTGAATACCACTAGGTTATTGCATCAATATATTAATAAACAAGGTTTTGATGCAGGCATCGCATTTTTATCACCATCCATTTTTCGCATGGCTATTGCAGCAAAAGGTACAAAAATGCGAATTCTTTTTTCACAAAGAGGTGATCCGTATTTTGAGAGTGACAAATTATCTCTTAAAACTAAGATGGTCAATATTCTCAATAAATGGGCATTCAATCAAGCAGATTATTATGTATTCCAAACGATAAAAGCAAAGGAATATTATAATAATGCTATTCAACAAAGATCGATAGTGATTCCCAATCCGATTAGGCCAATGTTAAGAACACAATCTCGTAAAGAAGGTGTTCGAAAATCTTTTGTTGCTATCGGGAGACTTGATTTAAAACAGAAACGTCAAGATTTATTGATTAACGCCTTCAACATTATATCTCCTTTATATCCTGATTTCAAACTTGAAATATATGGAGATGGTGAGGATGAAGGCATGATAATGGAAATGGCAGCTCCTAATCCAAACATTATCATTATGGGAAAAACTTCAGATGTTAGTTCTGCTATCCAAAATGCATGGGCAACAGTACTCTCATCTGATTTCGAAGGAATACCCAATATATTACTTGAATCCATGTCTCTTGGAGTACCTACCATTTCCACAGATTGCTCACCAGGTGGAGCTTCAATGCTAATTCGTAATAAGGTAAATGGATTACTGGTTCCAAGAGATGATAAGTACGCTTTAGCAAACGCTATGGAATATCTGATAAAGTACCCAGAAAAAGCAGAGAGCATGGGAAGACATGCAATGGAAGTTAACGAACTTTATGCAGAAAAGGTGATTTCAGGTCAGTGGAAGACAATCTTAACAAGACTAATTAAATGAAAAAGCAATACAACGGCTTAGATTTATTGAAGTTCTTCATGGCTCTTATGGTAGTGATGATTCATGTAAGCCCTAGCAGTCATAGCCAATTATTAACAAATATGTTTAGGCCTCTACTTAGCATAGCAGTGCCAATGTTTTTTACAATTAGTAGTACCCTGTTATTCTGTAAGGTAAATATTAAGGGGGGGGGATGTATTTTCAATTATTGTAAGAGGATAGGTATACTTTATCTCTGTTGGCTGCTGATTGATAGTTGGTTTATTATTGTACGAAAGCCATACTTTGACATGGGAATCTGGCAGGGATTGATTGAATTTATAAAAGATGTGATTTTCGGGACCACATTCCCAGGTTCTTGGTATTTGTCGGCATCTGTGATGGGAGTTTTGTTCGTTTATAGTTTCTCAAAAGTACTGGGAAAGTACGTTGTCTTTATTTTTACCATTATTATTGCTTTGTATGTGTCAAATATTGAACAACTTCCATTAACAATGCAGATTCCTTACGACTGGTATGCTGCCAATCTTAGAGAAGAAGTGAGTTTGAGCTTCCCAGCTCAGATGGTCTGGATTTCATTAGGCCAGATATTATCTCTTTACTTAACCAAGCTAGAGAACAATAAACGCATAATCTTGCCGGTATCTGCAGGACTTTCTGTAGTTGCATTTGTTGCTTTCTCGTTTCTTCCATTATTTTTATTAAAGGTAATGATGGTACTATCCCTATTTGTATTCTGTTTTTTAGTGCAGTTGGCAGATAACAAGATTTATAAACGCCTTCGCAATTATAGTATTTTGATGTTCTTTTTTCACTTCAGCATAGCTGGTAAGATGGCACTTTTTTGTGGGTTTGTTGGAGATACTCTCTTTACCAATTGGTTGTATTATATTATTGTTGTTACTGTGAGTGTCATATTTTCGGAAGTTATATTACAAATGGAGAAGTACAAATTATTTAGTTTCTTAAGATATCTTCATTAATGAAATCAATAGGCATAATAACGATTCATAAAATAAACAATTACGGCTCTGTTCTTCAAGCTTATGCATTGCAAAAGGCTTGTGAAGAGTTGGGATTTAATGTGGAGGTAATAGACTATAATTATCCAAATGTATTTCATGCTTCTAATAAATATGTAAACAGTGTGGATTCACAACCCAACGAACCGAGGTGGCTTAAAGCTCTCTATAGTTTAGAATTGTTAAAGCAACATAAAGGTATAAAGAACTTTGTTGCCAAGTACGAACATCTCTCTTCTAAACAATATGGTCACCCTTCTGAATTGATTGGTGATATTCCTCATTACGATGTTTATATAACAGGTAGTGACCAACTTTGGAATCCACGCCATTGTAATGGTGATCCCGCTTTTTTGCTCCATTTTGCTCCCGACAATGCATTGAAGATAAGTTATGCAGCTAGTATAGGCGTAAATAGTATTCCAGAAGATTTGAAATTACAATATAAGGAATTACTTAGCCGCTATGCCTTTATTTCTGTTAGAGAGAACTCTGGTGCTCAAGTCGTGTGGGAGGTGGCAGGTAAAAAGGCTGCTGTTGTCCTTGACCCTACCCTCCTCCTCAACAAAGACCAGTGGAATCAAATTGCAGTTCCCAAGCGTCAGTTCAAAAAGAAATACATTCTTTGTTATTTCTTAAACTATACGTTCAATGCATTTCCCTACGTGGACCAACTGGCTGACTATATGCAACAAGAGACCGGTTATGAAATTGTGCGTGTAGCTCGGCCTCCTCATAAATTAGGTTTATCACACACTCATTATCGAATAGGAGCATCTCCAGAAGAATTTTTGGCATTGGTACGTGATGCAGAGATGGTGTTGACAACTTCCTTCCATGGAACTGCTTTTGCCGTAAACTATGGTAAGCCTGTATTTACAGTTGTACAAGATAGAAATGCTAGCGATAGCCGACAAGTCAGTTTAATGTGTAATTTGGGTTTGGAGGATCAAATTCTCTCAATTACAGATTCGATGCCAGATAGAAGTAGATTCACTTATGACGTGCTAACCGAACAAAAGCGTTTGGAAGCATTGAGGCAGCAGTCTAAAATTTATTTAAAACAAGCATTAAAGAATGAATAAGATTCAATTATGCGACAAATACAAATGCACTCAGTGCATGGCTTGCATCAATGTTTGTCCTAAAAAATGCATAGAACTGATAGATACAGGAGAGGGATTCTATATCCCACAGATAGATGAAAAAATATGTGTCGAATGTAGCGCTTGTATAAAGGCCTGTCATAGGCTATCGCCTATTGTAGACTATCAAACACCTTTGAAGACCCTTGCGTGTTGGACAAAGAATGATACTGATCGCAGGAGGAGTTCTTCAGGTGGTGCTTTTAGTGTTTTGGCTCGCAAAGTATTATCTGAAAACGGAGTTGTATTTGGTGCCACAATGGACACTAATCTTCAGGTTAAACACATCAGTATAGATAACACTGATGATATTGTTAAACTGCAAGGAAGTAAGTATGTGCAGTCTTACTTGGGAGACACCTATAAACAGGTGCGTGAATTTCTAAGGCAAGAACGGTTGGTGCTGTTTACTGGTACTCCGTGTCAGATAGGAGGACTTCTTACTTTCCTACGCAAGAAATACAATAATCTTATTACTTGTGATATGGTCTGTCATGGTGTTCCCTCACAGAGGGCGTTTGACGTATTTTGTGAAAAAACTAATATTAAAAACACATGCCAAGGTGTAAGTTTTCGTTTTACCGCTGGCTGGGGATTTCAACTTGCACGCGAGGTCGAATCGCCAATACAGTCTGAAAATCCCACCTCGACTCACTTAACCCGCAAGGTGGTGAACCCTCGGGATGCTTGGTACATGAGAGCATTCAATAAAGGCTTGATGTTTAATGAGTCCTGCTTTTCTTGTGCATATACAACACCTCAGCGAGTAAGTGATTTTACGATGGCTGACTATTGGGGCTTAGGTGCAGAGACTCCTTTCGATTATCCAACTTTTCGAGGCGTATCAATGTTACTCGTCAACAATCTAAAGGCAATGGATTTTATTAATGAGTGTCCAGACCTTTTCTATGAAGAACGTTCATTGGAAGAAGCAATCAAGGGAAACCACAATCTTTCTCATAACTCTGAACGCCTAGTAGGGCGCGACTCATTCATTCAGGATATGCAAGTAATGGAGCCTCGTGCTTTGGTTGTAAAGTATGGCATCAAAGAATCTTTGAGAGACTACTTGAGGTTACTCAAACAGTGGATTAACAGTAAAAGAGTATGAAAATAACTTTTATTTTACCAGTTTACAAAGTTGAAGCTTATTTGCGTGAATGCGTTGAAAGCTTGACATGCCAGACATATACAGATATTGAGATTGTTCTAGTAGATGATGGTAGTCCAGATGGTTCTCCTGAACTATGTGAGCAGCTGACAAAAGAAGACAACCGTATCAAGGTTCTGCATAAACATAATGGAGGACTATCTGATGCGCGTAACGCAGGCTTGAAGATCGCTACTGGAGATTATGTAATATTTGTCGATAGTGATGACTTTTGGATCGGGAAAGATTCTTTAGAGAAGATGGTTGCTCTTATTGGGGAATATCCTGACTGCCATTTTTATGGCTTCAATTGTCAATATTTTTATCCTGAAACAAACACTTATAGTAAATGGGTTGAGTATAGCAACGAAGTATTAGTTCCACTTTCCGGTAGTTCTGCTATGTTGTCTTTAGTCAAATCAGGAACTTTTCCCATGAGTGCTTGTCTGAAGATTATAAACAGACAATGGCTTTCCGATATGCAGATTACGTTTAAACTTGGACAGATTGCAGAAGATATACCGTGGTTTATTAATTTGTTGGATAAGTGTGATAAATGCTTATTTATCAACAAATATATCTATGCTTATCGGCAGAATAGAGCTGATAGTATTACTGCTTCCGGTGGAGAAAGAAGTTTTAATAATCTCTTGGATATCATCAAGACAGAATTGAACATAATTGATAAACGATCATTTACTCCCGAAGCTAAAGATGCCCTTCGTTCTTTTTTGGCTTACGAACTAAGCATTTTGATTGCGGGCACTTGTAGCTTGCCAAAAGAGAAACAGTCAACTGCACGACGAGAACTCAAACAGCTATGCTGGTTACTTAAGTACACTCAAAATCCCAAAGTACATATGGTAAGTCGTGTGTATAATGTATTTGGATATTCCGCGACAGAGCGAGTGTTACGAATCTATAATTGGTATAGACAACGAAAAAAATAATAATCAGATGAATATACTCCTTACAGGTGGTGCGGGTTATATTGGAACTCATACCATAGTAGAACTATTTAAAGCCGGTCACAGTGTGGTTGTAGTAGATAATTTTGTAAACTCTCACCCCGAAGCTTTAAAAAGAGTGGAAAGCATTGCAGGTAGGCAGGTACCTTTTGTTCAAGCCGATATCCGTAATCGTGAGGCATTAGAAAAGTTATTTAGCAATTATGCGATTGATGCTGTAATCAATTTTGCTGGGCTTAAGGCTGTTGGTGAGTCTGTTGAGAAACCTTTAGAGTATTATGAAAATAATATGAATGGTCTCTTCGTACTTGTGGATGTAATGCGAAAGAACAATTGCAAAAATATCATCTTCTCATCAAGTGCAACAGTATATGGTGATCCTGCAATCATTCCAATCACTGAAGACTGCCCTAAAGGGCAATGTACGAATCCTTATGGCTGGACAAAATCAATGTTAGAGCAGGTGCTTATGGACATCCAGAAGGCAGATCATTCATGGAATGTGGTATTACTTCGTTATTTTAACCCCATTGGCGCACATGAAAGTGGCTTGATCGGAGAAAACCCTAATGGCATTCCGAATAACCTGATGCCATATATTACTCAAACAGCCATTGGTATTCGTAAAGAATTAGGAGTGTTCGGGAATGATTACGACACCCCTGATGGCACAGGAGTACGTGATTATATCCATGTTGTTGACCTCGCACGAGGACATGTCGCAGCACTAAAAGCTATTGAGCAGAATAAGGGACTTGCTATTTATAATCTAGGTACAGGCCATGGATATTCTGTTCTTGACGTGGTAAAAGCTTTTGAGAAAGTAAACAATATGAAAGTTCCTTATGTTATCAAACCGAGACGAGCAGGGGATATCGCTACTTGCTATTGTAATCCTTCCAAGGCAAAGGAGGAGCTGGGTTGGGAAGCAATTTATGGAATAGACGAGATGTGCAGGGATAGTTGGAAGTTCCAAAAAAATAACCCCAACGGGTATGAGACGGAGACAAATAGTAAGCAATTATGATACGAAACAAGAAGAAAATTATACGATCAGTCACAGTCCCTCAGTCAATCAGTTTTTTTGAGGAGATTATGATGAGGTTGAAAGATGATGGCTATGAGGTTATAGTTGTTACCTCTCCGGGTAAGGAATTGGATGACTTCAATCATAGACATCCACAAGAAAAGACGATAGAGGTGCCAATGGAACGCCATATTTCGTTTACAAAGGATGTAAAGTCACTTTGTCAGATGATAAAGGTAATGCGCAATGAAAAACCATACATGGTGCATTCCATGACTCCAAAGGCAGGTCTTTTGTCTATGATTGCTGCATGGCTGACAGGAGTGCCTATGCGCATTCACACTTTTACAGGTCTAGTTTGGCCAACCTCAACAGGCATTAAACGTAGAATCCTCATGGCCACAGACTGGCTTACTTGTGCTTGTGCTACTCATGTTATCCCTGAAGGCCAGGGTGTTCTTGATGACTTGAAGAATCATGGCATTTGCAAAAAGCCTATGAGAGTTCTTGGCTATGGTAATGTGATGGGAGTAGATATGGAACGTTTCAATCCAACACGCTTTGCAGATGTAAAGAAGGATGAAAATGTGTTCAGATATCTTTTTGTCGGTCGTATTGTGGGTGATAAAGGCATTAATGAGTTGGTTGAGGCATTTGTTCGTCTTAATAAGGAATATCCAGAAACTAGGCTTGCTTTAGTCGGAGAAAGTGAGGCAAATCTTGATCCCGTAAAATCAGAAATCGTACGACTTATGGAGACTACCTCTTCAATAGATTTATGTGGCCCGAAGTATGGGGATAACCTTCTGAAGGAGTACCTTAAGTCTGACTGCTTTGTAATGCCAAGCTATCGTGAAGGCTTCCCAAACACAGTTATGGAAGCAGGAGCTATGGGGTTACCTTCAATAGTTACTGATATAAATGGTTCACGTGAGATTATAATTAATGGAGAGAATGGCCTCATTGTTCCATCCAAAAATGCCGATGCGCTTTATAAAGCTATGAAAATAATGCTGATCAATACTTCTATTCGTGAAGAAATGGCTACAAACGCTCGTCCCTTAATAAACAATAGATTTGAAAAAAGTTTTGTTCAGAAATGTTTAATCAGCTTTTATGATGATATTTTAAAATTGCGATAGAATATGTACAAACATTTCTTCAAACGCCTGATAGATTTCACAATTGCGCTGGTTGCTTTATCAATCATTTGGCCATTCTTGTTGATTGTAACCATCTGGCTGCATTTTGCGAATAAGGGGGCTGGGGCTTTCTTTTTTCAGGAACGCCCCGGAAAGGATGGTAAGATATTTAAGGTGATTAAGTTCAAGACAATGACTGATGAGCGTGATGCAAATGGTGAGTTGCTGCCAGATGCTGACCGTTTGACTAAGGTGGGGGCGTTTGTGCGCTCTACTAGTATTGACGAGTTGCCTCAGTTGATTAATGTGTTGAAGGGAGATATGGCTCTCATAGGGCCTCGTCCGTTGTTGGTGCAGTATCTTCCGCTTTATAGCAAGGAGCAGATGAGACGTCATGAGGTGCGTCCGGGCATTAGCGGTTGGGCCCAGTGTCACGGTCGTAACCAGATTTCATGGACAGAGAAATTTAAACTTGATGTTTGGTATATAGATAATCTTTCTCTTCTTACCGATCTGAAGGTGATATTTATAACTATTAAGAAGGTGCTCTTCAGAGAGGATATCAACTCTGACAATGATGCCACCATGGAGGATTTTGATGGAACCAATTAATTATGCTTTGCTGAAGGGCTTGGATGAACAGTTCGGCACACCTTTCTATCTAATGGATGCTGAGAAGTACCGAAGCAATATCAATAACTTTTTGGCCGCTTTCAAAAAGAGATATGAGAAGGTAGTGGCGGGATACTCGTTCAAGACCAACTATGTGCCAGCTCTTTGTAAGATAGCCCTTGAAGAGGGTGTGTTGGCCGAGGTGGTGTCGGAGATGGAGTATGAATTGGCTCACAAAATTGGTTTTGAAAAGGTGATCTTCAATGGCCCTATCAAGCGTCCTGCTATATTTGAGAAAGCATTGGAGCATGGAGCTATCATTAACCTAGATAGTGAGTATGAGGTTGAGATGATTTGTGAGTATGCTAAAAAGCATCCTGATGCTGATTTGCAAGTGGGTATAAGAATCAATATCAATCTTACTGATGAGCACGGGAATAGTACAATCCAATGTGGTTTGCGTTTTGGACGATTTGGATTCCCATCTGATATCATAGGTCGTAACATCGATAGATTGCATGAAGTAGGAATTAAAATTATTTCGCTTCACGGACATACTTCTACTTCAGATCGTGCAGTATTGAACTATAAGATAATCACTCAACACATGTTGAAGGTCTGCGAACAGTATGAGCTGAACGAAATAGAGCTGTTTGATATTGGAGGTGGTTATTTTGGTGCAGCACCTGAAGGCATGGACTTGACGGGGAAGCCAACTTATGAAGACTATGCCAATTGCGTCTTGGATGAGACCTTAACTAATGAGTGGTTTAATCATGTCAAGCCAACTATCGTGATAGAACCAGGCTCTTCAGTGGTGTCAAATGTGTTCTCTTACTATACCAAGGTGTATCAGAACAAGAAAGTGGGTAAGGTGAACTTTGTGATGGTGGATGGAACTGTGTTTGACGTGAAACCAACAATGCATGCTAATAACCTTCCTCACAAGGTATACAGGGCTTCTGAGAATCAAGAACAGTATGTTTGTGATGTGGTTGGCTCCACTTGTATGGAGAAGGATGTGATATTGAAAGATATCTCACTACCAAAATTAGAAGCTGGTGATTTTATCCAATTCGATGGGGTTGGTGCATATACAATTTGTTTGACTCCAACTTTTATCAATTTCCTTGAACCAATCTTGATGCAGAAAAATGGAACTTTTGTAGAGGCAAGAAGACGTCAGACAGTAGAGGATATTGTCGGGATTTATAATTTTTGATCATAACAGAATAATATATGAACATCCTATTTACATGTGCAGGTCGCAGAACGTACCTGTTGAAATATTTTAAAGAGAATCTTTCTGAAGGTGACAAGGTGGTAGCAACGGATATGCAGCTTTCAGCTCCTGCTTTACAGGTAGCTGATGTGAAGTTGCAGGTGCCGGCAGTATATGATCCTGAGTATGTGAATATCACGCTCAATATCTGCAAGGAGCAGCAGATTGATGTACTCCTTAGCTTGAATGATCTTGAACTTCCTATCCTTGCTGAGAATAAAGCACGTTTTGAGGAACTTGGTGTGAAGGTGATTGTGAGTGACCCCCAGGTAATTGACATTGCTTTTGATAAGTATAAGACAGCCCAGTGGGTGGAGTCTCTCGGTTTGGTAGCTCCTAAGACTTACGTTCGTTTGGATGATGTCAAGAAGGCTTTGGCTGCTGGTGAGATTGAGTTCCCCCTCTTCATGAAACCTCGTTGGGGTTCTGGCTCTATTGGTCTGGAAAGTATTGCAGATATGGAGGAGCTGGACATCTACTATAATCTGTTGATGAAGAAAATCAAGAAGACTATATTGGCGACTGCTTCTGTGGGAGACGAGTATATCATGATCCAGGAGAAGTTGACTGGTAATGAGTTTGGCCTGGACATTATGAACGACCTTAATGGAAAGAACGTCGGAGTCAGTGTAAAGCAGAAATTAGCTATGCGTGCTGGTGAGACTGATAAGGCCGTTACTGTAGATCTTCCAGAGGTACGTGAGATGGGACGTAAGATCGGTGAGGCATTAGGACACATCGGTAATCTTGATGTAGACATCATGCAGAGAGCAGATGGTGCGTACTGTGTATTGGAGCTGAATCCTCGTTTTGGTGGAGGTTTCCCATTCAGCTATGAGGCTGGTGTAAATATGCCTAAGGCTATCATTCAGTGGGTAAAAGGTGAAGAAGTTGATCCTCAGATACTGCAGCCGAAGTACGGCCGCATGTTCTCTAAGAATGATTATTTGATGGAGATAAAGTAGTCGTTATCCTGTAATTTATATTTAAATATTAGTGTATTAAACTTACTGATAAATGTATAAGCGAGACCTCGAAAAAGCAGAGCAGCTGCATGCTCAGTGGTCGATTCTTGATAAGGCGGCTAAAGTTGCTTATCTTCAGCAGCAATGGCAGACTATAAATGGAATGATAATCCGGGTTGCAAGATATTTCAGTTTTGCTGGAAGATATATGTCTCCTGAGGAAGCTGCACAATTCAATATGCTTCTGGAAATGCGGACGTCATTGCGTACTGAAGGGCAAAAAGCTACAGATGAACTTGTTAACGAGGCATTGCATGAGCTTTTGAAGAATTTGTTGAAGGCGAGTGGGAAATGATAGTGAAATGAATTGTCTTTACAGAT
Source organism: Bacteroidales bacterium (assembly GCA_017561025.1). GTDB lineage: Bacteria > Bacteroidota > Bacteroidia > Bacteroidales > F082 > Limimorpha. The sequence continues at coordinate 59,555 of JAFZDU010000095.1, read as the reverse complement.
TAATTATAGATTATTTGTTCGTTTTTTTTGATTTATCTATTGTTAGCTAATATTAAAATGAAATTATAAAGATGTGTAAACAGAGGTCTAAGGAAGCCAAGCAGGAAGAACAGAAAAATAAGGAGAATATTTCTCTCAAAAGGGCCTTTCTCTTCATATCCATTGTCTTTTCTCTGACAATGAGTTTTCTTGTATTATGGCCGATATTACATGAGAATGTAAATGTTCGAGAAGTTAAAGTGAACTTGATTATTCCACAAGATTCTTTAACAGTAGGCCAAGTCCTTTTAGAAAATGACATTCAGATAAATAAACTGATTGACGAGCTAGATAAACAGAGTCAAGAGATTACGGACAAATATAATATACTCATCAAATCTCAAGAAACAGAAACGGACTTTTTTAGACTTGCATCTTGTATCACTGCATTTATTGTTGCATTATTAGGTTTCTTAGGATATAGAACAATTAAGGATATAGAATCAAAGGCAGAGTCATTAGCCGCAGTTAAGGCAGATGAAACGGCAAAGAATTACGTGGCAAATCACCTTGAGACAGAAGTTGAAACGCAGCTTAAAGATATTGTAGGAGACACAACGGCAGCACGCCTTCTACGAGAGCAACTTGTTAAAGAGCTCCTTCAACAATATATTACTCCTTTGGAGAATAGGATATCTAATTTGGAATCAGCCCCCCCCATTCCTACATTAGGAAATATTGTGGAAGATGAGTCTGAAGAATGTATCTTTACCCACGATGATATGAGCAAAATTAACGAAATTACCAAGGACGAAAAAAGAGAAGGAAGGAGAATAATATGAGTAAAGTTATTGTTCAGCAGAGTTTTGAAGAAAAGAAAAAATCTGTTTTGGTGGGAATAGTACCATTCAAAGAATTATATAATAGTAAGATACGTATTAGTTATAGGACTGAAGAATCAGGAACTGATTATCAACGGCAAATAGAGGATGCTCGTGTTAGATCGATAGCTAAATACATTGTGAGGTGTATCACTGCTAATGAAAAAGGCGGAGCTAATCTAGTGTTCCCGAATTCTATTATTTTGGCATGCCCTAATGAAAGCGAGAATCCTAAATTGTTTAAGGATGGAGAAAATTTGACTTTTAATATACCTGAGCAAACAATGATTGTTGATGGACAGCATCGGTATTCAGGTGTTAAATACCTTTATGATGAAGCTCGGCGTTCATCTTCAGTATTTGGTTATAATAGTGAGACGATTATCAAGTATTTGGAAAGTTTCAGTTTTGGTTGCACTATTTTGGTTAACTATGATATGTGGGAACAGGCTCAGATATTTGCTAATGTAAACTTTAATCAGAAGAAGGTAAATAAATCATTGTTTTATGATATTTATGGGGTGTCAATACCTTTGGATGATGCCAATACTATTCCTCGTCAAAATGAGATATACCTTGCGCATGAACTAGTAGTGCTTCTTGAAAATGACACATCTTCAGCTTTTAATGGATTTGTAAAAATGCTCGGCAGGGGTTCAGGATATGTTTCACAATCGTTTTTGGTTGAGGCTTTTTTGAAACATTTGTCAGCGAAGGGAATATGGTCAGATGCTGTGGAGATGCTTAAAAGTGGGGATCAGAGATATAAATATGTCGCCCACGAATTGCTGGCCTATATGGCGGCTGTCCGATTTACATTAAAATCCATTTGGCCGGAAGAAATTGAGGATAAGCCTTCTTCTGTACTATGTAAAACTACAGGAGTTGGGGCTATTATTTCGCTACTTAAGGACGTACACTTGGCTATGTCAAATAAAGATGTGAAGGAAATGAAAGAGAATGCTTTTTCTCCGCTTGTGTATGCGAAAACAATAACTTTCTTTGTTGATTTTCTGAAACCACTACAGCCACATGGAGAAACATTGTTTGCCCTCAAGGGTGAGTTTGCACGAGGTGCTGGCAGTGGTATGCAGAATAGCTTATATGTGAGAATGAAGGAAATACTAGGAATCAAATAATTGTAAATCTAATAATAAGAGGGAGCGTGAGTCTAGGGATATATATACTCATAATAATTGCCATTATTGCTGTAGGCTATCTGACGGTATTCTTATTTGATTATCTGTTGATTCGTGGTGCATTCAGGATAATTGTTGGTAAGGCTAAGAAACACTTGGATGCTGACAGACTGGCTGAGGTAATCAAAAAGTATATGGAGAACCGCCGTCAAAAATGGGTATTCGGAACCTATATGAGTTCTGTTATACTGATAATAAGCGGTGGAGGCTTTATTCCCTTCATTAGAGCGAACTTGTTCGTAGCGAGCGAGAAGAACGTGATAAATTTACAGTTATGGTTAGACAATAGTGTACCACCAGCTGTACTTATAGTAGGATTAGTGGGGGTAACATTCGTTTATTTTTTATTTCTATATTTCTCAAATCTCAAGTACAAAACTGACATCTTATCATCAGCAGCCAAGGTAATCAACAGAGAGCTTGAATTTGTTCCCACACAAGATTGGTTCAAAGAAAAATCGGAACTGAATATCAAGAACTTGGGGAAGAAATTTGATTTGAGCATCAACTTTAAATATGAACTATTTGAAGATGCTTTCGCCTCAACTTGCAGAGATGAAAGGGTTGCTTTACTATTTGTGGAAGAACGTTCAAAATTGCTTGCTGACTTTGCTCGTGCCAAGGAGTTTTATAAAGATAAAATTGACGAGGCTACTCTCAATGAAGTGGAAACTGCGGTAAGACAGATTGTTGACAGTCTGTCGTTGAAGCACTTTGATGCTCAATGTATAGAAACGGTAGTGCAAGCTATTGATAATGTGCAGAGTATTTTACGACAAGCTATCATTGAAAATAAAGCAAGTTATGATGATTATTACTATAGCTGTATACATTCTGATTTAGGAAAGATACAGTCCCATATAGAGAACGACTGGATTCAGAGTATCAAAGAACAATCACTAATAGTCTATGGTAAGGGTGGTTATGGTAAAACACATCTATTGGCCAAATTAGTGCAACGTAGATTAGACGAGAACCTGCCAACAATCTTCGTTTTAGGAAGAGTCATTACTGACACTAATATCCCAATGGATCAGATACTGAATACGTTGGATGTCAAGTGCAAGAAAAAAACATTTTTTGAAGCTCTAGATAAATACGGAAGGCAATATGGCAGGGTGTTGATGGTAGTGGATGGAATCAATGAGGGTGTTGGTCTGTCACTTTGGGAGAATCACCTGCTGAACTTTCTGAATGAGATACATCCTTATAAGAACATAGGGATGATTGTATCAGTAAGAACAACTGGTGGAGATAGTTGGATAGATCGTTTTATTAGAGATGAAGGATTTCCATCTTACCGTCATTTTGGCTTTGAAAAGAATGTTTCAGGAGCAGTAGAATATATGTTCAAGTCGTTCTCGGTACCTTTACCCGTGTGGCCAATAATGAATAGTGAGTTCAAGAACCCATTGCTGTTGACCTTGTTTTGTCAAACACATCAAGGGGATAACACACCACCAAAGCATGAGTCAAGGATAGAAATTATTGAAAACTACATCAATCATTTCAATAGTCGTCTGGCATCCTGTTTTCACTATTCTTCATCTACATCCGTTTTGCAAGACGTTTTGTACAAGATAGCCCAAAGAATGATTGCAGATGGTAGCCGTTGGAAAATGTCACAACGAGATCTGCTGGCTATTATCGGAAGCAACCAAACAATACAAGCTGAAGCTGAAAGATTTCTTAATGCATTGGTGGATGAGGGAATACTGAATGAATACTATTTCTCTGAAAAGAGCCACTTTTATACATTCGGTTACGATACCATGGGGGGCTATTTGATAGCTAATTCAATGGTTGCAAGCAATAACATAAATGGCGATCTGTTGAGTGATGAGACAGTACTAGAGGCTTTAACAGATGTTGTGCCGACAAGTACTGGGAAAGAACTTTTTGAAATACTGAAAGATGAAGATGTTGGATACAGATTGGTGGATATGTTTGTTGACGGATTACCAATGCGGACATGTTTGACAGCGTCAGGAAAGGCATTACTCCAAAGATACGTGGATGATAATAGATGGCATGATGTATTTGAGATTATTGCAAGAGTACCTTATCACAAGGAATGGCCACTAAATGCCAGTTTGTTAGATGAGGTATTAAAACCGCTTAAAATAGTGTCAAGGGATGCCTTGTGGACTACATTTATTTCTGGATATACTATAGTCAAGGACTATTTAATTGAGTTAGCGGAATGGGCAAAATCCGTTTCTAGTGAAGTGGTGACTCATTTAGACAAGGAAGTATTGATGCTTATTTGTAGGCAACTTGTATGGACACTGACAACAACAGATCTTGCACTCCGTGACCAGACCTCACGCGCACTAGTCAATCTGTTGAGAAACGAACAGAAGTGTTTGCTGCAATGTATCAAGGACTACCATGACGTGAATGATGATTATATTGTAGAAAGGCTTTATGCAGTAGCTTTCGGTTGTTGTACGGGAAATCAGACAAAGGATTATGTAACTGAGGTGGCTCAACTTACATATGACAGTCTGTTTAGAGGAGGGAATCCTAGGGAAAATATTCTTGTGCGAGATTATGGGAAGTGTATTGTTGAATATGCCCAATATATTGGTTGTCCTTTGAGCATTGATAAAGATAATATTTCTAGCCCCTATTGTAAGGTAAAGAAGGATGTACTTGTACCAACAGAAGATATACTTAAATACGAACTTGACTATGATAAGACAGAAGATAAAGAACTATATTATGCGCAGAAGAATATTATGGATTCGATGCGAACGGAATATAGCTCAAGAGGACTTTATGGTGATTTCGGGCGCTATACCTTTCAGGCACTTTTGGATAACTGGGGTGAGGATATTGAACTGGTCTCAAATTATGCCATCAAACTTATTTTTGAAGAAATAGGGTATGAAGCGCAAGTATTCAAGAAGTTTGATGGAAAACATTCCAGCCAGTTGAGACATAAGAACACCATTGAACGAATAGGAAAGAAGTATCAGTGGATAGCTCTATACAAAGTAGCTGCCATATTAGCTGATAATCATTACAATGATCCATACGTGCATAGGTGGAGGGGAGATATCATAGAAATGGCTAGAAAATTTGATCCTACTCTATTTATGAATCCGGATATACGTGACTTTGGAGATACGTTGCCAGCCTATAAAGTTCCAACATACGATTTATCTCATGGTTCAGACAGCGAATGGTTGAAGAGTTGGAAGAAGATGCCACGCATTGAAGAGTACATAGAGTATGAGGTGGATGGAAAGAGCTGGATAAACATGTTTTCTTATTATACTGTCTCATCGAATTCCAATTATAATGCGACCGAAATGAATGGAAAAAGTCTGCGGGAGATTTGGACGTTTATTCAGGCATTTATGGTGGATAAGTCTTCTCGTAAGAAGATGTGTAAGGTTATTGATAGACAAGGGTTAGGTGGACGTTTTTCGACGGAGAATAGAGAGGTGTCGTCTATCTACTATAGAGAGTATTACTGGTCAGAATGCTACAAGAAAGTGATAGAAAACAAAGGAGGCACATGTCGAGAGTATGAAGTCGGGCATTTGAATTCAGGTATTAAGGTTCAACCGGCGTATATGTTATATACAATTAGCGAATATTCTGATGCTTCATTGACAGAATCTCAAGAAGTGTTAATGCCGTCTCCCTATTTATATGAAGGACTAGAAATGCGGTTCTCGGTGAGTGATGGTGTATGGCTTATGCCTGATGAAAGCGTGGCTTGCTATGATAGCAGGTGGGTACATGGGGGCCATGGGGGGTTGCTTATCAGGAAGGATTTGTTGATAGATTATCTGAAGCGTAACGGGAAATGCATGGTGTGGCCTGTTCTGATGGAGCGTACATATAAACCAGTTTCTACTTATTGGCCAAGAATACAAGTTGGTGGTTATGTTTGGATGGACGATAACGGTAAGTTTCATCATAAGTTTCGTTCTTATGAAGAGAATTGGAAAGATAAGTGGAAGATAAAGGCGCAGCAGGTGATAAAGAAACCATTAAATAGGGCTAAGTTATTTATGTATAATCATGGGCTGCTGAAAATGAGTGGAACGGAAGCTATTTGGCTGATGCTGGAAGTGGATGGGCAGCAGCAGAAGAAAAGTACCTGAGAAATAAAGCGACTAAGTTAATTCTACGGGATGAAAAACAGTACATCAGGAAGTAAATATTCAAGTGAAGCGCATATGAAAATCTTCTTTTGATTCACACATAGTAAATATAGTCCCTATCCCCAAAGAAAAAGCACTAAGGGCAGGCTCCAAAGCGTTATAGCTTTGCGGCAAAATGTCAAAGATGTAGATAAACGGATACTTAGGGAGGTTTATGTGATTTTCAATCCTGGCTCATTTTTTGAGAAACAATATTCCCTATAAGGTGCTTGACGGACGAATCAAAGATAATTACAAGAAAGTTTTTCCAGTACAAGTAGTTGGTTCTCCTTATGAGCTCAAGATTTGAGTAAAGCTTGAAAATAAAAAGATTGTTGAACAATTCTCTGTGATTAGAAACGACAGATCTGTATTTAACCGCGATTTGAATATTAAGACCCATCCAGGGTTTTATGAAGGTCTACATAACATTAAATTCTTGAATAGGTAGGTGGCTTCATTGTGTTCGATAATTTGTGGCGAATGATTGTGGTGAAAGACATTATCAAGATATATGACTGTATACTTATAATTGTTTTTTAATATGGCCCATAACCCCAAACTTAACGTATTCATCATTAAATTGAATCCCAGAACTAAAGAAGATGTGACATTCAGAGAGTTTTTCCGTCAAAAGTATCATGCGGATCAAAGTACAAAAGACTCTGATGTATACAAGTTATTCTACGCAGATGTAATCAATGCGCTTGGAAACAAGGAGTTTAACAATGATTTAACAAGTAAAAAGGTAATTGGCGTTTCACAAAGTGATAATAATTCTGTTGAGTTTTCTATCCGTGAGCCTGAACAGCTAATAGATGGTCTGCTTGATGGAGGACCATATGGTTTAAAGAGGGAATATGCAGATATTGCTGATAAAGATAGTAGAAAACAAATCGATACTAGCGAAGCCGTATTGGATAAATTTTATATAATGCTGAATACGCCATATAATCAGACTGAAGGATATTTATTAGTACAGTCCTATACTGAATCGTCCATAACTGAGTCAATCAAAAAGGCATTATATAAAGTCTTTATGTTTGACGATAAGTATTTTCAGCCTGATTTTAGTCCATTTGTTCCCAAATCCTTTGTTGAGAAATTTGAGAAAGAATCTACTGTCAGACTCTTTTCCTACGATACAATTCTCGGCGTTTCACCATGTTTAAGAGATGATATAGATTCTGAAGGCCGCTCATTTAACGTTAGGATTGAACTTTCTCCTTTAGATAAAAATATAAGACCCGGTACATCATATATGGAGACAATTATTGAAGCGTTGGGAGAACTTCTATTCAATGGTAAACGCCTGAGCGAAACATCTAGAAAGATATATATTGAGGACGGAAATAAAAGGAAAGTCAACTATGATGTTGAAAAGGAATTAAAATCCATTCGTCCGACTATTTACCTAGAGGATGAAGGCATTTCTATAGATCCACAAACAGGACTTCTCAACTACGTGGCTGTGAAAGAATTCTGCCTGACCCAACTGAATGATATAAAAAAAGAACGGAGATACTAAATCGGTATGTTTATTAAGAATTTTCGCGATTTAATACGTGAAGCTCATAAGTGGGAATATACCTTGATTAACGACGAGACAATTTGGGTGTTGTATTTCACGGGTTTCCAGTATGCATTTATCCTTATAGCCATTGTTTGTTCTTTGTATGTGAATCTACCATCAGATAATGGTTTGGTAGACTACTTGGCAACAGGACTATCGTTATTTGCTGGTATACTCTTTTCGTTAACTCTAACTCTATACGATAGATTTGGCAAAATAAATTTCACCGAATATCACGAGTCAGTAAGTTATCCAAAATTTAAGGAAGGAGGACGTTTGCTTAATTTCTATAGGAAAACCATCTCTCTTTCATTATATGCTGCAATTTTAGCCATTATATGTATTATACTCCTAGTCTTAATAGCAATCATTCCTGAAGAGTATAATAGGGTGTTGTGTGATTATATTAATAGTTTTGGCAATCTGGCCTCATTACATAAGATTATTATTCCTCTTGTGTATGTGTTGAAATGTCTGACATATTATTTCTTATTGGATTTTATATATATAACTATACATCTGATCACGTCATTCTATGACTTGATTTTTTCTGACATCAACAAGGTAAATCTTAAACAATAAATAACATATGCATTATTTTGAAAATGCTGATATTGTAGATAAAATATACATATATAAAATAGGAAATAAGTATATTGATGAGCCATTAATATCATGCAACGAAGGTATAACTCCGAAACCAAGTATTAAACAAGATTTGATGTGCCTATTTGTTAGGCAGTTTACAAGACCGGAGTATTATAAGTTTTCGCACGATACGTCGCTTGACTTAAATGAGGCATATGTGTATCTTAGAGATTTGTTGGAATCTCCTTCAAATTCTAAAGAACAAGCTGAGTACCTTGCGCAGTTATTGTATAGAAAAAGTTCTCATCCACAGATTAAGAGCGGAGAATTCTATGTTGTATGTTTTAATAATGTGATATTAAATGGTGAGACTCTTTCTGCTGTGGGATTATTTAAGTCGGAGAGTAAGGAAAGTTTAATTAATGTTGTTCAAAATGGCAATTCATTCGAAATAGAGAAAGTAAATGGTATCAACAAACTTGATAAAGGATGCCTGATCTTTAATACGAAGAAAGAAGAGGGTTATGTGGTTGCTGTTGTGGATAATACAAACAAGTCCGATGCTAAGTACTGGGTTGAGGATTTCTTGGGAGTAAAGCCTAGACAGGACATGTACTTCCAGACTCAGAATTTTATGTCTGTGTGCAAGAGTTTTGTCACAAAGCAGCTTCCTTCTGAGTTCGAAGTCTCTAAAGCTGATCAGGCTGAGATTTTGAATCGCTCGGTACAATATTTCAGGGAGAACGATGAATTCAGTATGCAGGGCTTTACAGAATCTGTACTGGAACATCCTGAGGTTATAGAAAGTTTTCAGGCTTATAAAGAAAGATACCAGACAGAACGCGATATTGAAATTGAAGATTCATTCGCTATTTCTAATGATGCGGTTAAAAAACAAGCGAGAAGCTTCAAAAGTGTCATCAAACTTGACAAGAACTTCCACATTTATGTCCACGGTAACCGTAATCTGATTGAACAGGGCGAAGATGAGAAGGGACGATACTATAAGGTTTACTATACAGAAGAGTATTGATTCTGAAACACATCCGTAGTGTTGTAAGTTTCAAATACGACAGCGGAACATATAAAAACGGAAAAAATAATAAAAAAAAGAAAAAGATGAGGGTAATGGAGATGGTAATCGACTGAAGCTCATGTGATTTGAATATATTTGCAGGACAGTGCAGATGCACTTGTATATGCTAACAATATATTTAAATTTACAGGAGGTAGAAGATATGGTCAATGAAGAGAAACCAACCTTGATCTCAACAAGCGAAGTGGAGAAATTGATGTTGTACATCAGAGGGATGGAAGTTCTGCTAGACAGAGATGTGGCAATGCTCTATGGAGTGGAGACTAGAGATATTAATAAGGCTGTAAAGAATAATCCCCGAAAGTTCCCTAAAGGGTATATCTTGGAACTGACGCCAGAGGAGAAAATTCAACTGGTGGAAAATTTCCACCGGTTCAACAGTTTAAAGCATTCGACCTCATTACCAAATGCCTTTACAGAGAAAGGACTTTATATGTTGGCTACCATCCTAAAATCACCTAGAGCATTAGAAGCCACTATTGCCATCATTGAAACTTTTACAATGACACGGCAATTGTCTCGCACCATGGAATCGCTTCAGAACGTAGAAGACGGATGCGAACAGCAGAAGGGACTTCTTCAGAAGACCGGTGAGATACTAGCTGATATAGTAGGCAGTAACCTGTCCACCTTAAATACAGAAACGGAAATTGAATTTAACTTTGCCATTGTAAAGATAAGACACAAAATAATTCGCGAAAAGGAATAGAATGGGAAGCTACAACTGCATAGGATTTCAGTCTCGTCTGCCGGTCAGGTCGGGGGATGAGGTTGTGCTGTTTCTCGGGCTGCATGCTACGCCTCAGCTTGAAGGGAGGTATGCGTTTGATTCTGTGGAGTTTGCGCCGGGGTTGGGATTTACGCCTGTTGCTTTGCCGATTATGTGCAGGTATGATGATGGACGTATGGTGAAGGATGTTGAGCGAAATGGGAATGTTGAGGCTCTGGAGCTGTTCTTTGGCCGCGGGATTGAGGATATACTGCTTTATTGTGACTATGACAGCAATGATCCGGTTACTGTCGAGCTTGAGAATGTGATCAATGAAAAGCTAGGGTTGAACAAGGGGGATTTCAAGTTGACTTATACGTTCGACCATCGCTTTGTGTATGAGGAGATTGCGAAGATGCAGGTGTGGTGGGATTATGAGAGGTCTTATGAGCTTACGTTGGAACTGTCTGATATTTCGGCAGGTACTGAGATCAGGAAGATACCGGAGAGCAGCAGGATGTTGCTGGAGGCTTTGGGAACGCTGGAAAAGGGGGCTGATAAAGAAGCTGGACTTAAGTTACTGGAGAAGGAGAAACAGTATTATCATATCAGTCTGGATATCGAGTTTCAGAAACATAACGAGGGAATCTATAAGACCCTTGGCAATCTGAATCCAAAGTATACAGGATCATCGATCTTTAAGGATTGCGAGTCATGCAGAGGTTCATTGCTTCTGGCAATTTACAGATACCATGCTGACATTTTGTTCCGTCCGGACCTGAAGGCGTTGCTTCTTGGATTCCTGCAGTTCTACCAGGTTCTGCGCTACCACGGATGGATGATGACCCTGCCGATATACGGAGGACAAGACAACAAACTGCCGGCGATGGCGCCGCTTTACCGCCGGATGGCGGAATGGGTCGAAAGACAAATTATTGATTCTGAAACAAACTGATTGGGAAGTTAGTTTCATTTCCGACAGCACAACATACGAAAACGGAAAAAAGGATAAAAAAAAGAAAAAGTTGAGGGATTGCAGAGGTTAATAGGAGTTGGATGATTGCTTTTTGCTATATTTGTAGAGTTTTATACCGCATTGCATTATCTTTGCTCGGACTAAAAATATGAATACTGTATTTAAACATATAGAACGAAAGATTTATGCCCAGACATTTTTACAGCAGGTAGATGTCAGGTTGGAGTATAATCCTTTGCAAAGAGAGTGGGTACAAGAGGAAGATGTCATATCCTTTTTCAACAACCATTTTCAGATAGAAGCAAACTTTTCCACTCTCTTAGAGGATAGAGTCTTTCTTAAGGACAACGAGCAGCAGTTAGCATTCTTATTTTCATCAGATGCTGCAATGCTTAGCGTAGGTCACCTTAATTATAGAAGTTTCTACGATAGCGTTCTTCCCAATGTTTATCATATCAAGGATTTTGTTTTTAATCTTTGGAAACAACATGAGGTAACTGCAGCAATACGAAAGGTTAATGTGTTTTCAATGGATAACAACATTAATCTAGATGAAGATGCTTTCCATTCGCTCTTATATGAAACTGTGTTTTCATCAGAATTTCTTCAAGTCGCTCCAGAGGTGACCACCTCGAAAATTGATGGTAATCAAGTTGTTGTTCAAGAAAGGTCTATAGAGGATATTTTGTTTAGAACCTATATAATTAAACGCAAAAACGGTGTCTATTCATTATTTTTAGAGACAATAAAAAGCAAGAAAGTAGTTGCAAGCACATTGGAGGAGACATTAGAAGGTATGAATGTTACCCTATATGATGCTTTTCATTGGAGCGTGGGGGCAAATATAATTGCAATAATGGATAAGGAGGAAGAAAAATGACGATTGCATATGGTTTAACATGGGATAATATCCCTTCTCCTATGCCTGTAAGGAATAGCAATCTTTCTCCTTTGCCAATAAGGAATAAAAGATTCCAACTATCCAGAACAGGCAAAGTGCATGAAATAAGAACTTTGTACACAAGTCAAAGGCGCAATACTTCTATTTCTGTTATTTTAGATGCCGCAAAGGACTATCTTTTAAAACAATTGACTATTTTGGAAACATTGCATGAAGACTGGGACGGATTCGGATCTCCTGCAGTAAGTTCAATAGCTATTCAAAATTGTCGTTCTGTATTGAATTTTATAAGGCCAGAGTTATTTTCTAGGATAAAATTGCTACCTAATGAGTGGGGTGGAGTTCAACTTCAATATAAGACAAAGAACGGTCTTGTATGTTGTGACTATGGGGATGAATCAATGTCTTACTTTGTTGAACGTGCAGATGAAGAAATAAAATGGTTTTCATTCATATCATATAACAAGAATAATATAGATAGCTTTGTTGAGTCTCTGTTCAGTGTTCGATAATTTTGACAGTATGGATGATAGTTTGGTAAGAGGAGAAGAGCATTATTTACGCTGGATATTTCAGCCAAGGCATATATTTAATGGTGAAATCAGAGATAATTTCATAAGTTTACGACCTGATGAAACTGGCATATCAGGCCAGATCTATGAGCGTCTTGAGGAGAGTAATATTTATGAGGTTTCATCTGAATATGCTAAAAGGAACAAGAATTATGGATATGCAATAGCTCTAGTTGGTGATATTCGAGATTTAGCAAAAGACAATGATTATATAGATGTTGTAATGACAGAGTCATTAATTCCGGCTCATGCTGAGATTCAATTCCAAATTGAAGGTCTTCCTACAATTGGGAACACGCCTAATCCTAAAATGACTTATTATTATTTTAAAATTAAGGAACTCTTATCTAAAACTATCCATACATATAGTACTTGATAGATAATATCGTTCTGATATAAAATATTATCAAAACAAGTATTGTGTTGGAAGAATATCGGGGTGGTTCGAATAACAGAGAATTTCATCAATGGACATCAAGAATTTAGTAGAGTCAATCATTTCAGACATTGCTGACTCAAAAATCAAAATAGGTGATTTGTTGAGAAAAACTCGCATACCAAACAATGAGGTCACTGAAATTTTATCGGAAATCAAGGCTGAAATGGGGGCTAAGAAAAATCCAAAGAAATTGAAACTGTTATTTAATGCAATAATCGGAATAGCAACAGAAGTCGCGGGTAACCTGATAACCCCATATGCTCATGAGGCAGTGTCATTATTAAGCTCTATTAGTTTACCATTGTGATTTTGATGGCTGAACAACTCAATCTGAATGACGTTATCCAAGTTTAGGAAAAGTACATTAAAATAATATTAACTCAAGGATGCTCGAAAGGGCATCCTTTAATCGTAGTAATAACTTCAAAAACAACATAGATCATGGAAAGAAAAACCATCTATCTCTGTCTGGCGCATATGAGCGAGGATGGAGTTGAGCAGAAATATGTCAAGGAGGCGTTTGATACCAATTGGGTTGTGCCGTTGGGACCGAACGTCAATGGGTTTGAGGCGGACCTGGAACGATTTGTTAATGGTGGGGATTGCCACGTCGCTGACGCTACTCGCAATGACGTGCATGACGGCAACACCGACAAGAAGGTAGTGGCACTGAGCGCCGGAACGGCCGCAGTGCACCTGGCATTGCTGGCTTGTGGTGTGGGACCGGGGGATGAGGTGCTCGTGCAGAGCTTCACCTTCTGTGCTTCGTCGCACCCGATCACGTATCTCGGGGCAACGCCTGTGTTTGTGGATTCGGAGCCGGAGACATGGAATATGGATCCGGTGCTGCTCGAGGAGGCGATCAAGGACCGCATCGCGAAGACGGGACGCAAGCCGAAGGCGATTGTGCCTGTGGCGCTCTATGGTATGCCTTATGACTGCGAGAAGATCATGGAGGTAGCGAACAGATATGAGATCCCTGTTGTCGAGGATGCGGCCGAAGGCTTCGGATCGAAGTTCGACGGCAAGGTGCTCGGAACCTTCGGAAAGTTCGGCGTGCTCTCGTTCAACGGCAACAAGATGATTACGACATCGGGCGGCGGTGCACTGATCTGCGATGACGCCGAATCGAAGAACAACATCATGTGGTACGCGACCCAGGCTCGCGAGGCCTACCCGTACTACCAGCACGAGACCATCGGATACAACTACCGCATGTCGAACATATGTGCCGGCATCGGCCGTGGCCAGATGACTGTGGCTCAGGCACATATCGACCACCACAAACATGTACAGGCCCTCTACGAGGACCTGCTCGCCGATGTTCCCGGCGTGACCATCCACCGCCAGCCGGCCAACCCGCGCTACGACTCGAACTTCTGGCTCTGCACCGTCACCCTCGACCCGTCCCTCAAGATCAAAGGCCAGGAAAATGCATACAAGGAGGTCATCAAGACCGCAGTCGGCGGCGCAGCCGGTGTCATCCACGCAGTGGACACCGCGACAACCGACTGCCAGCCGAATGAAAACGTAGAAGCCCTCCGCGTCTTCATGCTCGAAAAGAAGGTAGAAGCCCGCCCAGTATGGAAACCGATGCACAAGCAGCCGGTATACAAGACCGCCCCAGCCTACGTCAACGGCGTCAGCGAAGCCATCTTCAAAGTCGGCATGTGCCTCCCAGCCGGCCCATACGTAACCGACGACGACGTAAGATACATCGTCGACTGCATCAAGGAAGCGATCGAGGAGTAATCCGATGACGACGAAACATCAATGAAGAAATTCCTCACCGCCGTCTGGCAATTCTGCCACTACCTCTTCTGGCCCCGCTGGGGCGGAAGGAAGCAGCCTAATAATTAATGAAAGAATCTGCGAGATTACAACGTTGTAATCTCGCAGATTCTTTGTAATTTTATCCCATTATAACCTGTAAAGGCTCCAATAGTATGAAAAAGTACGATGTTTATATCTGTTATTCCAGAAATGATGAATCTATTATCAAATAAGCTCGTCTATCATAAGCTCGTCTATCAAACACATACCTATATATTTACTCCTTATTCCCCGGCAACGGCTCTACACAAGAAGCCATGATATCCATCAACTTACTCAGACCCTCAGTCTGCCTCTGCTGACGTGCTGATACATGCACCTGATATTCGGCTGTCTGGTTGGTTGAACGAGTGTTCTCACGTGAAGAAGATACCTTGCCGCTTACATTCACAGAACCGCCACCAAAACAGCCGAACTTAAAATTTGCATTGGCACTAGTGCTCCCCTCACTGGCAGATTTATCTGTTGAGGCCTCAGTGGCTGTAACCTCCATCTGAAAATCAACCTGGACATCATCAATCAAAAGATTCGGAAGCGGGACAAGTCCAAGGAACGGAGCCTGAACTTTAATATCCTGAGGATTCGGCTCCCCCTCAACAGGTCTCTGAAGGTTAAACTCGACCATACGGGTCTTACCTTCCTCATTGAAACCGATCTCAGTCATGAACTCATAGGCAGACTGAGCAAGTTTCTTCTGAGAATCACATACCGCTACCAAAGGAGCAGCTACGAGCTCTGCAATAGGAATTCCAACGAATTTATTTGACTCGTTGTTAGGATCAGGATTTGAGACCTGCTTATTGTTATCTGCCATAGTGTAAAATGTTAAGATTGTTTATAATAAGATTATTATTTTCGCTTGTAGTGCCTCCGATTTCAAATGCAGAGATAGTCTTGTCATACTCATCTACAACACGAGACAATCCTTCTGGAATAGGTGTCGCTTCAAACTTGATTTTGACATGCGTGCTCGAATGGTCATTCTTGCCGTCAAAGCTTACTTCAAGCTTGGAACGTTTGAGACGATTGTCAAAGGCAACCTCTTTTTCATCGATATTGAATCCCTCCTGAGCCACTTTCTTCTTAAGATCCACATCAAGGACGTTGACATGAAAGTCCATTTCAACCTCTATGATGTTGACTGTAGAGGGATTCACAATAGAAATCAAAGGAACATCAACAGCTGTCATATCATCTACCCACAATACTCCATCTTGCGGCCAAACCACATAGCAAATATAATCTTAATATCGTAAACAATGCAATAATTTCAAAAATAATTGTAATTCAAACGGACTATATATGGATAAATAGGGATAGCCATTTAATTCTTTCAATTTGAGTTAACCGGCAGACTTTCCCATATTTGTAAGCATCCGACGAAGTACATATTGACCAAATAGCCGCCATTACTGAGGTAGTACCCGGTAGTGGCGGCAAGTAGTTGGTAGTAACTGGTTATTACCTGCTATTAGCGGGTAGTACCTGCCAGTTGCAAGGTAGTAGCTGGTCAATGCTCTTTTCTGTTGGGATTCTTCTAAGTGTGTCCTCCAGCTGCGATCGAACATCAACATCATGTGCCTTACAGCTGCTGAAGAGTGAGTATACGATGGCTGCTCTGACCGCTGCATCGTGGTTGTGTAAGCTTACCCTTTTTAGGACACTAACAGGGAAGGGTAGATGAGTTACTTGTTTCCAGTCCAAGACTTCTCAGGTATTGCTTGTTATATTTGGACAGTTCTAACAGTTTCTCGACATCGTCGGTGCAGGAATCATCAAGACGAAGCTTCTTGATATAGTTATTTTTGATGATTCCGATGGATCAGATTCTATTCCGATTGTTTTCAGGAAAGAATAGTTCCAATCAAAACATTCTTTATATGGAATCACTAGAATATATAACCATGCTTTAGGATCAGCTACAGAATGAAGATATTCTTCAAATACTTGTTCCCAAAGAGATAATTGCAATGCGTTCATTGCTCTGATGACATAAAGGGTATCACTGTCGAATGGATTTTTGTCTTCTTTCAAACGGATTTCTGCACGTCGTGACAGAATCTCTGCAAATTCTTTGATGTCATCTCGACTGAATAGAAATTGCGGATGATCAAGATTGGGCGAATAGAATGATTTCAGCAATACGATCTGTAACCTTAAAGAATTTTCCTCTTTCATGAAAAATTCGCAAAGTCTTGCCTTTTCTAATTTATAATCGTCATCTTCTCTTTTGATATATAATCCTAGCAATATGTCTTTAAAAGATATAGCACGGCTGTCTTCTATTTCCCAATCTCTCATGCCATATGATGGTATTCGGGCATATTCCTCAATGGCAATCATTATCTTTTTCAAATTGCCGATTCTATCGTTGGCATCGTTTCTCGCGTATGACTTCCACTTGTGAATGAATCATTCCTGTCTTTCAATATGTCTCTATAGTTGACTCTGAAGTCTGTATCTGTCGATAAAAGAATTTCTGCAATTTCCTTATCTGATATCTGTGTTTTCCTATAGCAACCAGCAAAGTACTTGAAATACTCTGAAGTGAATGAGATGCTGTTATATGACTCTCTATATGTATCAGAAAAAATGTTTGAAATCAGACTGGATACAATGTCTTCAGTGGCCGGTCTGCAGAGTTCAATCGTGTCTCTCAAGTTTGTCGGAAAGTTCTGTTCAGATGTTTGGACATGTTCTTCATAATTGTCCTTTTCAGTGATTTTAGAAATCATGTTCTGGATCCGTCTATTCTCAATCTTGTTGATTATTCCTTTTTTTGCATCTTCGTTCAGCGTTAACATATGTCCGGCATTGTCAAATATGTAACTAGAGTGATCACGCAGCATACGATATGTCTCAAATGCAGGAAACATGACCTCAAGATTAAAGAACTTACGTAAATATAATTCAGTCTCTTTGATGCCTGTGCTTTCCAATGTAGATTTTAATGCAACTTTGTCAGCAGCTACCACGTAAATGATGTATGGAAAATCTGCTGTATCACGTATAAGCTTCAGAAGATCCAAAAGTTCCTTAGCCTGGAGACGGTCGACATCATCAACGAGTATTATTGTCAGTGAATCATATTTGGAGAGATTTGCTGATATGTCTTTGTATTGTTATTCCTGAGATCTGCTTTCTTTGGAAAACAGCGCATTCAGAATCTTTACCAAAATATTTGATGAGTCGCTGGTCAGTCCCTTTCCATAATGCCGTAACATTTCACTGATTTCTCCTTCTCATCCAAACACTTGTGCTAAAGTGTTGAAATAATTCTTTACCATTTTCTCCCCATCTTCGCAAAGCCAAGGCCTGAACCGTATGACGCTAGCTGTATGGTCAGTCTTGTCTTCAATTGCCTTTATCATTTTATTCAATGCAGTGGTTTTTCCGGCTCCTAAACAATCACTTAATAGAATTGTAAACGAATTCTTTTTTAACTGACCATTGGCAAAGGTGGATAACATCTTCTCAACGAGGTTGTCTATCCATGGACCGCGATTGTAATCATCCAGATCTGAAGGCGAGTCTGATAGAAGATGAGATGTTTGTGATAGGTATGAATAAGGCTTCTTATGTATCTTGTTAAATATGATCAGGACTTCGGATATTGAAATTGCAATAAATGCCAATGTCGCGTAGCTGCAGTTGAGGTAACGAATTCCATACCACAAGAAGTCATTTTTTATAAGTAAAATGTACGTTATCGCAAGTGCAATGCATATCACTCTGCCTGATATCAGATGCCGTTCATTGGTCAGATGTTTCCATGTGTGTATGTAGTAAAAGACAATTACAACTATGATATAAACTCCTATCATCCAGGAGTTATCTGGAATCAAGCACAAAACAGGAGTAATGACCTTTTCTGCAAAGACAGTTATGGGAACCTTAAATATCAGCAGGACAATAAAATTAGAACAATTTCTCAAAATTATATATCTTTAGAAAAAAAACAATATGTTCAGACCAAACAGAAGCGAGACCATAAATGATATAAACGAAAGGGACTCTGTGTTTACGATATATAATACATTGAAAGGGAGTCCTGCAGCAGTTCATATTAATACTGGTGACAAAAAGGCAAACATCGACGGATATATTGAGTTTCTTGATGTTGAAAAGCGCCCATGTGGTATGGTTCTCGTTCAAGTAAAGACATATAATGCCAGGTCTAGCCGTTCTAAACCTAAATATGCAATACCATCGTATCTTATCGGCTATGCTTTAGGACATCCGTGTGAGGTGATAGTTCTTCTTGTTGCCGATAATGAGCAGAAACGTGTTTTCTGGAAACATATAAGCAAGGAGTTCTATGAAAGTATCTCTTCAAAGGAGGGACAGAAGACTGTTACATATACTTTCACTGATGATGAGATTTTGACAAGAGACAATGCCTGTGAGACAGTTGCCAGATGGAAGCGTATTTATGACGATAAGGCAGAATCTATGTTTGATATGTATCAGGAAGCAGAACTTGTGATGCAGTCAAGTGTACTTTCATTACTTGATGTCACTGATGGAATCTATGGTGTCCCCGATTCTTATATTCCGCGAAAAGAGTGTTCTCAGATATTGGATTGGCTGAAAAAAGATATTGGTGAGGAAGACTCACACGTGTTGGTCCTTTCTGGAGATGCCGGAACAGGAAAATCTGTAGTCCTTAAAAAGGTTTTGCAGTCATTGAAAGGTGAAGAAATGCCGTGTTTTGCGATTAAGGCAGATCATCTTGTTACTGGTAAGGATAGAAATGGAAATATATACAATGTTGAGAGGATTGTAAAGATATTGGATTGTATCATATCCCGCTATGGTAAAGCGGTCATGATTATAGACCAGATAGATGCTCTGTCTCAATATCTGTCGAATGACAGAGCGACATTAAATGCGATGATGGACATCATCTCTTTGGGCCCAAGATATGGTGGAAAGCTGAAGACTGTTGTTTCGTGCAGGAAATATGACATGAGGTTTGATGCATCATTGCGGTCGCTTAATAAGTACGATAACATCGAGATGAGCCGTTTGGAAGTCTCTGATGTCAGTGATGCTTTAGATGGATTGAATTGTCTATCCATAGATAAAATGACAGAGAGTACGATTCAACTGCTTACTGTACCTCAAAATCTGGATATTTTTTCTAGAATAGCAAAGGATATATCTGATGCCGATACTGTTATAAAAGTTACGGATCTGTATGACAGGTTTTATATGATAATACTTCAGCGTGCTGCAATCTGTCATTTGGTCCCACAAAAAATAGAACAGCTGATGTTTGATATAGCACTGAAGATGCGGGAGGATGAGACCTTGCATCCGATTTGGTATGTTGACGGCAATAATATGATAAATATCGAATTCCTGTGTAGCGAGGGAGTTATTGATTATGATGGAAAGACTGTGAGATTTTTCCATCAGTCTTTCTATGATTATGTCATTGCCAGATACCTTGTGCTTCAGGGCATGTCAGTTTCTGAGGTGCTTCAAAATAGACACCAAGGATTATTTATTAGATCTACAGTCAAGTTGTGGCTGGAATATCTGCGTAATCATGATGTTCGAAAATATAATTTTGAGATACGTGAGCTGCTTACATCAAGCAGGATAAGATGGCATCTTAAAACCTTGGCTTTAAGTATGCTTCTGTCTGTAGAACAATTGAGTCCCTATGAATTGCGACTGATTGTTTCATTAGAGAGTACTTGTCCTCCTTTATTCAAATATGTTCTTAATAATGCCAAAGGAGAGGCAACATTTGAAGTTTTGTATGATTGCATAAGAAAGTTCATTGGACCAATAAAGACTGATTCATATCAGTTCCCGTCTGTATGGACTTGGATACGAGATAATATAAATATCTCTCCGATTGCAGTGTTCAGACTGATTGATTCTGTAGATGACAATATTTGCCATGAGCGTTTTCTGCGTATCGCTTTGCTGAAGCTTAAGGACTTCTCATCTCTATTTGTACAGGAAATATGCGACAGGTATCTTCAGGAACATGATAACGAATACATGTTCCTGGTTGATGCAATGGACAGCTCTCCTGAATATGTCCTGAATTATGCTGTACGTATGATAGATCAATCATTGGCTCAAGGAGACAAGGTCGATCTTGTGTCGGATGTTTGTGAACACTTATTGTTCCCTTTGTGTGAGAAATATCCGGAAATATCATATGGGCCTGTCAAGACACTTTTTATGAACCTGTTGACTAAAGATTGTTTCTCGTTTGGCGACAATTTCAAGTACTCTGCAATAGGTGCTGCATTGAAAGATGATACAACTGATAAACTTGAAGAAAATATCATATCAATGCTGGCAAGATGCAAAAGTCCCGAGTTTGTTGGGAATGAAGTGCGCTCATTCATGCAGACATGGACATTAATTGGAATGACCGTAGCAATGCGTGTTTTGGCTGAAAGTGATGTCGACTTAATTGACGTTGTATGGGAAGTCCTGAATGATTCAAAGCTTACCGATGCTTTATTGGATACTTATCAAACTGAGTATTATTTCCTCATGTCTTTAAAGAGGTGCTATGCCACGTATAATGAGCAACAGAAGTCTTTTTTTATTGCCTATGCTTCAACATATCAGACTGAATCGGATTTCAAGACTGAAGGAAAGTCTAGAGCTGCTTATACACTTGTGTATCCTCAGATGTATAAAAACAGGTTTAAATTACTTTCTATAATACCGGAATCTGAACGCACACATGAAGTCAAAAAGTTGTACTTAGAGTATGTCAGAAGGTTTAATAAGGATGTGCAATATGAAAAACCTGTAAAATGCAAATGCTATACTTATGCAACAACAGCAATAGCCTCAAAAGAAGTTTGCATGTCATTTACAGAGCGACAATGGGTAAATTCTTTTCTGTATGCAAAGGATGATACACCGTATCGTAAGGGAAAGATTAACACTTTCAGTGTGTATAGCCATGCTGAGATGTTTAGAGAGTGCGTGAAAGCAGAGCCTGAAAAACACTTCACCTTGGTGTCTTCTGTGTTTCGCATGGATGGTATGGATATTCGATATAGACTTGCCGGATTGTTGGGACTTCTTGAAGGAGAAATGCCTATGGACAGGTTGAGTCCACTCATAAAAATGGCCATGTCTCCGGAATATCTGGATTTTGATTATCATAGGGTATTTCAAATATTGAGATTATGTGCGGGAGCTGACAATGGTCTGTTTGTGAAAATTGAAAATCTTTTGTTAGGAAGAGTTTTGAGTCCATATTGTTATAATGCCCCTAGTGAAAAGGACGCTTTTAAAAGGTTGAATGATGTAATCAATTCCGAACAGGGTAGGGCATTAAGGACGTACATATCTTATTGCGCGAATGAAGAAGTAAGGCAAAGGGTTTATTCAACTTTGTATGCTATAGTTCCATTGATTTGCCTTGATATGCGACTTACCATGCTTTATAGTCTTTGGGATTCCAATTATTATGATGCTGAGCTTTATAATCCTCTGATAGGATTGTGTGTTGAAGATTTTGCCCCTGAATATGTAATTGTGCTGGGGAATGCTTTCAACTCATTGTGGTGTACTGACCACTCGATTGTTTACCCATATTATGCTAAAGCATTGGAATGCCTGGAATGTCATAAAGTACTGTCTCAGATAATGTTCTGGGGAACAAGATATGAGAGTGTCGAAGATGAATCTAAAAAGATGCTCGAAAAGCTTATAGAGAAAAATGAGGAAGATGTGATAAGCACATTGGTACGGTTATCGTTTTCAAATCTGGATGATCCGGATTATGGATCTCAAGCTGAATGTATGATAAAAAGATTTGCAAAAGACAGGAGAGCAGAAGTAGTGAATACATATCTTGCTGGGACACGTGAATTATCTCCGGAGCATATTACTCTTTGGAAAGAAATTTCAGAAGGGATGGTTTTCCCCGATTCTTATAAACTTACTTCTTTGCTTGATTACCTGACAAGTGCCTCGCAAAAGTATCCATACGAAGCATATGAATGCCTTAGACCACATGTGTCTTCGTTGTCTGATGATATTTCATTTCTTCGAAAAGACTATATTGCCTTATTGCTGACAATATATTCTCGTCTCAAAGAAGATAATGATCTGGTAGCCATGGATGAAATCATGGATACAATAGATGAGTTGACCTTGACAGAAGTTGGTTCTTATGAAGATCTGATTTTCAATCTCAAGGAGGAAAATTCTTGAAAAGTCTTAAAAAGGACCATGGCCAACCAGTTGTAAACGGTAACCTGAAATGTAGTTATTTCGGTAACAGTTATCCCAAGCATTTCCTCCAGATTAAATGCTTGCTGAAGATAACTGATGACGCTCTCATCAAAGTCATTAGCAATGGTTCTCAAAGTGTTTTTTATCATCCTGTATAGAACTCATATACTATAGCCACTCTCTTCATTCAGCCATCTATAATAATCAGCGTAACGCTCATCATAGCGATTTGCCATCACTATCTGCATGATATGACCAGATATTTCATGCGTAAAATACCCACTGGTATTATATACACCCATCAATACTCAGCTTCCCCTCATAGTCCATGATAAACAAACGGTGTTCGTCTTCGTTCTCCCAGTCCTTATGCTTTAAGAAGAATAAACCTTTCCAGTTATTTTTGATGAATTCTTCGGGTTTATCTACCTTGTAATTTATCTCCTCATCAACAGGAGTGTTTACAATGTTATAAGATACATCCTCAAACTTATAATAGTGTGTATCAAGGATTTGCCTATTGATTTTAATGAATTTTTCTTTATCAATAACTATGCAAACGCCATCGGAGTTATTGGCATAATGAGCCCACATAGCCGGATGATTAGTTCCTTCCTGTCCAATACCATTAATCTCATAGTTCTGAGTAAAGCAAAGCAGACGGCAACGTTCTTTTATATATCGCTCTGCATCATACATAACCATGAAATTTTCATTCATGTTCATGTTGTTGATATTTGCTTCATTCAGATCATTCAAGTTTCCGAAAGACGACGGGAGCAACGAAAGGTCACTCATTATCAACTTGAAGTTTTTCCAAGTGGTAAAATGTGGTATAAATACATCGGCAAATCACACTAGCAACATATTTTCTTTATAATATCCCGAATCATTCCACTTCTTATAATAATTATTACATGAAATTATTTTTCAAAAAATACAGAAAGATTATTTGTCTTCATAGTCTTCTCCAATAATGGATGACAATTTATTAATGGAGATATTTCTGAAATTTTCCTCGTTCTCACTTAGATGATAGCCATGAAAAGCTAAACGAATTTCTTTCTGATTTTCAAAGTAGATATGCTTCATGTATTTTGTGTCATAAAACCACAAAGAAGATCTGGTGTCATTTCCTACTGCTTGTTCAAGCAGTTTCTGAGCTTCCTCTTGTAAACACTCTAACTGAGCAGCTTTTCGTCCTTTACCAGGTATCATCTCAGACGGATGATAAAAGTCTCCATGCTTGGAAGAATATATAAAGATACGTTGAGGTTTCCTGTTCTTACTGAACCAACCATGCAATCCTTTTATACTATCTACATGCTCGATCTCCACAGAACAATGCCCGTTGGCATAAGATAACTTGATTGGGGAAGGATGGCTGATTGCATCCAAATTTAATAGAACCACAGCTTTTTGAGAACGAATCTTGCGTGCAATTTCGCCAAACGCATCTTCGGTGACATTCATCTCATAGAAGAAATACTGTTGTCCATCTACTTCACTATCTTCTCTCCAATCCATAAATCCCTTAGAACCTATTTGAGCTAAGATGATATCTGAGTTACCTGGGAACTCATCTCGATCTTCATAATAGTCTTTAAGCAAATCAAAAGGATAAGCAAATTGAAGAAGATTATTTATATCATAAAATCGATCACATTTTTCATATTGAAAGAAATCAATGGCATCAAGCATACGTTTGTAATGCCCCAGCCATTCCGTCTCATCCCACCGAACCAGTCCATTAATATATGGTGCTGATGGTATTTGTTCTGTATCAATATACTCCTTTAAAAGTAAAAATAATGACGTACTACTCATAAACCACCCTCCACAAAACAAATATTACAATCCCATTAAGGTACGTAAATCCATCGCATATTGATCGCAGAAATTCCTAGGAGGATTCTTCACTCGACCCTTAGGAGTCACCTCCAGATTACCTACAATCACATCTGAAGAGCTGTCGCTGCGGTTAAAAAACAGGATTTTCATCTGTTCATTTGTAAGAACCGTTCTTCTGACAGCTAAAAGAGACGCATTGACAATATGATCGCTATGAGTTTCCACAAATACCTGCACCTCTTTAGTAATCACCTCTTTGCATATAAATTTCATCAATGCAGCCTGAGCACTTGGATGGAGATGCGCCTCTGGATTTTCTACCATAACAATATCCCCTTTTTGGGCTAATAATCCTGCAGTGAGCAATGTAAGAACATAACTATAGCCATAGCCAACATTGATTGGACGGAATAAATTTCCTCCGTTCATTGAGTCCATATAAAGGTGTATATTACTATCATCAGCAGTAATCTTGAAGGTTGCTCCATCAAAAATATCACCTAAATACCTTTCAACCTTTTCATGAAATTCTCGTCCTTGTCTATACAAAACATTTAAAACATTACTACCATGACAATCAAGGCGAAGATTAATACCCTTAGATAAGATTTCCTCTTCATCAGAGGCCCCTCTTCTATCTGCCGCAACATAATACATATTCTGCAGTCTAAGCAAAGGAGTGTATCCAGAAAAAATCGGTGGAACCAGAACGCGTTCACTACTTTCGATATTATAGCCTCCAGCTTCTGAGAATGTCTCTTTACCGTTAACCAGCATACTACGAAGTTCAGCAGTAAATGGATCAGCCTCAATAGGGAAATATGTCAAAACATAATCATTATCCTTAGCCTCGTCAGTAACAAAACTAAAAGTCACAGACTCGTGCAAGTCATCATTTTTATGTATAAGTTCCTGAAATGAGCCCAATCTCACCCATTCACCATTCGTGAATAAATGTAACGGAGAATGATTGTCGGATTCACGCATAGATTGAGACAATAGTAATATTGACTGCATCAATGTTGATTTACCCCTTCCATTCACACCAGTGAGCACATTCAATGCTCCTAACGAGATACTACCTGTATCTCTGAATGCTTTAAAATTGCGTATACCGATTCTCGTAATCATCCTATATTTTTTCTATACCAATCCCAAAAATCCCTTGTAACCCATCCGTCAACCTGTGTTCGGTCCGTTAATTCTGCAATGAAAATTGTATCACCCGGATAAAGTCTTTTTGCAAGAAAACTTGTCATGGTCTTTACATCTTGAGGTTCTGCGCAAGAAACAAACCAAGTGGATTCCTGAACATGATAATAACTCATACACACTCTCTTTATTGCTTCATAAAAAGGCGCGTAATCCCGAATAGATGTATTTATATTGTATGTTATGATATAAACCATATATGCAGCATTTTATGCAAAAATACATCTTTTCAACAAACCAACAATGGATACATCAATAATTTCAAGTCACATAGCAAACGTCCTAGCATACATGAAAGTTTCTGACGTTTTTAAATACGTTGAGCGATTGTAGATAAAATTCCTCACCGCCCTCTGCCAATTCTGCCGCTACCTCTTCTGGCCCCGCTGGGGCGGGAAGAAACAGCCAAATAATTAATGAAAGAATCTGCGAGATTACAACGTTGTAATCTCGCAGATTCTTTGTAATTTTATCCCATTATAACCTGTAAAGGCTCCAATGGTATGAAAAAGTACGATGTTTATATCTGTTATTCCAGAAATGATGAATCTATTATCTATCCTTTTCGTGAACGTTTGACGTATGACGGTCTGAAAGTTTATAAACCTGAGGATGATCATGATGCAGAATCGGTTTCAAATGCAATCAAGGAGTGTAAGCTAGTTCTGTATTTCCATACTGTGGATGCTGAACAATCTAACTGGATAAGAAAGGAACTTACCCTAGCTAAGGCATTAAATGTCGACATGCTGCCGGTCTATGTATCATCGACTGAAGTTGGTTACAGGCAAGTGGCACAACTTCTCAGGCCGATAGAATGGGTTACTTCATCTTCTGGCTCAATGGGAGTTCTGGGTGGCTTCGAGTCAATCATCGAAACAGTGAAGACTCGATTGAAAGATTATGATACGTCGCACTCCAAGAATACCCCGGAACTTCAAGCACAAAGCAAAAAGAATAACAATGTTTCACATACGATTGGGATGGCATTTGCGTTTAGCCTGATGGTTATTGTATGTGTGTTGCTGGCAATCGGTGCTGAGACCAGTTGGTCGTATGGTAATAAAGCGATGGCAGTTCTGGAGTTTATACTGCTTCTAGGTGTTGTGGGATTAGGAATTGCGATGCTTGCTCCTAGGATGAAAGTAACACACAGATTCTATAACAAAAGCAGGAGCTATGATGTGACAATCTGTCTTGATGGAGAAGAGGTCGCACAGATTCCTCCTTTAGGTATGGTTTCGATAAAGAAGAAGGTCGGACATTATATGTTGACTGCCCGTTCGAACAGCACCGAAAAACTTGATGTTCTATCTTTACCCGTTTCCTTCAACATGAAGAGTGACGGCTCGATTATAGAACTGGATATAGAGTCAACAGACAAGGTAGAAACTCTCCCACTGCAAAAGAATAACTTTGTAACATACAGATGCTTTATAGGCGGCTCTACTGCCATATCTAACGAGCGTAATGCTGCGCGTGCTGCGTTAAGCATACTTTACAACCAATATGAAAAGTACGATTTCTATATCACGTCGCATACGTTTGAAGACTTCAAGAACAAGCATAAGATAGATGGCCAGCAGTATGATTATAATGAATTCATCAAGTTCAAGGCAGACTGTGCTATCTTTATTATCTGCAATAAAGTAGGAGAAAAAACCTTGGGAGAATACAGACTTGCTGTAGAAACGTTTGAAAACACAGGCGAAACACGCCCTGCTATCTTTGTGTATAACGACATCTCATACCGCAGCAATGGAGGCATTGAAGACGCCAGTGTAACATCCTTTCATAAGCTGGTTGACAGTAAGAATGCATATTGGAGGGACTACAATGGCATCGACATGCTGATGATGAAGATCAAGGAGGACGTTAGCGCAGAACTGGCAGATATCCTGGAGATGAGACCCGGAAGATAAGTAACTTAAGCGAACCACCTAATCCGAAGAAATATACGTGGCTCATGAGTCAGTCTCAGAAAAGCTGACTACCGCAGGCCGCTCATTTTTTGTCATATGACCCAGTGAATGTATGTGAACAATTGTGAATTAATTGCTAACTTTGCATAAGAGGATTATGCTCATCCGGTAAAGGTATGACAAGATATAAGGACCATATACTTTTGCGGCTTATACATTCCGATATGCTTGAAGAAGTTCTTGCAAACGGAATGTATAGCAAGAATAGTGGTCATGAAATACCTGGATATATAAACATAGGAGATGCTGAACTTATAAGGCAAAGAGACGAATATGTCGTAAAGATAGATCCACCAAACGGTCATCTGGGAGATTACATACCATTCTACTTTGCTGGACATTCTCCGATGCTACTCAACATCAAGACTGGATATAGGGGAATTAAGAAATACCCACAATCTGAATTGGTGTATCTTGTATGTAGGATATCAGATATCATAGAGCAATGCCCGCAATGGTGTTTTACCGATGGTCATGCAAAATCCTCTATTACTAAATTCCATAACAAAGTGGAGGATTTATCTCTGCTGGATTGGACGACAATCAATCTTCAGATATGGAGATCTACAGAAGATGACTGGGATAAGATGAGACGAAAGCAGGCTGAGCTTCTGGTCAAGAAACATGTTCCCGTAACATGCATCAGTCAAATAATCGTCATTAACTCCGAACAGGAGGCAAGAGTAAAAGAAATTGAGAACAGGATCGGAATAGACATTCCGGTAGTAATAGATAAACAACGCAAATACTTCTACCCATGATAAAGTTTACCACAGGAGATATGATGGCCTCATCAGCGGAGGCCCTCGTCAACACTGTCAACACCGTAGGTGTGATGGGGAAAGGGATTGCATTACAGTTCAAGGAAGCATTCCCGGCAAATTTTGCCGTGTATGCGAAAGCATGCAAAGAAGGTGAACTTGTACCAGGAAAACTATTGGTAACAAAGGAGGAGAATGCTGATGGAAAAGAAAAGATTATCATAAACTTTCCTACCAAGAAGCATTGGAGATATCCTTCTAAATACGAATATATAGAGAGTGGACTTAAGGCACTCGCAGATGTCATAAGAAATCACAATATCAAGAGTATAGCAATACCTCCTCTTGGTTGTGGCAATGGTGGATTACAATGGAGTGTTGTCAAGAAAATGATTGAAGATGCCTTAAATGACATTGATACTGAAATCATTGTGTATGAGCCAAGCACGACGATTAAACATGATCTTCAAGAAAAGACATCGACGAAGGAAGTAAGATTGACTCCAGCCAGAGGCTTGATGACATATGCGATGTTCTATTATGATTCACTTGGTGAGAATTGCAGTCTTTTCGTGGCTAACAAGCTGGCATATTTTCTACAGAGGCAAGGCGCCAGGTCGTACGCTAAATTGAAATTCAAGGCCCACCATTATGGCCCTTACAGTCCGCAGGTAGCTCATATCGTGTATGATCTGAATGGAAGCTACATCAAAGGATTCGAGCAAATGACTGCAGCTGCTTTTGAACCATTGACGATGAGGTATGACCGCATCAGTGAGATTAGCTCATACGTAAGAACCCTTGATGCCAGTGAACAGCAGAGCTTAAAACAAACAATTCACCTGATTTCCGGCTTTGAGTCGCCTTTAGCACTTGAAATCCTGGCCTCAGTAGATTTCATCCGCAGAGAAAATCCGGGTATAAGCCTTGCTGATACGATTCTAGCAATCCATAATTGGTCAGAGAGAAAAAACAGACTC
The DNA here is from genome assembly GCA_017561025.1 of Bacteroidales bacterium. GTDB lineage: Bacteria > Bacteroidota > Bacteroidia > Bacteroidales > F082 > Limimorpha. The sequence goes on along the minus strand of JAFZDU010000095.1, from coordinate 29,634 downwards.
TTCAAGGACGAATATATCAAGATTGCATATGACCACCTTGACTCATATGACAAAGAGTCAGGATATTTATTCTGATAAAACGCGTTCGGGCCAGCACCGTTATAACGGTTGCTGGCCCGAATTGCGTTTTTACAACCGCTTCATCGCCTCCCGAATCTCCTCCATCGGCACCTTTCCGCCCCACATGCGGAAGATGTACTCCGGCGTTATCAACGCCGGGTCCATGGAGCCCGAACGGGCTTCGTCTTCGATGAAATCCCGAAGACGGGTCGGAAGGTCGGAGGTCGGAGCATCAGTCTTGGACTGAGGTGTCTCGGAGGCCAGCCCGACCCTCAGGATGTCGCATTCCTGGATCGGCTCATACGCCCCATCCTTGACCTCAAGGATGACCGTTCCGCTCTCGAGCGAGCGGAGCGTATGCCATGTCCCTGCGGGGATGTTGAGGGCACATATGGGACCGGATGGTGATACCTCGTAGGCCGCATCACATCTGCATTCGAGCTCATCGTAGAACTCTTCGATGACGCGACCGCGAAGCACGACGACCGTCTCCGAAGTCTTTCGGTGCCTATGGATCGGTACATCTGAACCAGGCTCGATCGCATTCAGCATCCGCTGCGAAGTATCAGCAGCCGAGTTACGAAGATCATGATTCATCCTGAGCCTCGGCGAAGCCTTCGCCTGCTCAGTGAGGCTGTCCAGGAGGGCGGTGTCTATCTTTATTGACATATGTTATAATGTCTAATAATTGCGTAGAACAACTTCAAATGCTTCTGCATAGTTGCATCCCCACTGACCACCTCGCATCGCTGCAAGGCCGGTTATATATTCTGCAGAACGAGGATGTGGATATGGTCGCATCACACCACGGTACATAGAAAGGGCTTTTATCTTTGCGTCAACTCCTTCCTTACCCACTTCGACGTAGCAATTCGGATTGAAGGAATCCATCGCATTGTTTATCTTCCACTCCGTGCACGATGGCACCTCCATATACCAGAACTCCTTGATGCGCTTTACTTCTGGACGTCTTTGGAACAGTCGTACAGCCTCCTGGCATGCCATGGATGTCTGAAGGTGATCATTATTGGTATCTGCAGGATGATGTGTAATGACGACATCCGGTTCACTTTCCTTGATTGCTGCTTCAATGAACTGCACCAGTTTCAAATGCGGCACTGTATTCATCTCGATATTCGGAAAAGTTCCTTCATATATCCTGCTCACGCCAACATATTTCACAGCAGCTATAGTATCATCCTCCAGCTCATTATCTTCTGGACGAAATGCACGTGCCTTCGCCTCAGTACACATAATCGCCACCTCAACTGCATGACCTTCCTGGCTCCATTTCCACATTGATGCGCCAGCTCCCAACACCTCATCGTCGGGATGGGCTACTACTAATAGGTATTTCATAAATAATTGCTTTGTTATTACACGGTTTCAGAATATGAGACCAACTTGTCATGCATCCACTGAGGATACTTTCCGCAAGCGGTATACAAAATAGCCAGCACTGTCCAGATGATCAGTTTGATATCACCGAAAAAGCTGGCATACTTCACATAATAGACATCAAGTTTCAGACGGATCGGAAGAACCTTCTCATTGTACTCCTCCTCATCCGGGAATTGGTCGCCATAAATATAATCCCACAGGCTCGATTGACTGGTCAGACCGCATGGAACCGTTGCAGCAATCGCATTCTCTCCGCCACGGGTAATATCCACCTGATCCACAGCAGCAGGTCTGGGACCTACAATGGACATTGTTCCATTCAGGATATTGATCAACTGCGGCAGCTCATCAATCTTCAGCCTTCTCATCCATTTACCCCACCAGAAAATCCTGTTCTGATCAGGGCGCAAACTTGTCTCATTCGCTCCACGAGCAACTCTCATGGAACGGAACTTCCACATCTTGAATTGTTTATTATCCTTACCGACGCGATTGGCGAAATAAAAAAGTGGCCCCCAGTCACTTACCAGAGTAGCCACAATCGAAAACAGCCATATAGGAGACGTGCCGATAATGCCGATCAGTGCACACAAAAAATCGAACAGTCGCTTGAAAAATCTGTAAAGCATGCTTCAGGAGTTTAATTTTTGTTTATTTCATCGTCTTTCGCGCATCCAGTCCCTTCAGACTGTCTTCAAATGAAATCACTTGATAATTAAAATCATATTGACTTATTTCCTGGACATAGTAAGAGTCGGAGAACATCTTAGGAATCGGAGGCAGAAAGAAGGATCCTAACCATACAAAAGGATTCAGCAATTTTGTAATCCAGATTTTGTGACCATGCTCTTTAGCAAAGCAACGTACAATCTCTACAGTATCGGCATATTCAGCATTCTGTGGATAGAATGTGCCGCCCAACTCACGTACAATCACCTGTTTGATAAATTCAGCCAAATTATACACATGCAACATAGAGCGCTTGTTGTGCCATGCAGGAAATATCGGCGTCTTTTGTGCCAGCCAAGCCAATCGAGGCAGATTACCTTTATTCCCCGGTCCATAAATCATTGGAGGACGTATGATTGCGACTTTGAATGTATCACAAGCCAACTCATTCAATCCATTCTCAGCCTGAAGTTTAGAGTCACCATAGAAGTCATTCGGATCTGGGTGAGTTTCGAGAGTTGTGATATTGGGCTTCATGTCCTTGCTGGCATGATACACAATTCGAGAACTCATGTAGATGAATTGTTTCACGCCATGCTCCTTGGCCCACTTGGCCACCTCTATGGCAAGGTCACGATTCACCTTGTAGTATAGAGGTGCCATCTCAGGCTTCGGGTCCACATGCGCAATACCAGCCACATGGAATACAGCATCATACTGAGTATAATCTACCTGCTTCCATGCATCGTTCATCGTATCCACCGTATCTACGGTAAAAATCTCCGGCTCCTTCATGAGCCAACTCTCTATATTCGTACCGACAAAACTGTTGGCACCAGTAATCAGGATTTTTTTCATTAATAATTATAATTAAGCAGATAGCTTATTTGTCATCATTGTCCTCTTATACATGTCCTTTATCCAATTGATGCAAATAATACCAATTATTGTTGCTGCTAGTGTTACGACAAATGCGACAAGCGAGTATAAGTCATTATGACTAACGGAATTTGAATTACAATGAAAAAGTATACCTACGATTACACACACGATTCCTTTTATTGGGTTATGTATAACCATAGCAGTAAAGCTATTTCTACCGAACCATTTTAGCCACTTCATAAATCTCACATTCTTCATATTCCATGAGGATGCTGCAAGTAGCATGCATGCAAGAATCATCATTCCGACCCCTATGAAAGCGCAAGCATAACTTGTGAAGACATTCTTTCCCAAGTCAGAATGCCCGAAAGATATACTGCCATTCCAGCGACTACCTATTATCACAACAATAGTCGATAGCACCACGATTATTGTACTAACCACTTTATGGGAGCTAACCCAATTCTGCATGGTTTGGTGTCCCCACTTTTGTACTATCAAATGTCCTGCGGCATAAAAAGGAAGTCCTAAACAGGCAACTTCCAGATTCCATGGAAGTAAAGTAACATCCCAACCTTCCCAATAATTTATCAAACAATAACTTAATGCTGCTAGCATTATGGTAACAATAATAATCCAGACCTTACGCAAGTTTGCAATGAAATAATACAACAACTCCATAATGAACAAACAGGTCACAAACCACAAAGGGACATTATGCACGAGAAAACCTCCTGATCCTTGAGCTATAACCGTTTGTGCTAAAGGCATCCAATAACTTTCCACAGGCGCATGGGTAATAAAACTGAAAGCAGCCCATATAATCCAAGTTAGAAACGAGAAAACAGCATAAGGTATCAATAACGATTTTACCTTTTTCACAAAGAAAGATTTAAAATTCACATACTTACTTTTATTGAATACCATACCGCTCAGGAAAAAAAATAGCGGTATATGCCATGCATATACAAATGCGTTACTCCAATCGCCCAGACGGATATGGCCCCATATGATGGTTAACATTCCGAGAGATTTTGCAAGATCGTTATAATCCAACCTTTTATTGTCCTTAATATTTGTATCAACAATCTTCGTCATTATCATTACTTATGTTTCAATATTATCGAACTTAACTATTCAATTTTGCTTTTCTAAAGTTTGGATCAAGGTATTTGAGCACACCTTGAAAACTACCAGCAATCATTGGCAAGGGATCGCGCCATGATCCATCATGATAGCTTACATTCTTGCCCCAGAAGCGGAACCAGCTTGGTTTATATGATAAACGTTGAGGGCTCATCAAAAACCACATTACATCCAGACCGAACCAACGAACTTGCTGGTACGGTCTGTAGTTTTCCATATCAAATACCTCTGCCCCTTTACCCAGATACTCATCAATAAAAATTTTGGCAAAGTTTACTCCAGCCGCAAAACTCGCCTGAAGACTTGATGGCACACGTGGGTTGATCTCGATAATCTTCAACTCTCCTGTTGCCTTATCCTCAAGTACATCAAAGTCAGCAAAGCCATGCCAATTCAATTTATTCAAACACGACTCACACTGCTCTAGTAAAAAAGGATGCTTAATCGTCTCACTGTAGCAACTGGTTCCTCCTTTTAGTGGGAAAAAACGTCTGATCTTTATAATTGTTGAGGCTGCTGTTCTGCCATCTCTCTTGCGGAAAAGCATTACGTTGTAATAATAATCCGGCTGCTCAACAAACTCTTGAAGTGTGCACTTGCCAAAAGCCTTAGCAATAGGAGGAAATTTTGTATATAGTTCCTCTTTATTCTCGACCTTTACGATACCCTTGGCGCCTGCAGATAAGTTTGGTTTAATCATTGAAGGGAATCCAACATAGTCGGCAACCTCGTCTAGAGTCTCCATCGAGAGTTCTCTTGTCTTTGGATGTACAATGTTGTATTTTTCACAGACCTCCATCAACTTTTGCTTGTTATTAGCTAGCTCAAAAGTTGCGTAATCCTCTACAGCACATATTACATTGTATTGTTTTTCTACTGATCCTTTCTCCATACTGAGGAAATAAGCTGACTCATCGCCCATGGGAATAATAAGGTCATACTTATGAGTATCCAAGTGAGTATAGAAAAAGTCCTTGAACGCTTCTTTATACAAATGTACATTAGGACATATATACTTATGATGGAGATATTTGGTAGCATATCCGCTACTTACTTTTTGCGCGCATAGTGCAGAAACCTCATGCCCCAATATGTTCAGTTCACGAGCCATGCACACTACTTGTACACCTTCTCCATCAAGTAATAGTATTTTACTCATTTTTGATTTATCTCAAGAATTATTCTTTCAAATTTTATTTATGAAATCCTCATACTGTTGCGCTTTGTTTTTCCATGAAAAACATGATTTCACACGTTCTAAATTAGCATTTCCTTGCCATTCATATTTGTTGTAATGATCATACAAATCATTTAATGCGTTAGTGATGTCCTCAGAAATTTCCTTCTCAACCCAAATTCCACTCTCACCTAGAGCTTCTCTGTTAGCAGGTATATCGGATGCGATACATATTTTACCATAGCTCATGGCTTCCAAAAGTGAGATCGGTAATCCTTCAATGGTAGAAGGTAAGCAGTAAGCCCATGCATTATGAATAATTACGTCTTTGTCATCCCCAAATATTGCTCCTGTAAAAATGATGTTAGGGCATCCTAAAGCTAATTGATGAAGTTCATTCTCGAAGTTCGAACCAGGAGCAGCACAACCACAAATAACAAGTTGCTTATCATTGTAATTACTATTGATAAATCCTTGAATTAAGCAATCTGGATTTTTATCCTGCACTAACCTTCCCATAAAAAGAACATAATTATTCGCTTTAATACCGAAACGCCCTAATACATCTGTATCTTTTACAACTTCGGGAAGATTAACTGCGCCTGTTATCACCGTACTGCTCTTGCCAAATCGTTCAATTAAATACTCGTATTGTTCAGTTGAACAGACAGTGATATGCTTATGCATACGACAATAAAGATCAAAGTAAACCTTTGCGATAAATCGCCAAAAAGGTGAATATTTAGTGCGCTTAAACTCTAATCCATGTAGCTGAAGAACTACTTTTTTGCCGAATAATCGAGCCCAAATAGATGCGAAGAATGCTGGTCCACCGCAATTATAGTGGATAATATCAATGCCGTTCTGTTTAAATAATGCATTAAAAGTAGATTTGACCCCAAGCCCCATCTTATTATATATTGCACTTTTAGAGGACTTCTGATGCACAACTTTAAAACCATTAACCCATTCTTCGCCATTGTGGTCACTCTCTTGATAAACAACAGGCTCATGTCCCATTGAAACCAATTCTGTTGCAAGATTAAACATGAATGTAGCGATGCCATCCGGATGATGAAATGTTCTACCTCCAATAAATGCTATTTTCATATACGTGTCTTCAGTAGTTCTAAATAATTGTTTTTAAAAACTTCTGCTGAGAAGTTGTATAGGTTTTCATGTCCAATCATACCCATTTGCAGTCTAGATTTATGTGAGGATAACAGATGATCTAAATCTTTTGCTAGAGTAGTATAATCCCCAACTTCTGCGAGGAATCCACTGATATTATTCTTTACAAGTATATTGTTGTCTCCCACATTGGTAGCAACAATAGGAAGAGACCAATTCATGGCTTCCATAATGCTATTGCTAGTTCCCTCAAAGAGACTTGTTGAAAGATATACATCAGCTTCTTTGATTATATCCTGAACATTAGCAGGTGCAATATATATACTGGTATAAGAAGATAGGTCATACTCGGATATCCAGGAGCGTATTTGCGCTTCTAAATGGCCATGTCCAATAATTTTGAACAAAAAATCCTTTCTACAAGTTCTCAGTTCGGCGATAGCCTTGATTGCTGTAAGGTAATCTTTTTGAGTTTCAAAACGTCCTACAGTAACAATCGTTTTAATTTTCTTATCTTCTCTTTCTATAAAAGTACTTATATTTGGAAAACAATTAGGAATTATTATACTCTTCTTTTTATTAAACCCCTTCTGTTCAAAGTACTTGGCTCCAGAATGACAGTTGTAAATAGTATAATCAGCGATGAAATTATGAGCAAACCATTCTAGAAACATTTTTGCTGGAGCAAGACGTGAGTTTCGTATTCCGTTAAAGACTGTCTTTACGCTTGATAATTTTTCAACTATGGCCCCCAGTACATCACAAACAGTTAGATAATTAAAAGCAACTTCAATATTGAGAGTTTTCAGCAAATTTCTAAAAGCATTCCACCTTTTAAAAAAAGATCCTTCAAGGTAATGAATTGAAACACGACTTTCCTCAAGGAAGTGTTGAACTATAACTGAATGATTCTTTTTGCCATATAGGGATACAAAATGGACTTCGTGCTCTAAACTTAATGTTGCAGCCAACAGTGCCGCCTGTTTCTCTGCCCCTCCGGGTTTTATCGTAGGTATTAGAATTGCTATTCTCATATACTACCTTACTCTATCTTTTATATAATGTGCCGGATTCCCTCCCCAGACCTGATATGGAGGAATATCTTTGGTAACAACAGCCCCAGCTCCAACTATTGCCCCTTTACCTATTCGAACAGAGTTACACACACAAGTATTAACTCCAATAAAAACATCGTCTTCAATATGCACTTCTCCTTTCCGGAAATGAACACCACTTTGATTTGGATCTAAATAATGTGTAAGTATTTTTACTCCAGCAGTTATGCGCACACCTTTGCCAATATAAACACATTCAGGATAAACTGTATCAATACCAACATTATTATATATCATTGCACCTTTTTCAATATTCACTCCAGCTAATCTCAAAAAGAAAACTCTCCAATGGGGAAACATTGGAAAATGAGATATACCTAGCCATATTTTCCTATATATTCTCTTTATTGAATATATTTGTACAAAAGTTTTAAAGTTCATACCCTACAATATAAATTTCACTATTATACATCATTCGGTAAAACTAGCCACTCACCTATTTTATTGTCCCATTCATGAGGTATAAAAGGGACATTCCCCGAAAAATGGAAGAAGGTTAGCTCTCCAAAATAGATTTTTCCATTTATGTTATACAAATCAACACGCACATGAGGTATCCCCTCACTGAGTTTTTCAGCAATTTGTATCATTTCATCAAAACACTCAGGTTTTTGGATCTCTTTTGTCGCCCATGGATGTCCTTGCATAAAAGGTAAATGATTAAACTCCGTATCATAGAAATCAAATTTCACATCGCCAAGGCTCCTATCTGTCGCAATAAACAACATTTTACACTTCCCATGAAAACAAAAAAACTTATAATCCTTTAATTCAGTAGTACTTTCATCAACCATATATTGTTCAGCAATAATACGAGGTTGAATATATTTATAAGGATATTCACGATGCTGTAAAAAGTAATTATTCCTTAAGCTTTTATTGAGTTTTCTTCGAGCTTCTGCAATATCAAAGTTAGATTTATCAGAAACCACCACAACACCTCCTGAATCGTGTGTTGTTTTAAGAACAAACTGATTAGGCAGTTTTGAAAAGTCGATTTCATCAAATCTTCTCCATATTCCAAGCGTAGGTATTATATACTCTTCTCCGATTATTTTTTTTACATATTCCTTTGCTGATGCTTTATCAACCATTTCCGCATAATCTTCATGTATGTCATTTAATTTGAGCCACTGTAACTTCTCATTAAAAGTTTTAGGGTTTTTCAAATCTGGAAACTTTGCCATACCAGAAAAATATTCCCATTTAATGAATGATTCATCGTTCATATATGGACCAATTGTTCTCCTTAAAAGAACGCCAAACAACCATTCTGGATGTTTTATGGCTTTTATAAATCTATTCTTTTCGTTCATGGTAACACTATTTCTTTTTACTAAGCTCTCTCAGGGTAATATCAAAATGAGACTCACACATAATTCTACTTTTAATGTGTTTTTTTTGTTTTTTAGATAAAAATGAAGGTAATAATCCTCTCACGAAAGCAGCAATAAATATACGATTAGTCCATGGAGTAAAAGAGGATAGAATAAACTTACTATTTTTTTCAATATATGAATCTAATGTAGTTGATAGTACAGTATCAGATAAAATTATACTATTTAATTCATGAATTCTATTTATGAAAGATTCATTAGCATCATCATTCAATAATTCCACAATAGGAGTTTCATTACATTGATTATATGGATATATTTTATACTCAACTCCTAATTGAGAAAAGTCTAACTCTACCATGTATCCTTCATTCCAAATATTATTTCTTAAACGTGGACTATCGAATAAGAAATTACCTATCCCATAGAAAATTGGTCGATCATGGTATATTTCATAACCACTATAACAATGCTGATGATGATTCACTACAGCATCAGCACCAGCATCTATAAAGAATCTATAATTCTCCTTCATCCTAGGAGTTGGCAATTGGTAATGTTCAATACCAGCATGAACAATTACTAAAACATAATCTGCCTTTGATTTTGCCTCGTTTATAGCATAAAACTGCTTAACGACATTTAGTGGATTCGCGCCAACTGTTGTTTCCGTTGCGACACTAAATTCGTGTTCACAACAATTAATAATAGCTAAAGTTTGTTCATTTATTCTAATGTATAAAATCTTCGAGGCATCCTGAATGTTTTTACCGACTCCTACAGTCTTAATCCCGAATTTTTCCAAAGTCTCTTTTGTGTCAAGACATGACATCTCTCCTTGGTCAAGGATATGATTATTTGCTAAAGTACACACATTGAATCCGGCAGATAATAATGCATCAATTGAAGCATGGGTGCCACCTAAGACAGGTCCTACTTTATCTATTGGGGAAGAATTGTCAGAAACAATTGGGAATTCGAAATTTACAATACGAATATCACATGAGTTAATAATTGGCTTAACCAAATCAAACATATTATAATTAGAATTGGTTAGCATCTCATCAACTCTGTAACGCTGGCAAAAGTCACCAGCAATTAATACTTTCATATTAATAAATCATTGCTGTCCGGTAAAAGTCCCGGACAATTATTATTAAGTTGTTAGTGGTCAATTTAGGGCGTCCAACAGTATGCACTCGTCTTGTGACGTTTGTTTCAGTTGTTTTCCCATGTTGATTTATTGATTCTTATCTGCTCAAAGCCGGCAGGTATTCCTTGTAGGTGTCCAGTCCCAGAACCTCACACCGGAAGTAGTCTCCGAAGAAGTTCCAGACTGATTTGCCGCATAGCTTCAATGTGCTGATGATGCTGTGGTACACAGCTGACATCTCTACACCTTCATCGCTGCCGAAGTGGAGCGAACTTTTTCTTTTTGTGGTGAACGGTCTTACTGAACGTTCAGCCAGGTTATTGTCAATCGGATAAGATCCGTCTTTCCTGTAGAGGAAGAGCCCGTCCCAGAAGTGATCCAGATAGCTCAATGCCTGCATCATGTATGAGCTTCTGAACTCGTTATCCTTTCTCAGTTCTTCATCAAGGATCGTGTACTTATTGAACCTCCTCACCTTGCACCAGGTCTCGTCTCAGTTCACTATGGCATCCTTTTCTAAAGCTGCATCCTTCAAGAGAGGTATCAGACTGTCCAGATGGCTTTTGGCTCTTTGGAGCCAATTCTTGAGGGTGTTCTTGCTTACTGTCATTTCCATGTCCTGAACCTATTTGTGGAGATTCCCGAAGGTCACATTCTTCATATACACTTCATAGGCAAGTGCCTGCATGAACTGATATTCCGGTGCAAACCGCTTCTCGTAAAGACTGAAAGAGATCCTGTCGAACGAGAACAGGCGTACAAGTCTGCGGTTCTTTGACATCACTATGAACACTTCGTCTTTCTGCGGCTCCCTTCCAAGCTGATGCCGGATCACTGCTAGGATCCTGCTCAAGAACTTGTTCATTCCGGTTATGTTCAGCATAGCAGACCCTCCAATCTTTCAATGAAAGTCCTGAGACTCCTGTAGTCCAACCAATCTCGTGACAGTTCCATGCCGGACTCGTACTGATGATGATCGTGATGCTGACATCCTCATTGCCTGTCCTTTTCTCTGGTTCTGTCTCTGTATGCTGATGATTCTCTATCTTGAGTTCTTCTGGAGTTCCGATGACCTGGACGGGAATAACCCTTTTGCAAATATCCCGGATCCATCTGTCTAACACCTTGTAGGGAACATTGTTTCTCGAACAATAAGCCTGGATCGACATCCCTCGCGGCATCCATTCGGTCTAGTAATCGAAGTAGAACCTCTCTAAGTCTTCGCTGCTGTACATCTTTGGCATTTTTGCCACAAAGCTATTATGCTTTGGGACTATGCCCTTTTTTGACCACTAACTGCAAACTCATCGAAGATGCGATAATCGTGTTTTGTGTTGGCATCCGCAAAAGTACTTTTAGCTACGTGCTTGCCAAATCCAAGATGATATGCTTTGGAGTCATGAGCCTAGGTTGCCAAGACAAGATCACGAAGACCTTTACAGTTGGAAAGCTGACCGAATATCAGTATGCAAGTTGGTTATCGCAGGTGAACTGCTATATATAACGATTTCCATCGTATTTGTTCGCAAGTCTAGGGAATACATCCTTATCGATGAAGTCTAAAAGCTGCGCGAACACGTATATTCCTTTATGCATATGCCATTCTACGTGGATAAATTCATATTAGGACGCGTATATAATTTTCGCAACCACCTGTCTTTCAATATTTTCAAACGATTTTAATGATTTATTGTCGGGCATTAATGGTATTGGATCACTTTTAAGATTTTTTTTGTTTCAGTCAAATAATTAAACTTCTCCATAGCTACTTTTGCTCCAGCTTTACCGATTATTGCAGCTGCTTCTGGATTACTTAATGCCCAAATAATTTTTGATGCAAAATCATCTGGATTTCTTTCCTCTGCCAGCAATGCAGTCTTACCATCTTCTAAAAAAAGAGGAATATCTCCTACCTTGGTAACAACAACTACATTCTCTGTCAAAAGGTATTCACCTAATTTTGTTGGAAAGCCACAACGTGCTTGTAGGGAATTCGGACGATCTAATGCTAATATATCTGCATTTTTAAGTAGCTGTGGCATTTCATCAGCAGTTACTACTCCTGTAAAAACTATAGAGTCTTCCAAATTCAAAGATTTGATTAGTTGTATATTTCCAGACCGATCTGTCGCATCCGGTGTTTTACCAATAATGACGAGTTTAATATCAGGATATAAGCTATGAACTATCGCAAAAGATTTAATCAACTCATCCACTCCATCTTTATTATTTGATGCTGTACCACAGTAGGCTATATATTTGTACGCTGATGGCTGTCTGCACAAGCCAGTAAAACGATTACTATCAACAGTCATATTTATGACGTGTATCTTATCAGAATTGAGCCCTAAACTAGCAAAATAATCTTTCAAAGATGTGGATATAACAAATAAACCATCTAAGTCTTTTATTCGTCTCTTGTACTCTTTTTTATTAAAACCTCTTATCTTATAAACATCTGGATGTTCAGTTCTTTCATGATAAAATTTTATACTTTTAGTATTAATCAAATTAAAGAAAAGATATCCGGCACTCATCAAAATTACAATATCATCAGCTTTAAGAGACCTTGTAAACTTCCACCCATAATAATGGGATGCGAATTTTGATACTATTCTAGACTTTATTTTTATATCATCCCATAAGTACTTTATCGTTACATTGGAATACACTTCGCCTAGACGACTATAATTACTATCAGGTTCTACAAAAACGAGTGTCACATTTATACCTAATTCAGAAAAGCCTCTTAAGAAACTTAACAAACGATTTGTTGGAGCTGTATTCGGTTGATATGAATTACTTACTATGTATAGCATATGTTATGAAATCTTGATGTTCCACTATTATCGTGTTTAATGTGTTAGTATTTGTTATTGGTCAATTAGGGCATCAACAACATGCACTATATTTGTTTCAGTTGTATTCCCATGTTGATTTATTGATACTTATCTGCTTAAAACCGGCAAATATTCTTTGTAGGTGTCCTGTCCCAGAATCTCACACCGGGAGTATTCTCTGAAGCCGGATCACTGCCAGAATTATGCTGTACCTGCAACGAATGTCCATGAAGTTCCTGATTTAGTATAACTTATTCATTCCGGTTATGTTTAGCATAGCAGGCCCTCCAATCTTTCAATGAAAGTCCTGAGACTCCGGTAGTTCAACCCATCTCGGAACAGTTCCATGCCGGAACTCGTACGAATGATAATCTTGATGCTGACATTCTCATTGTGCGTCTTTTTCTTTGGTTCCGTCTCCGGATGAATAGAATTCTCAATCTTGAGTTCGTTAGAAGTTCAGGTGATATAGACGGGAATAACCATATAGTAAATATCCCTGATCCATCTGTCAAGTACCTTGTATGGAACATTGTTTATTGAACAATAAGCCGAGAATGACATCCCTCTATGTGTCATTGGGTTTGGTAATCGAAGTAGAACTTCTCTAGGTCTTCGCTGCTATACAAGTTTGGCATTTTTGTCACAAAGCTAAAACCATTTCGGACTATGCCCAAAATTGACAACTAGCTGAAGGGCAATATTATCTCTGTCGAGACTTACTCCAACGGGCAAATAGAACAATAAAAAAATAATAATACCAATAAGGTAATTTACCTGCAGTTAGAGGTTCAAGGGTAGAACAGCAGGTTAATAAAAATAGGACTAATGATATCACAATTGGCCTAGCAGACGAATTCTTGCCAACTATAATAATGGGATAAAGCATTAATGCTAAGAAGAATAATAGACCGACTAGACCATAGTCTACTAGAAACGCCAAGAAGTCATTATGAAAACCATACCCTCCTGGAATAGCTAAAGAGAATCCACCATCATAACCGATACCAAACAACTTCTCATGCGTCGGTAACCCTATATATCCTAGCAATTTGGCTTCCCATATCAGAGTTCGTCCATTTCCTGTTGTATCATCTTGGTCCATAAAACGATTTGCCAAAACATCGAAAGCACCCATTGAAAACATGGCAACCACTCCTATAGAAACCAATACTGCTATGCCGACTTTTGTTTTGATACTCACTTTAGAGAAAAAGGTGATAATCACAATTGAGACACTTGCAGACAAGAAAGCTCCTCTTGAGGCATTCATTACCAATGTAAGCAAACCTAAAGCTATAGTAAGAATTGCTATTCTCTTAAAATACAGATTCTGTGATAGCTTATTTACAATAGTATTATAAGCCAATACTACACCCATGCCGCAAACGTTTCCAAAGTAATTTGGATCTACCCAAGAGCGTCGACCTGTTTCTGAAACTGAAATTGCTGAACTCTGTCCATAAGTAAGGAAAAAAAGACCCAAAATCAAAGTGATAATCATGAATGCTAATATATAGCTGTTTTTTTCTGAGCCGTCTTTGCTGACAAAAAAGAAAGAAAGCAATACAATGAGAATTGTATAGTCGATATCAACGATTTTTGTGCCTTGAATTATATCTATAGACCAAATATAGACACAAAATAGTATCATTAATGATGGTGGCCGTTGAAATCGTTTAAGTTTAGAATACCCTAAGAAAAGACAAATAACGATAATAAGTAGATAAATCCATTTCTCCGTTGGCATATATGAACGTGAGAATCCATATGTACCTAAAGCGGTAAAACAATTAATAATCGGAACCAGATTATTCGGTGCTTTTAAAAAAACCGGAAAGACCAAAGCTGCGAGATAAATCAATCGCAATGGCATTGGAGGCGCAGAGGTAGTGTTAAACCATGTGCATAACACTACTAGAAGAAAGAAATAATATAAATACAGCAGTCGTTTAGACATACTATGAATTGTTAATTATGTTATCTATTTGATTCTGAATCTCTATTGAACTGAATCCTTTTGATATCTGTGGGCAGAAGTGCGGTCTGAATGATATGATTTCACCGATCACATCTGCCATCTGATCAATTGTACATATTCGTCCATCTTGCCCGTCTTCGATAAACTCATAAGATGATCCGAAACAATTTGTAACAATCGGTAGTTTCAAAATCTTCGCCTCATTAAAAACCATTGGACATGCCTCAGATAAAGACGTTGAGACCAATAGATTGGCTGCCTTAAAGTAAGGATATGGATTCAACTTGTTTCCGAGACAGATAACAACATCTTGCATTTTATTGTCTTCAATTGCTTTATTTAGTTTTTCAGAAGCACTTGTATCATTTACTCCTCCTATGATATACCAACGAAAAGAATATCCTTTAGATTTTAAGGAGTTTGCAACTAATGGTACTTTTTCAAATTGTTTAACAGAAGATATTCTACCTACAGAAATTATTGTATAGTAATCAGTTGAAAATCTATTATCGTCTATTGTCTTATTTGCTTTTATTCGTATTACATCATAATCCATAATGTTATATATGACTACAATTCGATCCTTTAGCTTTGGTAATAATTCACATAAAGACTGCTGAGTATATTTAGAGACTGTAACAATCTTTGTGTAATTTGACAATATCTTCATTTCATCTGTTTCATTAGTAAATATGCGCGAGTAGTCACAATGTATCCATGCAATTTTTTGGGGATTACTGAATTTTGAAACAAACTCTTGCGAGACCCTCTCCTGAAATGAGATTACGCAATCATATTCAAATTTCTCTATTCTACGAATAGTAGATAGATCTATATAATCTATTATTCTTTTCCCAATCCAAGGAATTTTGAATATAATTTTATACCCTAACAGAACAATTCTATTCATGCCATGAGTATTACGAACATAGGAATATACTTTTGAGGTCCAATAATTACATCCAATATCATATTTTGCTATCGTAGGATTAATCATTACTCCATAGGCATTCATAATGAAGATGTTGACATGGTATCGACGAACAAAACTTGAGTTTAATAGCGCAATTAATGATGCCAATACGCCTCCTGTCCCACAATTGGGCACTACTATCAATACTTTCTTCATAAATATTGCTGAATAAAAGATTTATATCGACTCTGTTCACTCTGCAAAATATGGTTTACTTGAACATAATCAATAGGGTTAAGAAGAATATCTTTCCTCTTTTCAAAATCTTCGATACTCTCAATATATCTTTCTTCAAGAGATAATAATTTCAATAATGAACGCAGTCTTGTGAATTTAGTCTCAGATGCACAAAAAACAAAGAATTGTTTATTAAAAATAATACTTAGAGCTAATCCATGGAAAGAATCTGTGATGATGTAGTCAGAGTTCTTAATACGTGTAAGCCAATGTCTAGGACCATTCTGTAAACGACAAGAAAAAGTTGTGTGTTTAAATAGTGGTAATCCTATTGAGTTGGCAATATGCTTGGCTTTTTCTATAGCCATTGCATCATTTATTAGAAGAAATGGATATACGTGATGAAGGGTTTTATTATTTAGTAATAAGTTCTCAAAGCATCCATAACCGATTGTCGGATCAGGAAGCTGAATGGCGTTAATCCCAAAGATATCATTGAGAAGCTGGACTCCCGATGATTCTCTAACAGAAATTGCTTTGAATTGAGAAAGAAGTTTTTTTACTTGATCTGAATAATCTTTATCTTCTGTCCATTTTTCTTTACCCAAACTTGAAGACAATGCTAGTTTTGGTTGATCATCAACAAAATCAAGAAAGAAAGAAAAGCCAAAGCATCCTGTAATGTCTCGATTCCATACTTGGTCACTCCCTACTACTGTTATGTCTGATTCAGGTAAACTGATGTCTTTTATTGAATAGGACTTGTTTGTAAGCTTTGAGAAGTATTTTTTCTTAAATACCCAAAACTGCAATTCTCGGACACAATCCTTCCAATATTGAAACTTTTTCCAATTTCCTTTTTGCTTGGGATTAATTATGTTGATGACGTTAACCGTATGGCCTGCATTCTCAAGCATTTTACAAGTGGCGTATGTTTGCATTACAGCACCATAGCATTTACCGTAATGTATTGTCAAAAGATTTACTTTTGCCATTGTCTGATAATTTCAATTTCTACTTTATCTGTTTTATATATCTTATTCATAAAGTCAAGATAACGTGGGAATGCAACATCCGCCCCCTCATCTATCCAACAAAAGACAATAGGGTTCTTAAAACTTACGTATGGTGCGATTGATTTATAGCCCGTAATATAACATATATAATCTCGCCTTCGCTTACGCCTTTCTTCTTCAGTTTTTATAAATAATCTTGAAAATAGTCCGTACACTAGCAATGAAACTTTTAGCCATACTGACATTTTCCCATTTATAAAACAGCGGTGAACAGTGCAACCTAGGTTCATTGCATGCCCTTCTAACTTTCGTTTTCTATCAAGGTCATTATTAGCGGCAATTTCTTGCATTGTTGATTTATCACCACATTCTGCTTTGAGAATTACAGATATAATGGTCCCCTCAATTACTTTCTTTTTAAAAACAGAATTTCTAAATTCAAACTTAAAGTCTTTCGGTTGAATTGTCCTAATAGATCCATCATTTAAAACTACCTTTGCGCTAATCAATAAGTCAGAAATAGAATTATCCCTACAAGAACTATTGTTAACAAGTGCTGCTCCAACAGTGCCAGGAAGCCCCGTTAGATACTCAAATCCTTTGATTCCAAGATTAATCATTTGCTTGGATAACTGAATTACCCCAACTCCTGCTTCACAATAAAGACGGTCACCAACAAGTTTATAATTACGGCATTTAGCAGTAGAAACAACTACAGGAATATTGCATTCATTTAAGATATAAATATTAGAAGTGTGACCAATCAACAAAAACGGTATACTATTTTTATAAAGATAAATAACAGCGTTTTCTAAATCATCCGCACATTTCGGCGAAATAAATACGTGAGCTAATCCCCCTCTATGAATCCAAGTCCTCTTTTTAAGATCGACGTTTAGTTCATATTGAATTCCTTTTGATTTTAAAAAACTTACCAATAATTCACTCGCCATATTTAATTTCGTTTTATAAAACTCAAAATCATATTCTGTTCCGTTTTATCAAGGACAATGAAATATGATACCAAAATAGACATTAAAACGCTAATAATTATTGTCGATAATAAGCGTATAAGAGATTCTGAGAAAATCTTTGTTATCATGATAGGTATAATTGGCACTAAAACAGCAAATAACACACACGGCATTACTACTTTTTTACAATAATCTCTCAAACTATAGGTGTATATTCTCTTCAATATCAAATTACAAAGAATTTGATTTAAAATAGTGATAATAAGACTTACCCAATATACGGCAATAGGATCAAACCCCAATGATAAGAAGATCCACGAAACAGGTAGAATGGCACAAATCATCAAACTAGTCGCAAGTTGATAATTCTTCATCTTACCGGTAGCATGAACAACTTGTGATACAGGAGTATTCAAGCTACTAATTACCATATTAATTAACACTAATACTGTAAAAGGTATCGTATATTCGGGAATTGAGTCTCCTAGCCACAAATGTAAAATATAATCGATTTCAACGATTATAGGTATTGATAGCATAGCCAAAAGTATGAATGAGACTTTTGATAAACTATAAAATAATTTTAAGACACGTCTATTATCTCTTAAAGCGTAAGATTGCACCAATTGAGGACGAAAAGCTATTACAATATTTGATTGGAAACCTTGTATTGCACTCATAACCATATTTGAAACACCTCGTGCAGCATTGACTATTGGACCAAAGAATATGTTAAGTAACATGTTGAGACCTTGACTTTTAATCATGTAAGCAAAAGAACCAAATATATTCCATCCTGAAAATGATAGCATTGGTTTGAATAACTGCCTCCGGATCTTTAAATCAAATTTTAGGTCAAGAAAGTGTATCTTTGCATATAAAAAAAATAAAAAGAAGTTGATTAATGAAACAACAAAATTTAACCCTCCATATAGGATTAATTGGTCAATTGTTGAATATTTAATTGCATAAGCTATAAGAAGTTTTGCTGAAACATCAAAAATGCTTAAATATGCATAATAATCCATTCTCTCGTTAGCCATAATAGCAGCGCTATATGGTATTTGTAGGATTAGAAGTATTAACGAAAAAACAGAAAATTGAAACACCCATTGTGCTGCTTTAATTCTTTCAATAGGAATAACCATTTGAGTGTTTATATACCAAGTACCAAAAGTCTCAAGCAAAAATAAGAGGACTAATGCTAGCAGCCCTTGAATTTGCATTGCCGTATTATATACATCGGTAATGCTATATTCCTCCTTGCTTCCTAGGGAAAAGTTATAAAATCGTTGTACTCCATTTGACATCGAAGTATTTAAGAAAGAAAACATTGTTACAAATCCACTAACAACATTGTAAACGCCATAATCAACTACTCCTAACGATTGAAGAATAATTCTTGTTGTAAATAATGATACAACAAGAACTAGCCCCATCCTCAAATAGAGGAAAAGTGTATTTTTTGCGATACGCTTATTATTAGAAGATATATTTACCATCCTAATTTATTTTCTCCAAACCATTTTATTTACAACTCCAGTATAACTCTGAATGAGCTTCACGATCTTGGTGCTGACGTTTTCGTCAACATAGTTAGGAACAGGAATACCATTGTCTCCGTTCTTGACCATTTCTACGGCTGTATCAACGGCCTGCAGGAGCGAGTGCTCGTCGATGCCGGCGAGAATGAAGCAGCCTTTGTCGAGAGCTTCAGGACGCTCGGTCGATGTTCGGATGCAGACAGCTGGGAATGAGTGTCCTACGCTTGTGAAGAATGAGCTTTCCTCCGGGAGTGTACCTGAGTCTGAAACTACAGCGAATGCATTCATCTGAAGGCAGTTATAATCGTGGAAGCCGAGAGGCTCGTGCTGGATTACGCGTGGGTCGAGCTGGAAACCTGAGGCTGCCAGTCTGTTGCGAGAACGTGGATGACAACTGTAAAGGATCGGCATGTCGTATTTCTCTGCCATCTTGTTGATCGCAGTGAAGAGTGACATGAAGTTCTTCTCAGTGTCGATATTCTCTTCACGGTGAGCACTCAAGAGGATGTAGCGTCCCTTCTCAAGTCCGAGTCTCCGGTGAACGTCAGATGCCTCGATGTCAGCGAGGTTTTCGTGAAGTACCTCTGCCATTGGTGAACCTGATACATATGTCCTCTGAGGAGCTACGCTGCTGGCGTTGAGATAGCGTCTTGCGTGCTCGCTATAGCAGATGTTAACGTCAGAGATGATGTCTACAATACGGCGGTTGGTCTCCTCCGGAAGGCACTCATCAAAGCAACGGTTGCCGGCTTCCATGTGGAAGATCGGGATATGGAGTCTCTTGGCTCCGATTACCGAGAGGCAAGAGTTGGTGTCTCCGAGTACGAGGACTGCGTCAGGTTTTGCCTGCACCATGAGCTTGTATGAGGCATTGAGGATGTTGCCCATTGTGGCTCCAAGGTCGTCTCCGACTGCATCCATGTAGACTTCTGGATCAGCAAGCTTGAGATCACGGAAGAATACGCCGTTGAGGTTGTAGTCGTAGTTCTGGCCGGTGTGCGCAAGGATACAGTCAAAGTATCTGCGACATTTGTTGATCACTGCTGCAAGGCGGATGATCTCCGGTCTTGTGCCTACGATTATCAGGAGTTTGAGACGGCCGTCGTTCTTGAACTGCACGTCGCTATAGTCTGTTTTCAGTTCCATTTTTTATTAGTTATAAACCAAACTGCTTTTTCAGATTTTCGACTTTATTGACTCTATCCGAGAATGTTTTTCCATCTCTGATGTACCATGGAAGAGCATCTTTAATATATTTTGCAGGAGCCCCTGCGATCATAATATTGTCATTTTCAAAAGATTTATTCACTACTGAATTGGCACCTACAGAAATGTTGTTGCCAAGTGTGATTCTTGAGGTAATAATTGCCCCTTTTGCTAAGTACAATGCATCACCGATTATCTTTCCATTATCAGTCACAGAAGTAAGAGTATGTATCACACAATAATTACCAAAACGATTTGTGCTGCCACAACCAAGTGAGCCATAATGAGGTAATACCAAGCCATAGCCAAATGCATCACAACCTATGTTAAAACCCAATTTTAATCCTAAACGATAATAGCGATATTGTATAAAATAACTCCATATTTTATAAATACCTCCTGCATGTGAATAATATGACAATTTTCTCATCAGCTTTAGGAATGACATAATATAATCGGGAAAGAATAAACCTTTTATTCTATACAAGATTGGCTTACTAAAATAACCCCGATTCATCATAAGATCAGCCATGATGAAAAATTTCAATTCGTTTTTCGTGCGAATCTCCATATATCTGTAGTTGTTATTCTACTGGTAAGAAATAAGTATCCGGTTTCTCCGGGTTGAAGATCTCGTTGCAGTACATTACTGTCACAAGATTCTCTGTTTCCGAGAGGTTGATGATGTTGTGGGTATATCCTGGAAGCATGTGGACTGCTTCGATCCTGTCACCGCTGACTTCGAAGTTGAGGACTTCGTCGGAGTCGATACGACGCTGCTGGATGAGGCCGTGCCCGCTTACGACGATGAAGAACTCCCACTTCGTGTTGTGCCAGTGCTGGCCCTTGGTGATGCCAGGCTTGCTGATGTTTATCGATACCTGACCGCAATTGAGGGTGTGGACGAGCTCTGTGAAGGAGCCTCTGTCATCAACGTTCATCTTGAGTGGGAAGGATACCTTATCCTTAGGAAGATAGCTCAGATATGTGCTGTAGAGCTTCTTGGCGAGTGAGTTTTCCGGAATCTCAGGTATCATCAGTGTCTTAGGCTGGTCTGCAAAGCTGTAGATCATGTCCACGATCTCTCCGAGGGTGGTCTTGTGGGTGATCGGGCAGTAGCAGTATCTGCCGTCTTCTGCCGATACGGTCTCTACGCCTTCAAATTCACACCTATGAGCCTTGCCTTTAAGAGCTTCGATCATTTCATCCACGAGGTCGTCGATATAGAGAAGCTCCATCTCGACGCTTCTGTCGTTTACCTGGATCGGAAGGTCGTTCGCGATGTTGTTGCAGAATGTCGCGATTGCAGAGTTATAGTTCGGACGGCACCACTTTCCAAAGAGGTTAGGGAAACGGTAAACAAGTACCTTTGCTCCTGTTTCCTGACCGTATTCGAACATCAGTTCTTCTCCAGCCTTCTTGCTCTTGCCATATTCGCTTGTTCCGAAGCGGCCTGAAAGAGTTGCCTGGATAGAACTTGATATCATCACAGGACAATTATTACCGTACTTCTTCAACGTGTCAAGAAGAACAGAGGCAAAACCGAAGTTACCCTTCATGAAATCTTCCTGGTTCTGAGGGCGGTTCACTCCTGCAAGGTTGAAGACGAAGTTACATTCTCGGCAATAATGGTCGAGTTCTTCTTCAGTTGAGTCTATGTCATATTCGAAGACCTCGGAGATAGTTATATCTCCGTAGCACTTTGCCTTGCCGTCCTTTATGTTGTTGAGTTGGGCGCAGAGGTTCTTCCCTACGAATCCTTTTGCACCTGTTACTAGAATCTTCATTACTTCGCTACGTTTGCGATACCGTTGAGTTCGTTCTGGATGTATTCGAGGGCAGCGATCTTTGCCTTGGTCTCTTCTACATTGAGGAGACGTGTGTTGTTTGAGTTGAACTCTGTAAGAACGTTACGCTCTGTTTCACCTTCTTTGAAGAACTTGTCATAGTTGAGACCGCGGTTGTCTGCTGGAACACGATAGAAGTCTCCCATGTCTTCAGCCTTAGCACACTCTTCGTTAGTAAGGAGAGTCTCATACATCTTTTCTCCGTGACGGATACCGATAACCTTGATATCTTCTTTCTTTCCGCCGAAGAGCTCGCATACAGCCTCTGCCTGAGTCTGGATAGTACATGCTGGAGCCTTCTGAACGAGAATGTCACCGTTCTGACCATGTTCGAATGCAAAAAGAACAAGGTCTACAGCCTCTTCAAGAGACATGATGAAACGGGTCATCGAAGGGTCAGTAAGAGTAATAGGATTACCATTGCGAATCTGCTCGATCCACAATGGAATAACAGAACCGCGTGAGCACATCACGTTACCATATCTTGTACAGCATATCTTTGTATCACCCGAGTAACGAGACTTTGCTACGGCAATCTTCTCTTCAATTGCCTTTGTGATACCCATAGCATTGATTGGATACGCTGCTTTGTCAGTAGAAAGACAGATAACCGACTTCACCTTATACTCGATAGCAGCTGTAAGGATATTATCTGTTCCAATTACATTTGTCTTCACTGCTTCCATCGGGAAAAACTCGCATGAAGGTACCTGCTTGAGCGCAGCTGCATGAAATATATAGTCTACTCCTGGCATTGCGTTGCGGCATGACTGAAGACTGCGTACATCACCGATGAAGAACTTAATCTTATGGGCAACATCAGGATATTTAACCTGATACTCATGACGCATATCGTCCTGCTTCTTCTCATCACGAGAGAAGATACGGATTTCCTTGATATCTGTTCTAAGAAAACGGTTAAGAACCGCGTTTCCGAATGAACCTGTTCCGCCTGTAATCATCAGGACTTTGTCTTTAAAAATGCTCATAGTATATGTTGTCTTTGTTTATTTCAATGATTGTAGTTTCTGTATGGTTTTCTTTTTCAGTTCCTTTCGGGTATACTGATCCTTGATACTTCTTAATCTGTGGCAATCTGATCCGATTGCTGAATACCAGCCCTTGTCGAGGATATAACTTGCCTTGCTTTGTGCAGCAGGCCCATAGTACCCTGTCACGGATGCAAGATTGAGTTGAAACTTCACCCCAAGTTCATGAAGCCTGTCGTAGTCCTTCTCTGTGAGATATCTGTATCTTTCAGGGTGTGCCAGGAGAGGATGATAGCCGGCACACATGATCTCTGTGAGCATGCCTACAAGGTCGTAGGGCTCTGCTATTACAGACACTTCAACCAGAAGTGTGTCATCCTCCATTGTCAGCATGTCTCCGCTCTTTAGCCTTTGTTCAAAGACTGTATCCAGCATATATTCTGCTGCAAGGTGGAGCTTTATCGGACCAGTATAGATAGATTTCAGTTCTTCAAATCTAGCTTTCAGGAATTCAGTAGTATTGGGTACATCTTCCATGATGTGAGGAGTGCACCATACTTCCCTCACTCCAAGCGACTCTTCGAAGGTCAGTGCCGCAAGAGAATCTTCCGGTGTCTTGATTCCGTCATCCACACCATATAATATATGCGAATGACGGTCTGTCGAACCTGTCAGAATTCCGCTGTCCGCAATGGAACGTTTGAGGCTGAAAATGTCAAAGAGTCCCATTACAGATTAGTCCTGATTTCCGTAGCCATAACCGTAACCATAGCCGTATCCGTAACCATATCCATAACCGTATCCATATCCGCGGCTTTCGTAGTTGACTCCATTGAGGACGAGGGTCATTCTAGTGTACTTCTTCGACTGGTAAATCTGGTCGATGTATGGAACCGCTCTCTTGTCGAGGAGACCGGCACGGGCGATGAAGACCGTCATGTCGACTTCCTTGGTGATGATGGCTGCATCGGCAACGATGTCGATTGGTGGACAGTCGATGAAGATGTAGTCGTATTCCTTGCGGAGCTGAGCCATCATGGTCTTAAACCTATCTGTAAGGAGAAGTTCGGTTGGGTTTGGCGGAAGTTTTCCCACTGGAAGAAGGTCGAGGTTCTCGAGACGGTCTATGGCCTTGTCAATGTTCTGGTGGAAGTCGTTTTCCTTGCCGTTGAGGTAGGCAGCTACTCCTCTATGGTTCTTCTCGAGCGAGAGGGAGAGGGTCGCCTTGCGGAGGTCGAGGTCAAGAAGGAGGACCTTAGCCGGCTTGAGGGACATACTTGCTGCGATGTTCATGATCGTGTATGTCTTACCGGCGTTAGGGTTCAGGGAGGTAAGCATGATCACGTATGCCTCGCCAGGCTTCTTGTCGATGACCATATCGAGGTTGGTACGGAAGACGCGGTATGCCTCATTCATCATGTCACGCTTTGCGTGCTCGACGATGATCTTTGTATTGGAGTGGTTGAGTTTCTCCTTATCAGTAACGACTCCGAAGCGGTTTTTCTTTGCCTTGAGAGGAATTTCTGCGAGGAATGGTACTTCTGAGTCAGCGAAGTCCATCTTGCCGTGGACAGTAGTGTCAAGCATACGGAACATGAAGATAATACCGAATGGTATACCGCAACCGAGTACCATTGCGACAAGAAGGAGCATCATCTTGTTAGGAGCCACCGGATATGGTGATCCGTTAGGGTTTTGAATGAGACGGGTATTACCCACATTTACAAGAGCTGCAATCTCGTTCTCTTCACGTTTCTGGAGAAGGAAGAGGTAGAGAGATTCCTTTACTGCTTGCTGACGCTGGATGGAGAGGAGCTCAAGTTCCTGACCTGAGCTGGCTGCAATCCTGTCGAGAATCTGCTTCTCCTGGCTCTCGATCTTCTGAGCCTGCATCTCGAGAGTTGATACATAGTTGTCTATTGAACGGAGGATCGCTGTACGCATCGCTGCAAGGGCAGCGTTCTGGTCGGCGATGAGAGGGTTATTCGAGCCGCTGTTCTTTGCGAGACGGTCTCTCTGAAGAACGAGATCGTTGTACTCAGAAATCTGAGACTCAACACTAGTTGAAGCAAGACCTAGGTTCGCTGGGATAAGAGCAGTTGCGTTAGCTGGGTCGTTGAGGTACTCCTTGATGAAGTTTGCTACTGAAAGCTGATTGTTTACTTCGAATGCCTTAGCAGAGTAATCACTTGACTCCTGAAGATACATCTGAGCGATTGCACTCATATCTGTAAGGTTGTTCTGCTCCTTATATGCCTTGAGCTCATTCTCGACTCCTCCGAGCTCCTTCTCGATGAGGATGAGACGCTCGTTGATAAAGTCTGAAGTATTGCGGGCTGAACGGTTCTTGTTGCGGATCCAGTCTTCGTTGTAAGTATCGATCAATGTGCTGATTACTGAGCTTGCGCGACCAGGATACGTATCTTCGAGAGAAATCACGAGAACTGTCGACTCCTTGCCAGAAAGGCTTACCGAAAGGTTCTGACAGAGCGCCTTAGCTCTGCTCATGCTGTTGCTCCAACCGATCCTGATAGGGTGCTCGAACTCCTCGATGAACATGGTCGGAATGATTGTCAGTACTCCGGCCGGAGTGGTGACTGGCTGACCGAGTACTGCTTCTACAGTTTCCTTTACATCATCCGGCCCTATTACAAAATCCTTAAGAAGAATTTTGTTGTCACCGAGGTTGACAACAGTAAATGCAAAACTATTTTGAGGGTTGCCTTCTACAAGACGAAGTTCTACAGGAGAGTTCTGATAATACTCTACACTTCTTAAGAACTGATCTTCATAATACTTAGTCTCTAGGTGCAAACGTTCAACCACCTTTTGCATAAGGTCTGGAGATTGGAAAGCTTCCATCTCGTTTGCGACCTGAGCATTAGCTCGAAGGCCTGTCATTCCTCCTGTAAGCTGTGTAAGGTTGCGAAGGGTTGATGATTGCTCTGTTTCGTCAATGATTACCTTTGCTGTACGCTGATATGTATCAGGAGTTCTATATATATATACGCAGACTACAAAAAGGCAGACGATGATACTTGCAAGATACCACCATTTGTAGCCCCAGATCATTCCCCAGATGTCCTTTAGGGATAGGGTTGATTCTTCTTCCTGGGCGTTCTGGATGAAATTATTATTGACGTTTTCCATCTCTTTGAATTTCAAATTAGTTGATGAGGTTGATGATGAGTGTTGCAAGCGAAATGAGAAGAGAACCCGATGACACAAAGATGCTTGTCATCCTGAGTCCCTTGTCGTCGGTTGTTGACTGACGGGCCTTGATTTCACTCGGCTCTACATAGACGATGTCGTTCTGCTGGAGGTAGTAGGCTGGTGAATTAAACATGCTTACGTCGCAGAGGTTGATTTGGTACATTGTGCGCTGACCGTCGCTTTCACGAATTACTGTTACGTTTTCGCGCTGGCCGAAGATTGTGAGGTCTCTGGCAAGGGAGATTGCCTGGAGGACTGTAACCTTGTCGCCTTCGATTGTGTATGTACCAGGAGAGTTTACTTCTCCGATTACAGACACCTTAAAGTTCATGAACTCTACAGTTACTACGCAATCTGTGAGATATCCATCTGAGATGAGTTTATTCTTGATTGTCTCTGCGAGCTCCCAACGGGTGAGACCGGATACCTTAAGACGTCCAAGAACTGGGAAATCGATATATCCTTCGTTATCTACCACATATCCCATAAGACGCTGATATCCACCATTAGAAGTCACTTCTGATCCTGCCTGATAGCTGACTACAGGAAGGTTGAACATAACTACCAGCTCCGGATTCTTGCTCGATACTACGATCGAGAGCATGTCCTTCGGCTGGATTACTATACCGCCGTGTTTGTCGATCTGCTCGGGCTGGTCGACCAGGCGGTTCTGGAAATAAGCGATGTTCTTCGGTACCGCGCAGGACGCAAGAAGAACTGTCGCCAGGAGAGTGATTAAAAATCTGTTTAACGTTTTCATTTATCGTTTGTTTTATTATTCGGATTATAACGACTGATTGCCGGTCAAGGGCCGGCAATTAGTAATTATTGTTTTATATCGTACTTCTCGTACTCTGAGTTCTTCGAGATGAACTCCGGGACGGTGGATTTCATCAGTTTTACCATCTCTGGAATCTCGACCTTTATGGCGAAGTCTTCCAGTTCTGCCATGACTGATTTTGCTTTATCATGTTCGTATTCCCTTACCTTTGCAACGCGGATGCGGTCGTGGCTGGTAGGGTCGGTGTTTTCCTTGTTGGAGAGGACTTCTTCGTAGAGTTTTTCGCCTGGTCTCAGGCCGCTGTATTCTATCATGATGTCCTTGTCTGGCTTGAAGCCGGCGAGGGTGATCATTCTTCGTGCGAGGGTGTCGATCTTTACGCTTTCGCCCATGTCGAAGACGAAAATCTGGTTGCCGGTCGACATTGTTGCGGCTTCCATCACTAGGCGGCAGGCCTCTGGGATGGTCATGAAGAACCTTGTGATTTCTGGGTGGGTTACTGTTACAGGACCGCCCTTTGCTATCTGTTCCCTAAACCTTGGGATTACTGAACCGTTGCTGCCGAGGACGTTACCGAACCTTGTGGTTACAAAGCGGGTGCGGCCTTTTACTTCGCCCTTTTCGATTGCGAGTCCGAGGGACTGGACGTAGATTTCAGCGAGACGCTTGGTGCAGCCCATGATGTTGGTCGGGTTGACGGCCTTGTCGGTCGATACCATCACCATCTTCTCTACGTCGTATTCTACGCACTTGTCGGCTACGTTTCTTGAACCTGCCACGTTTACTCTGACTGCTTCGCATGGGTTCTCTTCCATGAGCGGCACGTGCTTGTAGGCTGCTGCGTGGAACACTACCTGAGGGCGGTACTTTCTGAATACGTAGTCAAGTCTTGGTTCCTGTCTTACATCGCCGATTACAGGTACGAAGTCCAGATCCTTATAGCGCTCCTCGAGTTCGAGGCGGAGGTTGTGCATAGGGGTTTCGCCGTTGTCGAAGAGGACGAGCTTCTTCGGACCGAATGAGGCTAGCTGGCGGCAGAGCTCCGAGCCGATGGAGCCGGCTGCGCCGGTCACCATCACGGTCTTGCCGCTGAAGTTGGCGATGATCTCGTCCATCGAGATCTTGATCTCGTCACGGCCGAGGAGGTCTTCGATCTTCACCTCACGGATCGACGACTTCATGATCTTGCCGTCGATGACCTCGTCGATGGTCGGTGCAACGAGCACCTTGACCTCTGCGTTCTGGCAGTACTCGATGAGGCGGTTGGCCTCTTTCTTGACGCCGTCTTCTCTTGCAAAGAGGATGGCGTCGACGAAGAACCTGTCGCGGAAGAGGGTTATGTCTGACTCCTTCTCGAAGTAGAAAATTTTCACGCCGTTGATATTCTGACCACGGAGCCTGCGACCGTGGTTGAGGTAACCGATCACGTTGTAGTGAGGTGAGTTGGCGAGTCTTGTAACTGTCGCCACTGACTTGTCGTCAACACCGTAGACCATCACGTTCACTCGCTTTCTTGAAGAGATGACCTTCTCGCGGAGGGTGTCGTACATGATGATCATCATCACACGGACCATCAGCAGGAACACGATGGTAAGGCACATGTCCATGATCATGAGCATGCCGTAGTATGTGTCCGCGAACGGAAGGGCGAGGACGATAAGTCCCACGCAGAGGGACTTGAGGAACGACGCCACGCAGATCTTGGCGAACTCCTTGAGGGTCGAGTGGCGGATGATGGTGCGGTAGGTCTTCAGGGCGAGGAAGAACGCGAGCGAAAACGCGAGCGAGAGTCCGAGCCATGTCATGCTGAACGCGGCGGTAAGCCCGTCAGATGACAGGAGGAAGCGCATGAACACCAGCGTGCACACGGACGCCGAGAACGATACCAGCAGGTCGATCGCAAGGACGAGCTTCGAGTTGAAGAAGCGGTCCAGACGGAACTTGTTGACGAACTTTTCGATTATTTCCATAAATCAGTTTTCAGGTTAAATAAAAAATCCCCAATGGCGGACATTGAGGATT